>JAEUSX010000241.1 GCA_016788405.1 Flavobacteriales bacterium
GACCTGCACCTCGCGCATGCTCTTGTCCCATTTGCGTGAGAGGAAGATGCCAGGGAAGAGCGCTTTCGCGATGTTCTCCGTCCCATTCGGGTAACGGTAGCTGTACGTGATGCCCTTGTTGCGCACCTCGGTCTCGAACCAGGTCTGCTCGAAGCGGAAGCCGGCCTGCAGGCCCCAGTGGTCCGTGAGTTTTCGCTGCAGGTTCACATAGGCCGCATTGATGATGTCGGTGATCCCGTAATCGTTGGTGAGGCTGGTATCCGCGACGGACTGGCCGACCAACGGCGAGGTGACGAAGACATCGAGGTAGGTATCGTCGCGCTTCATATTCGATTTCACGCCCACCTCGAGCTTGCTCTTCTCGCCGAGCGGCTCCGCCCAATCCGCCTGCAGCGTGAATTGGTCATAGTGGCTGCCGCCGAGGTTGTCCTGCACGCGTGGGCTGGCGGGCAGCGGGTCGCCGGCCGCGTTGTTGTTGCTCTGCGCGAACCGCGCCAGGCTGCTTCTGCCCCAGGTGTTGTACGTGAGGTCGGCGCCCCATTCACGGCCTTCCTTGGGCGCCTTCCGGCGGAAGGCGAGCTGCGTGGTGGCGCTCATGGTCTCTGAATCGGAGCTGTTATCCTGTTCGGAAGTGGATAACAGCTCTCGGCCCGCGCCGCGAATAGTGGCTGCAAGCCGGTCCTCGCCGTAGTGATCATGGAAGCGCACGCTTTGCGAGAAGCTGAGCAGATTGCGGTTGGTCACCTGCCAGTCCACGCCGAAGCGGCCGCCATGCATGCGGCGCGTCTGCTCGCTGCTGGTGGCCTGCTCGAAGTATCCGGTGGTCAGCCCCGCGCTGCGCTCCGTGCGGTCCGTGGTCCCATCGGTGAGGTTGGCGCCGATGTTGTAGTTGTAGCCGAGGCTGAAGTTCCATCGGCCCTCCTTCATGTTGAGGTTGAGTCCGCCCTGGTACCGGTTGTTCGTGCCGGCGCCCGCCTGCACCTGGCCGCTGTACCCCGGCTTGTTGGTCTTCTTCAGCACCACGTTGATGATGCCCCCGGTGGTGTTGGCGTCGAAGGCCACCGATGGGTTGGTGATGACCTCGATCTTCTCGATGTCCTCCGCGGGGATCTGCTCCAGCAACATGGCCGTGGGTCGGCCGTTCACCAGGATCTGCGGTGAAGAGCCGCGCATCTGCACGTTGCCATCGAGGTCCACGCTCAAGCCAGGCACGTTCTTCATCACGTCAACGCCGGTGCCTCCTTGCGTGCTCAGGTCCTTGTCCACGTTGAACACGCGGCGATCCACCTGCATCACCATCGTTGAGCGCTCACCGGTCACTTCCACTTCCTTCAGCAATTCGGCATCAGGCTTCAGTTCGATGTTGCCGAGGTCCAATTCCGTGCGCTCGCGCGTGAGCCGCACCTGCTCCTCATGCGCTGTGTATCCGATGAAACTGATGGTGACCTTGAGCGGCGGCCCGACAGGCAGCTTGTCCACTTCGAATTCCCCGGTGCTGCGCGTGATGCTGCCGCCGACGATGCTGTCCTTGAAGGCGACGCGAACCGCCACGGTGGTGTACTCTGCGCCTTTGCCCGTGCTGGCGTCGAGCACACGGCCATAGATGCGGCCGATCGCCGGGCCGCGTGGTGCGCCATTCCGAACAGGCTGTGCAAGCGAGGTCAGAGGAACGAGCAGAACAACGAGCAGAAGGTGGCGCATGCGAGGCGGTGAAAATACCGGTGTGGGCGGCGGATGGGCCGGGGATGGGCCTCGCGGTCCGCCGATGGTGCGATCGATCAACAACTTTTCGCGGGACCGGAAAGAGAAAGGGCCGCCTCGGATGAGACGGCCCTCGTTCTTCAGGGTTTGACCAGCCTAGTAGTCGTCGCGCGAACCGCCACGGTCGCTGCGCTCACGGTAGCCACCGCGATCGCCGCCACCACCGTAACCGCCGCGATCACCGCCGCGGTCGTTGCGATAGCCGCCACGGCCACCACCACCGCCGTAACCACCACGATCGCCGCCACCTTCCGTGCGGGGGCGGGCCTCGTTCACCACGAGGTCGCGGCCGTGGAAATTCTTGCCATTGGTGCCTTCAATGGCCTGCCGGCCAGCATTGTCATCGGCCATCTCCACGAAGCCGAAGCCGCGGCTCCGGTTGGTGGCGCGATCCATGATGATTTTGGCCGAAGTCACTTCTCCGAATGGTTCGAAGAGTTCACGGAGATCCTGGTCCCTCACAGTGTAAGGCACGTTGGCGACGTAAATGTTCATGAGTTCTACTGACGGGTTTTTGTTTGAAGTTGCCTGTGCCGTGGAGGTCTCGCCAAAGAACGCCTCGGCCGTTGGGCGGGGCGAATGTAGGCCGAAATCCTATTGGTCAAGAGGGTCAGGGGATTGCACCGTTGGTTCAACGGGAAGCCGGGACCCAGCCATAGGGGATTGTCAGGCGGTTCACCACGCAGCGGCACATATTCTCCAGACGGGGGCATGAACCAACGTTCGTCCAACCAGGATTCGGGCATCGTGTCCCAGCGGCGGAACCAGAATGCACGTAGGTGGCCCGTGAGCCCGCCTTCACGGATGTCTTCTGTGGTGATCAGCGAGACGGTGCTCTCAGGCCCCGGCTTAGCAGAGAGCAGCAGGCTCTCCACCGGAACCGACCAGCCCAATTCGATCACGTCATGCTCTGGACCGAAGTACACCGGAGCCGCGATGATGCCTTTGCTGAGGCCCGATTCGCGCGCGAGGACGATTCCGCGTTCGATGTGCTGCTTTCGCTCCGCGTAGTACGATGCGAGTGAATCGGCGATGGCGATACGATAGGTGATGGCAGCGAGCAGGAGGATCGGGAGGGCACGACGCAAACGATCCGAGAGGGGAGCATGCATCATGAGAGCCATGGTCACCCAAGCTGCCGCACCGAGATTCACCTGCTCCCGGTATCGGTCGTGGAGATAACCGGGCAGCTTCAAGCTGATCAGGATGTGCATCATCAGCAGGTAAAGAGCGAAGAAGAGCGCCGCTCCGCGTCGTCGCGCGCGGATAAGGGCGAGGATCGTGATTAATGCCAGCACTAGCACATCCGGATAATGGAGCAGGCTGTAGCGCAACAGGCCCACCAGGTCCTCCCATCCGAAGACGCGTGCGAGCACTGGCATTTCCATTGCTTTAAGCAGGAACGCCGCGCTGTCCTTCTCATAGGATGAAGCGGTGATGACGCGCACGATGGCCACGAGCGCGAGCATGACTGCCAGAAGGACGGCTTCCTTCCGTGGTACGCGGCGCTGTTCAAGCAGCAACATGGCGCAGATCAGCAGGAAGCCGATGGCGTGGCACGATGCTGCCAGTGCCCCAACGGCGACGAGCACAGGCATTCTGAAACCGGGTGGCACCTGGTCGGCGCGCAGCAGGGCGATGAAGAGCACGATGAGGTCAGCTCCGTAATAGAGTTCGAAGACGGGGCAGAACAGGCCGTGCGCCAATCCCAAGAGATGCAGCAGCGCGATTGTGAGCGCGGCTTGCCGGTCGCCGAGGATCCTCCAGGCCACGGCGACGCACCCCATCATCCAGATCACATTGTTCAGCGAATGCAGCATGATCAAGGCCTTCATGCTCAAGCCCAGCTTCACGCCAGCCAACGGCAGCAGCTCCGCGAACGCCAGCACCCAGCGCCCATGCTCGATCCGGAGCTTGCCTTCATTGATCACCCGGGCCAGGTAGTACCCGCTGTCCATGAACAGCCGCTCATCCGCGAAGCGCAGGGCGAAGAGCACCAGGTACGCCGAGATGGTGCCGAGCAGGATGAGTGTCCATCGCTCGGTGATGCCCGGATGAGCGATCGCGGCCGTGTTCCTCATCGCCTCAAAGAAACGCGCGGGCGGGCATGGTACTTTTCCGCCATCGGCCATGCTCGACAGCCCGATCGAATACCTGAAGGGCGTCGGCCCTCAACGAGGAGAGCTCCTGCGCTCGGAATTGGGCATCGCGACGTTCAGCGACCTTTTGCTCCATTTCCCATTCCGTTACATCGATCGCAGCCGCTTCCATACGGTGCGGGAGATCGTCGCGACGCACGAGGAGCTTCAGCAGGTGCAGTTGCGCGGCCGCATCAGCGCGCCGCGGGCCGTGGGAGAGAAGCAGTCAAGGAGGCTCACGGCCACCTTCACCGATGCGACCGGCAGCCTCGAATTGATCTGGTTCAAGGGCGTGAAGTGGATACAGCAAGCCATCAAGCCCGGTGAAGAGTACGTGGTCTTCGGCAGGCCGGGCTCCTTCAAGGGGAAGGTGAACCTGCCGCATCCGGAACTGGAGCTGGCGAGTGTTTGGGACAGCGGAATCGAATCGGCCTTGCAACCGGTATACAGCACCACGGAGAAGCTCGCCGCGAGGGGACTCACCAGCAGAGCGATCTGGAAACTGCAGAAAGCACTGCTCCCGCAGATCGGCGGTCTATTGCCCGAAACGCTCGGACCGGAGCAGGTGCGATGGCTTGGTGGCATCACGCGTGAAGAAGCCTTCCGACAGGTGCATGCGCCCAGCGATGAGCATCGAATGGAACTGGCGCGCAGACGGCTCAAGTTCGAGGAGCTCTTCTTCATCCAGCTTGGCTTGCTGAGGCAGAAGCAGATCACGCAGCAGAGATCCCGGGGGCATGTCTTCGCGCAAGTGGGCGAGCACCTCAACAGTTTCCACGCGAAGCACCTGCCCTTCGAGCTCACAGGTGCCCAGAAGCGCGTCGTGAAGGAGATCCGCCGCGACATGGGCAGCGGCCGGCAGATGAATCGATTGCTGCAAGGCGATGTGGGCAGCGGCAAGACGCTCGTAGGTCTGCTGAGCATGCTCATCGCGCTGGACAACGGTTTCCAGAGCGCGCTGATGGCGCCTACGGAGATCCTCGCGCAACAGCACCATGCCACGCTCACACGATTGCTCGGCGGCATGCCCGTCACCGTGCGGCTGCTCACTGGCAGCACCAAGCAGGCCGAGCGCAAGAGCATCCTCGCAGCGCTGGCCATGGGCCAGGTGCACATCATCGTGGGCACGCACGCGCTGCTGGAGGATCGCGTGGTCTTCGACAAGCTCGGTCTCGTGGTGATCGATGAGCAGCACCGCTTCGGCGTGGCGCAGCGCGCGCGCCTGTGGGCCAAGAGCGAGGTGCCGCCGCATGTGCTGGTGATGACGGCCACGCCCATACCGCGCACGCTGGCCATGACCCTGTACGGGGACCTCGACACGAGCGTGATCGATGAGCTGCCTCCGGGCCGCAAGCCCATCCGGACCGTGCATCGCTTCGACACGGCTCGCAACGCGGTGTTCGGCTTCCTGGAGGAGGAGATCGCCAAAGGGCGGCAGGTGTACGTGGTGTACCCGCTGATCGAGGAGTCGGAGAAGAGCGACTTGAAGCATGTGATGGACGGCTTCGAGAGCCTCAGTCGCCGCTTCCCGCTGCCGCGTTATGCCGTTGGCATGGTGCATGGCCGCATGGACAACACCACCAAGGATTTCGAGATGACGCGATTCAAGAAAGGCGAGACGAGCATCCTCGTGAGCACCACGGTGATCGAAGTCGGGGTGGATGTGCCGAATGCCAGCGTGATGGTGATCGAGAACGCGGAGCGCTTCGGCCTGTCGCAGCTGCACCAGTTGCGCGGTCGTGTGGGGCGTGGCGCCGAGCAGAGCTTCTGCATCCTCATGACAGGAGACAGGCTGGGCAATGATGCGCGCGAGCGGATCGCCACGATGGTACGCACCAACGACGGCTTCGAGATCGCGGAGACCGACCTGCGCCTGCGCGGCCCCGGCGACCTGCTGGGCACGCAGCAGAGCGGATTGCCACAATTGCGCATCGCCGATCTGATCGCGGATGCGGAGCTGCTCCAACAGGCCCGTTCGGCGGCGCAGCGCGTGCTCGATGCCGACCCCGGGTTGAGCGCGCCGGCCCATGCGCCCATCGCGCGCACCGTGCGCGAGCGCAAGGAGATGGAGTGGGGGAGGATCAGCTGAAGCGCTCAGGTGTTCAACGCCGCGCGCCGCCGCGCCTCTTCCGGATCGAGCACATGCCGCAAGGCGCCACGAGCGATCAGGTATTGCGCGGCAGCGTAGAGCAGCAGCACGCTCCAGGGCGCGTGATCCAAAGGCCGGATGAAGCGCGCGGTGGCCAGGATGCTGTCCGATGCGATGAATAGCACCGCACCTGCGAAGACCATGATGAAGCTCGGCAGATAGGTGCGTCCGAATCGCAGCGCGGCCATCGCACCCATGAGCGTGGTCACGAAGGCATAGATGCCCGCCGGAACCTGCACGTCCGCGTCCACGCGCGGGATCACCTCGTACCCGAAGATGCCGCCGTAGGCCAGCACCACCGCCATGAGCAAGGAAGCCACCAGCAAGCCCTGTCCGCCGCCCACATCAGCCACATTGTGCGCGAACGCGATGCAATAGCAGAGCTGTGCCAGCATGAAGGCGCCGAGCCCGATGAGGAAGTAGTACGGGTCGATATGATCAAGCATCAGGGCCATGTCGCCGAGCCAGGAGAAGAAGAGCCCTGCCTGGATGAGCAGCGTGAACCGGTCGCCGTAGCGCCTGCTCTTGAAATAGAACCACAAGCTGAGCACGAGCATCATCAATGGCTTGCACGCGTACACCAGCGCATGCTGCCCGCGCATCTCGCCCATGATGGCCCCCAGGGCAGCCAGGATGTAGACGATGCCGACCAGGAGGTGGTTCTTGAACAGGCTCATGGCAACGGGCGAAATGTAGTCGTGCTCGCGGCCAATTGGTCGCCTTCTCGACGGGTAGGGGGCCATGCCCGCTGATCATCCAGGTCAGTGATGCGTGCGCGTTCCTTCTGTGGAGTAGGCTCCGATGCAGGTCTTTTTTGGGCGCGCGCCGCCGATGGCATGATCGCGCGGCTTGATGCAGCTGCTCACCGCATTCGCATGACCAGCTACCCGGCGTTCCTGCTGAGGCTGGTTTCGCCGGTGCGTTGCAGCTGCGTGCGACATTTGCTCCATGCGCCCTCTGTTCCTCGCAGTACTCGTGCTCGCGCTTTGCAACGGAGACGCCCAGGTGGCCTTCGACTTGAACCGCCCCAGCGCGCTGTTCGTGCTGCCGGCAGAGCTGCACGAGGTGAGCGCGCTCACGGACGTTGATGCCCGCACGGTGGCTTGCCTGCAGGATGAGGATGCCACGCTTTACCTGCTCGATGCGGCCACCGGTCGGATCACCGGCAAGCATGCCTTCGGCCCGCCTGGAGACATGGAAGGATTGACCCGCGTGGGTGAGGAGTATTACGCGCTGCGCAGTGATGGCCTCGTGTACCGCATGCACTTGGGCACCGGATCGGCGCAGGTGCTCGACACCTTCAGGGTGCGATTGCCGCAGGACAACCTCGAAGGGCTCGGGCACGATGAGCGCATGCGCCGATTGATCATCGCGCCAAAAGGCGTAGCGAAGGGCGGTCCTGAAGACCGTGGTCAACGGGCGCTCTTCGCCTATGACCTCAGCGAGCGAAAGCTGCTGCCTGAGCCTGTGATGCGGCTTTCGGTTGAGGACATCGTGGTCATGGCACGAGACGCCGGCATCCGCGTGCCCACGCGCACCACGCCCAAGGGCCGGGAGGTGCCAGCCGTGAAGCTCCGGTTCAGTTCCGTGGCCATCGACCCGATCAATGACCACCATTACCTGCTCAGCGCGATGGATCGCCTGCTCCTGGTGGTGGATCGCAATGGCCGCTTCATCACCCTTCATCAGCTAGACGCATCAGTGTTCCCGAAACCGGAAGGAATCACCTTCCTGCCCGATGGCACGTTGCTCATCAACAGCGAAGGGAAGGATGCCCGTCCCGTGCTAGCGCGATTCGAACGGGAGCGGTGAGGCCAGCGCACTGACGTTCCTCTTGAAACGACGAACGGGCCTCGGCTCTCGCCTCGACCCGTCCGTCCCCCTTTGGTCCCCTAACCCCGGACCATAGCTGTTCGTCGCAGCGGGATGCCCCCCGCGCGACGGTTATTTGCTCAGCACCTTGAACTCCGTCCGCCGATTGCGCTGGTGCTCGTCCTCGGTGCACTTCTCGCACTTGCACGATTCGCTCGGCTTGCTCTCACCGTAGCCCTTGCTCTTCAAGCGCGCGTCGCCGATGCCTTTGCTGATCAGGTAATCCACGGCGCTCTTCGCGCGCTTCTGCGAGAGGTTGAGGTTGTAGGCGTCCTTGCCGCGGCAATCGGTGTGGCTGCTCAACTCAATGGCCACTGTGGGATTGTCGGTCAGCGTCTGCACCAGCTTATCCAGCTCGATGGCCGCATCAGGCCTGATGTCCCACTTGTTGTAATCGTAGAAGATGTTGTCGAGGCGCACCACCTGATTCACTTTCAGCGGGAAGAGGCGGAAGTCGTTGCGGATCACCGGGCTTGTGGCGGTGCGCGTGTTCACGCGCACGCTCTGCTTGAAGTAGTTCTCCTTCTCGGCCTGCAATCGGTACTCACGCTCCTTCTCCAATGGGAAGCGGTAGTTGCCGCTGGCATCGGTGATGTGCCGTGCCACTTCCTGGCCGTTGGCATCGGTGAGGAGCACGGTGGCGCCTTCAAGCGGCTGGCCGGTCTCGCCGTCGAACACGGTGCCTTCAGCGAGGTAGTCGTACTTCTCCATCTCGATCACGATGTCCTCGAGGTCATCGTCATTGGTGGCCACTGCCTTCTCTGCTTGATTGTAGCCGGCTGCGCTGCTCACCAGCAGGAAGTTCTCCTGGTAGGGGACGTCGAGCACGAAATGCCCATCGGGCTTCATCTCCAACATGGCGTTGCGCATGGCCTGGCCGTTCGCGCCCTTCACCACCACGGTAGCCGTGGTCACGGGTTCCTTGGAAGCCTTGTCGATCACACGGCCCGCGATGCGCACGAGCTGAGGTCGGATGGTGCAGCCGTAGATGTCGTCGCTGCCCTGGCCACCGGTACGGTCGCTCACGAAGAAGCCCGTAGTATCGTTGATGAGGATGAGGCCATGGTCGTGATGGCGCGTGTTCATGGGATAGCCCAGGTTGAACACGTTGCCCGCTCCCTTGGAGCCGATGCGGCTGAAGAACAAATCGAGCCCGCCGAGGCCGGGATGCCCGTTGCTGGCGAAGTACAGCGTGCCGTTGGCGGCGATGTGCGGGTACATCTCGTCGGCCGGCGTATTCACCTTGGGCCCGAGGTTCTCCGGCGCGCCCCATTGGTTGCCGAGGTTCTGGCACACCCAGATATCCACGCCGCCCTCGCCGCCCGGCCTGTCGCTGGCGAAGTAGAGCTTGCGGCCGTCGGCGCTCACACTGGGGTGGCCCAGGTTGTACTCGGGATCGTTGTGCTCGAACGGCACCACGTTGCCCCATTCCTCCTGCCCGAACTCGCCCTTCACCACATCGCTGAAGTAGATGCCGAGGTTCAGGATGCCCGCCTTGCTCTTCTCCACCGTGCCGTACCACACGTTGTTGCGCGTGAAGTACATGCGCTTGGCCAGCGAGTCGAAGCTCACGGTGCCGTCATGCCACCGGCTGTTGATGTGCTGCCGCATCACCAAGGGGTTCTCGGCATTCTCGCCTTTGAGCTCCGCGCTGTACAGGTTGAGGTAGGGCTGATGGTCCCAGGAGTAATCACGCGCGCCGCCGGTGCCTTCGCCGCGCGCGCTGCTGAAGAGGAGGAACTCGCCCATCACGCTCATGCCCAGGTCGGCCTGCGGGCTGTTGATGGGGAGCTTGCGGATGGTTGCGCTGGCACTGTCGCGCTTGAGGCGGTAGAAGAGGTCGGGGCTGCGCAGGTAGCCTTTCACGCGGGCATCGTCCGAGCGCTCCTTGGCGTACACCTGGTACTGCTCCAACGCCTCGTTGTACTTCCCGCTCGCGCGCAGCGCGTCAGCGAACGCGCGCACATCATCCACGGTGCGGCCTGGCGCGATCATGAGGCGGCGGTACGCTCCTTCAGCGGCTGCGGCATTGCCCAGCTTGGTGTAGGCCGTGGCCAGGGCGCGCAGCGTGGCGGCGTCGCTCTTGCCTTTGCCGTCGAGGTCCTCATAGATGGCGGCCACCTTGCCGTAATCGAATCGATCGGCGTAGCGATCGGCCAAGCGCTGCTGCAGCTTCTGGGCGCTGACCTGCCCTGGCATGATGAGGCCAGCGGCGACGAGCAGCGCTGCGTGGGCGGTGAGCGAGCGAGTGCGGTGCTTGCGTGGGCTCATGATCAGAAGTAACGGGGTGAACGGACGCCCTTGACAGGCTTGCCCAGGTTGAGGCCGAGCATGATCTCGTGGCTGCCGCCGCTGTAGTTGCGCAATGGCGAGAGCGTGAAGTCGTACGCGTAACCGACGGTGAGGTCATTGGTGATGTGGTACTGCGCCAGCGCGCCCACCGCATCGGTGTGCCGGTACATAGCCCCGAGCCAGAACTTCTCGAAGAAGAGGAAGTTCGCGCTGAGGTCGAAGCTCACGGGCGCGCCTTGAACGGCCTTCACCAGGAAGGTGGGCTTGAATTTGTGGTAGAGCCCGATATCGAAGACGTAGCCCCCGGAAAGGAACCAGTGCGGGCGCTGGCCCGGCTGGCTCACAAAGGCGAGCGAATCGGTCTGGAAGAACTCCGTGCGCAGCAGCTTGGGCGTGCTCAGGCCGAGATAGTGGCGCTCGCTGTACCACATGATGCCGAAACCGAACTGCGGGTCGAGCTTCGTATTCACGTTCGCTTGGAACACCTGGTCGCCGGGCGTCTGCGGATGCAATTCGGCGAACTTCCCTTGGAAGAGGTTGAGGCCTCCCTTCAGGCCGAAGGCGAGCGTGCTCTTGCCCAGGAACATGCGGTACGCCGCATCGAGCATGAAGCCGTACTGCGTCACCGGGCCGTACGCGTCGCGCATGATGGTGCCGCCCAACGCGAAGCTCTCGTTGAACACGGGGCCATGCGCGGTGAGCGTCTGGGTGGTGGGCGCTCCTTCGAAGCCCACCCATTGGTGCCGCGTGAGCGCTTTCAGGCTGAGCCGGTCCGCGCTGCCTGCGTAGGCTGGGTTCAGCGCAAGCAGATTGAACATGTACTGCGTGAACTGCGGGTCCTGCTGGGCCAGGAGCGCGGTGCCCAGGAGCATCCCCAGCGCACTGCCCATCCATCGTTTGGCGGTTCTCATCTTCATCGTTGTTTCGTTTGGGCGCATCGTGAGGAGCGCTTACCGGCGCAGGTAGATGTATCCGGTGTAGGGGTCCTTGTCGTTGCCCAGGTCAAGGATGTAGTAGTAGGTGCCCTCGGGCAGCCCCTCCTTGAATGCGGAACCGTACTGGCTGGTTCCGTCCCATTTGTTCTGGTAGGGCGTGGCCGCGTACACCTTGTTGCCCCAGCGGTTGAACACCATGAACTTGTTGTCGGGGTAGTACTCGATGTTCGTGATCACGAACACATCGTTGGTGCCATCGCCGTTGGGCGAGAAGGCATCGGGTATCACGATGGTCTCGCAGTCCTTGATCAGGACCGTCATCGTATCGCTGGTGGTGCCGCAATCGCCATTGGTCACCGTCCACACGAACACGTTCGCACCGAGGGTGAGCTCATGCACATGGGTCTGCGGGTCGGTAGGGTCTTCGATCTCGCCATTGCCGCTGATCAAGGCCCAGAAGCCGGTGGCGGTGCTCGTGGCGGGCACGGCATCGAGTTCGGTATGCGTCACGCTCTGGCAGTACTCTTGGTCGGGCCCAGCATCGGCCGGCGGCACGGTGTGGTCGTACACCATGATGGTGATCTCATCGCTCGTGCTTCCGCAGGGGCCATTGCTCACCGTCCACTGGAACACGTTGGCGCCGAGCCCGAGGCCCGTGATCGCCGTGAAGGGGTCGTTCAGCGACGCGATGGTGGCTTGGCCGCTCACCAATGTCCATGTGCCGACAGCCGGAGCCGGTGCGCTGCTGCCCAGCATGCTCACCTGTCCGGTGATGGGCGTGCAGAACGACTGATCAGGGCCGGCGGCCGCTGCTGGCGCGCTTCCGTCGAAGATCTGGATCGTCACGTTGTCCGTAGTGGTTCCGCAAGGACCGTTGTCGATCACCCATTGCAGCACCACGGTGCCCACGCTCAAGCCGCTGAGCGTGGCCGTCGGGCTGTTCGGGTCGCTGATGTTCCCGGTGCCGCTCGCGAAGACCCAGGTGCCCACCGCTGGGGCCACTGCCGCGTTGCCCTGCAGCGTCACGCTGGTGGTGGGTGTGCAGATCTGTTGATCGGGACCTGCGTTCGCGGCGGCCTGCGCGCTGTTGTAAACCACGATGGTCACCTGGTCCTGCGTGCTTCCGCAGGGCCCGTTATCGATGGTCCATTGGAAGGTGTTGGTGCCGATCGAGAGGCCGCTGACGCCGGTGTTCGGGTTGCTTTCGTCAGCGAACACGCCTGAGCCAGCCGTCACGGTCCACTGGCCGCTTCCGGGGAAGGTCACGCTGTTGGCGGCCAGCGTCGTGCTCGTGTTGGGCGTGCACAATTCTTGATCCGGGCCGGCATTCGCGGGGGTCTGCTGATCATCGAAGATGAACACGCTGATCTGATCGCTGCTGCTGCCGCAAGGACCGTTGCTGATCGTCCATTCGAAGTCGTGCTGACCCACGCTGAGGTTGAAGACCGCGGTGTTCGGGTCGTTCGGGTCGGCGAAGCTGCCGGTGCCCGTCAGCGATGTCCAGGAGCCCGTGGCGGGGAAGATGGGGTCATTGGCCACCAGCACGGCACTGCTCGTTGGCGTGCACCAGCTGATGTCATTGCCCGCTTGCGCATCGGGCGCGTTCGGATCGAAGATGTCGACCTGCACCGTGTCACGGCTCGGCGGGCCGAAGCCGCACTGGCCATTGTAGATCTCCCACACGAATTGATAGCTGCCCACGTCCAGGCCATCGATCACCGTGGCCGGGTCGTTCGGAGAAGCGATGTTGGCTGGAGCGCCGAGGATCTGCGTCCAAGTGCCCACGCCCGGGATCTCCGGCGTGTTGCCGGCCATCGTGGTGCTTGTACCGCCGCAGAGCTGCTGGTCGGGACCGGCATCGGCCAGCGGCGCATTCGGGTTGTACACGCGCACCTCGACGGTATCGGTGAGGATGCCGTTGTTGGGGCAGGGGTCCCACTCAAGGGTCCAAACGAACACGTTCGTGCCTTGCGTGAGACCGCTCACCGCGGTGTTCGGATCGTTCGGATCGGCGAAGATGCCGGTGCCTGCGATCACCGTCCACGTTCCTTCCGCCGGTGCGGGCGGCTGCTCTCCGAGGAGGCTGTCGATGGCCGTGAGCGGCAGGCAGATCTCGATGTCCGGACCGGCGTTGGCCGCAGCCGTGGTGTCATCGTACAGGATCACCGTCACATCATCGAGGCTTGTTCCGCAGGGCCCGTTGTACACGCTCCACTGGTAGGTGTTCACGCCGATGGCGATCTGCTCGATCAGCGTGAGCGGATCATTCGGGTTCACCGGTGTGCCGTCACCTGCGAGCACGCTCCAGGTGCCTTGCGCCGGGAAGATCAACGAGCTGCCAGCCATGAACACGCTGTCCTGCGGCACGCACAGTTCCTGATCCAGGCCGGCGTTGGCGGGCGGGTTCTGCGGATCGTAGATGAAGATGCTCATCTCATCCTCGGTGGTCACGCAGATGCCGCTGGTCAGCGTCCAACGCACGCGCGTCTCGCCCACCTGCAGGCCGGTGATGGTGGTCACAGGCGATGCCGGGTCGGTGATGTTGCCTGGGCCGCTCACGATGCTCCATGTGCCCACCGCCGCGCCGACCGGCGGATTGCCGGTGATGGTGGCGAAGTCATCCGGGAAACAGAGTTCCTGGTCAAGGCCCGCATCGGCTGGTGGGGCTTGCGCATCGAAGAGTGTGATGGTGACCTGGTCGCTGGTGAGGCTGTTGGCGCAGCTGCCGTTGTACACCTCCCACTGGAAGACGTTGACGCCGATGCTCAGGCCGCTGATCATCGTGTTCGGGTCGTTCGGGTCGGCGATGGTGCCCGTTCCGCTGATCACGGTCCATGTTCCTTGCGCTGGGAAGATCACGGCACTGCCGGCCATGGCCGCGCTATCCACGGGCGTGCACACCTGTTGGTCCGGCCCCGCGTCCGCATCAAGGTTGTTCTCATCGAACACCAGGATCGTCACGATGTCCGTGGTGCTGCTTGGATCGCAAGGACCGTTGAACACGCTCCACTGGAAGATGTGCTCGCCCACTTCGAGGCCCACGACCGCCGAGACCGGGTCATTGGGATCGAGGATGGTGCCCGTGCTGCTCACCACCGTCCAGGTGCCGACGGCCGGCGCGATGATGGCACTGCCTGCGAGGTTCGTAGCGATCGTGCTGCCGGTAGGCGTGCACAGCTCCTGATCAGGACCAGCATCGGCAGGCGGATTGTTCTCGTCGTAGAGCGTGATGATGAGCTGGTCGCTGGTGAGGCCGTTGGGGCAGGCGCCGTTGTCCACGCTCCATTCCAGCACGTTCACGCCCACGCCGAGGTTGGTGATCGTGGTGTTGGGGTCATTCGCGTCGGTGAAGGTGCCCTGGCCGCTCACCAAGGTCCAGGTGCCCACGGCGGGGAAGGTGATCGCGCTTGCGCTCAGTTGCGCGGTGGTGCCATCGCTGGTGCACAGGTTCTGGTCCGGCCCGGCGTTCGCATCGGGATTGGTGCTGTCGAAGACCTGCACGGTCACCTGATCGGTGGTGATGCCCGTGGCGCAGGGACCATTGTCGACCGTCCATTCGAAGACGCTCTCGCCGATCGCGATGTCGAAGACTTGTGTGTTCGGGTCGTTCGGGTTCGCGATGGTGCCCGTCCCGCTCACCAAGGTCCACGTGCCGACCGCCGGGAAGGTCACCGAGCTGCCTTGCAGCGTGGTGTTGATGATGTTCGTTGTGCAGAGCTCCTGGTCGGCGCCCGCATTGGCCTCCGGATTCTCATCGAAGTACACGAAGATGCTCACGAGGTCGCTGCTGCCGCTGGTCTCGCACGGCCCGTTGTCGAACGTCCACTGGAAGATGTTCTCGCCGACCGCGAGATTCGTGACCAGCGTGTTCGGGTCGTTCGGATCAGCGATGTCGCCCTGGCCATTGATCAATGTCCATGTGCCGATGGCAGGCACGGTCGGCGCATTGCCGGCCAGGTTGGTGGTGGTCTGAGGCGTGCAGAGGTCCTGGTCGGGCCCGGCGTTGGCGGGCGGGTTGTTCAGGTCGAAGAGGAGGATGGTGACCTGGTCGCTGGTGATCGCGTTCGGGCACGGGCCGTTGCTGATCGTCCACTGGAACACGTTGACGCCGATGCCGATGTTCGTGACCGTGGTGGTCGGCGACGTCGGGTCGGTGATGTCGCCCTGGCCGCTCACCAAGGTCCATGTTCCGGTGGCGGGGAAGATGGGCGCGTTGCCGATCAGCACGGATACATTCTCTGGCGTGCAGAATTCCTGATCGGGTCCGGCGTCAGCAGCGGGCTGCTGATCGTCGAAGACGAAGAGGCTCACCACGTCGATGGTGGGCGCATTGCACGGACCGTTGAAGACGGTCCATTGGAACACGTTCTCGCCCACGGCCAGGTTGGTGATGCCCGTAGTGGGTGAGGAGGGGTCCGTGATATCACCCTGGCCGCTCAACAGGGTCCATTGACCCGTGGCGGGGAAGATCAAGCTGCTTCCCGCCATGGTGGCGCTGGTCTGCGGCAGGCAGATCTGCAGATCAGGGCCGGCATCAGCGATCGGGTTATTCACGTCGTAGACGCGGACAGCCACTTGATCACTGGTGGTTCCGCACGGGCCGTTGCTGATCTCCCATTGGAAGATGTGCTCGCCGACAGGCAGGTTCGTCACCGTGGTCTGAGGGTCTATCGGGTCGGTGATGGTTCCGAAACCGCTGACTTGGAACCAGGTGCCTTGCGCCGGGAAGATGACCGCGTTGCCCGCCATGGTCACCTGGCTTTCCGGCGTGCAGATCTCGATATCGGGACCGGCATCCGCGGAAGGCTGTTGATCATCATAGAGGAAGATGCTCACCAGATCGGTGGTGATCGGGTTCGCGCACGGTCCATTGCTCACCGTCCACTGGAACACATTCTCGCCGACGGCCAACCCGATCACCAGGCTGTTCGGGCTGTTCGGGTTGGTGGGCGTGCCGCTGCCGCTCACCAAGGTCCATGTGCCCACGGCGGGGCTGATGACGTTGCTGCCCTGCAAGGTGGTGCTGGTGGCGGGCAGGCAGATCTGCTGGTCGTTGCCCGCGTTGGCGATCGGGTTCAAGGCGTTGAACACGCGGATCGTCACTTCATCGCTCGTGGTGGAGCAATTGCCGTTCACGATGGTCCACGCGTAGGTGTGCGTGCCCACGGGCAGTCCAGTGATGGTGGTATTCGGGCTGTTCGCATCGGTCACGGTCCCGCCAGCGCCACCGGTCAATGTCCACGTGCCCACTGCGACCCCGACCGGCGTGTTGGCGGCCATGCTCACGCTGCTCGTCGGAGTGCATACATCGATGTCGGGGCCAGCGTTCGCCGCAGGCGCTTGGTCGTCGTACACGAACACGGTCACCTGATCGCTGGTGATCGGATTCGCGCAGGCGCCGTTGTTCACCTGCCACTGGAACACGTTGGCTCCCACGCTCAATCCGCTGATCGCCGTCGTGGGATTCGTCGGATTGGCGATCGTGCCGCTGCCGCTGATGAGCGTCCATACGCCGACTGCTGGGAAGATCAGGTTGCTGCCCGTGAGCGTGGTGCTCGTAACAGGCGTGCAGAGCTGCTGGTCCGCGCCGGCGTTCGCCGCCGGATTGTTCGGGTCGTACACGTAGATGTCCACCAGATCGCTCGTGACCCCGCAAGCACCATTGTCGATGCTCCAGCGGAAGGTGTTCAGCCCGATGCTCATGCCCGTCACTGTGGCGGTGGGGCTGATGAGGCTGCTGAAGCTGCCCGTGCCGGCAACAACGCTCCAGCTGCCGGTGGCTACTCCGGTCGGAGCATTGGCCCCCATTTG
Organism: Flavobacteriales bacterium; assembly: GCA_016788405.1. Lineage (GTDB taxonomy): Bacteria > Bacteroidota > Bacteroidia > Flavobacteriales_F > PHOS-HE28 > PHOS-HE28. The sequence goes on from JAEUSX010000241.1 coordinate 16,959, forward strand.
CACGCTGCTGCCTGTGCCGCAAACGCTTTGATCAGGACCAGCCAGCGCGGCTTGCGCATCACCATCCGCGAGGGTGATGGTCATCGTGCTGCTCGTCACGCCGTTGGGGCATACGCCATTGTTCACCGTCCAGGTGAATTGGCTTACCCCGACCTGCAGGTCGGTGATGGCCGTGGTCGGGCTGTTCGGGCTTGCGATCGTGGCCAATGGGCCAGCGCTCTGCGTCCAGGTGCCCTGCGCCGGGAAGGTGACCGCGCTGCCGGCCATGGCGGTGCTGTTCACGGGCGTGCAGAAGCTCTGGTCCGGTCCAGCGCTCGCGTTCGGGTTGTTCGGGTCATAGATGAAGATGCTCATCTGATCCGTGGTCACGCCGCTGCACGGGCCGTTGCTCACGGTCCATTGGAAGATGTTCTGGCCGACCTGCAATCCCGTGATGGCGGTTGCCGGGTTGGTCGCGTCCGCGATGATCCCTGTGCCGCTCACCAAGGTCCAGAGTCCCGTTGCCGGACTGATGAGACTGCTTCCGGACATGAGCACACTGCCATTGGTAGTGCATAGTGATTGGTCGGGTCCTGCATCGGCGATCGGGTTGCCGAAGTCGAACACGCGCACCGTCACCTCGTCGGAGGTGATGCCGCTGGCGCAAGGTCCGTTGTCAACGGTCCAACGGAACACATGCGTGCCCACGGCCAGGTTGCTGATCTGCGTCGTGGGGCTGTTCACGTTCGCGATGGCTGCGGCGCCTGGCCCGCTCACGATGCTCCAAGTGCCTTGCGCCGGGAACGTGGCCACGCTCGCGGCCATGAACACGCTGTTGGGCGCCACCGGCACGCAGATCTCCTGGTCAGGCCCCGCGTTCGCGACGAGGTTGTTCGGGTCGTAATTCAGGATGGTCACATCATCGCTCGTGCTGCCGCAAGGGCCGTTGTTGATCGTCCAGCGAAGGGTCACGCTGCCGGTGCCCAGTCCGGTGATCGCGGTGGCGGCATTGTTCGCGTTGGCGATCACGGCCGAGCCGCTCACGAGCGTCCAAGTGCCCACAGCTGGCGCGCTCACCGCATTGGCGCTCATCACCGTGCTGGTCGCGCCGCAGAGCGATTGATCAGGGCCTGCGTTCGCCGTTGCCGTGGCCGGGTCGAAGAGCGTGATGGTCACGTCGCTCGTCGTCGTGGCGCCGGGGCACGGCCCATTCACGATGGTCCATCGGTACACGTTGACCGCGAGCGCCATGCCCGTGACCGTGGTCGTGGGGCTGTTCGCATTCGCGAAAGCGCCCGATCCGCTCACGACGGTCCAGGTGCCGATGGCGGGTGCAGTGGCGGCGTTGGCTGCGAGCGTCACGCTCGCCACGGGCGCGCAGTGGTTCTGAGCAGGTCCAGCATTCGCGGCAGCCGCGTTGCGGTCGTAAACGCGGATCACCACGTCATCGGTCGTCGTTGGCGGAACGCACGGGCCATTGCTCACGGTCCAACGGAAGGTGTGGGTGCCAACGGCCAGGTTGGTGATGGCGGTGGTCGCGCTCGCGGGCGTGGCGATGATGGCGCCGGCAGGTCCGCTCACCACGCTCCAAGCGCCGGTGGCAGGCGCCGTGGCGGCTGTGGCGGCCATGGTGGTTCCCACCAGGCCGGTGCTGCCCACCGTGCATAGCTCTTGATCCGGGCCCGCGTTCGACGCTGCGGTATTCGGGTCGAAGCGCGTAATGCTGACCTGATCATTGGTGATGCCGTTCGCGCATGGACCATTGCTCAAGGTCCATTGGAACACGTTCACCCCGATGGCCAAGCCGGTGACGCCGCTGGTGGGGCTCGTAGCATCGGAGAAGCTGCCGGAGCCGCTCACCACGGACCACGAACCTGTTGCCGGGGCGATGGGTGCGTTGCCCGCCAACGTGGCATTGGCGCTGCAGACCTGCTGGTCGGGCCCCGCGTTGGCGTTCGGGCTCGCCGGGTTGAAGAGCGTGATGCTCACCTCATCCTGCGTGGTGGGCGGGAAGCAAGGGCCATTGCTGATGGTCCAGCGGAAGGTGTTCACCCCGATGCTAAGGCCGTTAACGGTGGTCGTTGGGCTGTTCGCATTCACGAAGGAACCCGTGCCGGCCGTCACGGTCCAGGTGCCTGTGGCAGGGAAGATCAATGCATTGCCAGCGAGCGTGGCACTCGTCGTGGGCGCGCACAGCTGCTGGTCAGGACCCGCGTTCGCCGCAGGTTGGGCGTTGCTGAAAACGAAGACAGTGACGTTACTGCTGGTGGGAGCGCCGCAAGGCCCGTTGTTGATCGTCCACCGGAACACATTGGCGCCCACCGAGAGCCCCGTTACCGCGGTTGTCGGGCTGTTCACGTTGGCGAATGCGCCTGTGCCGCTCACAAGGGCCCAGCTGCCCGTAGCCGGTGCGATCGCCGTGTTCGCTGCGAGATTCGTTCCTGTGCTCGGAAGGCAGATGCTCTGGTTCGGACCTGCGTTCGCGGCGGCCTGCGCTGGGTTGAAGCTGGTAATGACCACATCATCGCTCGTCGTGCCGCACGTGCCATAATTCACGGTCCAGCGGAAGGTGTTCACGCCTGTGCTCAAGCCGCTTACGGTCGTGGTCGGACTGTTCGCGTTCGCGAACGTGCCTGTGCCGTTGATCACGCTCCACGTGCCCTGCACCGGCCAGGGCAGGAGGCCGGCAAGCGTGGCCGTCGTGCCGCACACGCTCTGATCAGGTCCTGCATTCGCCGGCGTGAATGGCGGGGTCACCTGTATCGCGAAGCCGAAGTTGTTCTGCCCGACGAGCGGGCAGGCATTGTCCTGCACGTTCACACTGAACAGGTTCTGCCCGATGTTGGCGACCCCGGGCGTCCAGCAGAACGTGCCCACGGGAAGGTTGCCCCCGGTGGTGGTGAATGTGGCGCCTGGAATCCCGTTGTTCCAATTCATGGTCACCACTTGGCCAGCATTCGCATCGCTGCTGTTCATGGTGAAGCAGAAGCTCTGTCCCGCGCACACCTCATAGGTGTACTGGCTCGTGCCGTTCACGCCGCTCACCTGCGGCAGACTGTTCGAGCATGCGATGATGGCGAACTGCACGTCGCGCAGCAGCTCGCCGATGAGCACGCCGTTCCGATACTCGCGCACACGCACCGTGACCACGGCGAATTGCTGCACGCTTGGAACGAAGGTGATGGTGCCCGTGACCGGGTTGATCTGCACGGCGTTCGCTCCTCCGGTGGTGAGCACCGGTTGCGCCGCAGAGTACCCGGCGTTGTAAGGGATGTTGGTTCCATTCGTGCCCAGAGCGTTGACCAGTGAGAAGGCCAGCGAGTCGCCGTCCACATCATTGAATCCGTGGTTGTAGCTCACGGCCTGGCCTGCGCACGCGAACGGCGTGGGCGTATTGAGGAACGTGGGGGAGTTGTTGCACGGAACGAGGGTCTGGTTCAGCCGGGCATAGAGGTACAGGTTGCGCGAGCCGGGGTCGTTCAATGAGGTGATGGCATTATTGCGGCAGCACAGGTCCCAATCGATGATCCAGTCATTGCCGCAAGCGGCATAGGCCGCCAGATTCACCGTTGCGCTGTAGCGGTACCGCTCGATGCCGTACGGCGCGCTGGGATTGGTGCAACGATCGGCCGCGCCGAAGCACAGCGGGGTCACCACATCCACGCCATCCAGGCTGAAGCACGGATTGAGCGTGATGTTGCCGCACGCCGTGCTTCGGAGGCGGAACTGCCGGCCGTTGCTGCAGTTGGTCGGTGCGGCCACGCCGTTGCAGTCCCGATAGAAGCTCAGGCGTACCCGGTAGATCCCGGTGCCGATGCATTCATAAGTGAGCTCGCCGCCCATCGCGTGCGTGGCGCGTGCCTCTCCGGCGGAGAGCAGCATCAACGCGAGCGCGCTGAAGAGAAGGGTTGCGGGACGGGAGAGGGCAAGGCGCAAGAAGATGCTCGCGCGCGAAAGGGGTCGTAGATCGATCATGTACCGGCCGGCTTGTAGGGCACCGCCGTCCGCCGTTCAAGCACAGGCCGTGAGCCCATGCATCCCTCGCGATTGCCCACCCGCGCTCTTCGCGGGTGCGGCTGATCTCAAGAGGGATCGCGCTTCAGGTAAGGTGCCGGGCAAACCTATCCGCACGCATTCCGGAGGTCTTTGCTCAACAATGACACTTGTCAACACGACCTTGTGCGCGGTCGTCGAAAGCATGTTGGATGTTCATCCGGCGAAATCGTGCTTGCACCGAATCCGACAACGAATAGCTTTCGCCTTCAACCTCACCATCATGCGCCGCATTTGCACCTTCATCCTCCCGTCGGTTTTCCTGCTCGCTTCCTGCACGCGCGATGAGCTTAACGGCCCTGGCACGACCAGCGCCGGTCCGGTTCTCGTGCAGCGATCTGATGCTATCGCCGAGCCCAATGGTGATCCGCTCAGTCAGGCGGAGCTGGATCGAGTGGTATTGCGCACGCTGGAATCGCGCAACGACTTCCGTTGGGAGTGGGTGGACCTGCGCGTATTGTGGAGCGCGCTGCAGTACAATGATCACAGCCTCGCCATCGGTTATCAGCCGGCCGATGCAGCCGGGGTCGAGGACATGCTGCATGAGATCAACATCAGCAGCCCGGAGTGGAAGGCCGTGCATGATGCCCTCATCGCGCGGATCCTGGAGGAGTTGAATCGCGAACGCAAAGCCGATCCCATCACCCTCGACGACATCCTGATCGAGGACGATCCCACGCTGCCCATCATCACCGTGCGCCTCACGGATCGAAGCGCGCTCACCATGCTCCGCAACCTGCGCAACGTGCGCTACCTGGAGCCGTTGGACTATTGGCCCGCTCTTGCCGATGAGCGCAGCACCAGCGGTTGCAGCGCCGGCTCCACAGCCATCAATAGCGCCGACATCAGCACCATCACTCCCAATGCGCGCTTGCCTTGGAACTTCAACAACCACGGCATTCCGTCGGCATGGGGCAGCGCTGCCGGAACGGGCATCACCGTCGGCGTGATCGATGCGGGCTTGAGCTCGGCGCAGTCGCTCCTCGGCACTGATTTCAATAACGGCGATAGCAACGTGGGGCGGACCGTGAGCGCGTCGGCCACCCTCGGCACTTCGGCTTACACCACGTGCACGCACGGGAACAGCATGGCAGGGCAGGCCGTGGGACCTCGGAATGCCATCGGCGCATCAACCGGTGTCGCGTATCGCAGCAACCTGGTGTTCATCCGGGCATGCGAGGATGTCGTGCTCGATCTGAGCAGCGAGAAGACCGCGGTGAAGAACGCGCTGGTGATCATGGGCGACAATCCCGCCATCCGGGTGATCAGCATGAGCATCGGCACGCCCTTCAGCAGCAGCGTGCTCAGCGATGGCGTGAATTACGCGTACGGCAAGAACAAGATGATCATGGCCGCTGCTGGCACGAGCTTCAGTTGGACCAGCTGGTGGGGCGTGATCTATCCGGCGGCGCTGTCCAAATGCGTTGCGGTGACCGGCGTGAAGGAGAACGGTGCCAAGTGCTCGAGTTGCCACGACGGGAGCCAGGTGGACCTGACCATCTGCATGGAACGGAATGCAAGCAGTGGGCGCAACTCGCTCTCGCTTCCCGCATCCGGAGCAGCGCCCACCTACATCGGTGGAAGCAGCAGCGCCACGGCCACCGCTGCGGGCATCGCGGCGCTGGTCTGGAGCGCCAAGCCGGCTGCAACCCGGGCCCAAGTGCTCCAATGCCTGACGAGCACCGCGCAGTTCGCGGCGTCGCCGAGCGGATCGAAGGGGTATGGCAATATCAACGCGGGGGCAGCGGTGAATTGCGCGCTGGCACTCTAGCATTCCATGCCGCAACATCAAACCCCGGTACGGTCATTGCGGTCCAAGGACTACAATCCAAGGCCATGAGAACCCTGCTCGTCCTTCCTTTCATGCTTGCGTGGGCGATTCCCACGGTGGCGCTCACACCCACCGATAGCACCGGACTGGCTGGCGACCAGTTCAATCTGGAGGCCGCGCTGGAGATGTTCCGCCAGGCCAAGGACCTCAATGACTTCGAACGCGCGCTGAATACGGCGGACAACCGCGTGAGCAACCTGGACCTGGATGGCAATGGTGAAGTGGACTACGTGCACGTGAGCACGAAGGCAGAAGGCGAAGCACGCGTCGTCATGCTCCGGGTGGCGCTGGGCAAGGAGGAAACCCAGGACATCGCTGCTATCGCTATGGAGCGTGATGGCGAGGGTATGGTGAAGCTGCAGATCATCGGTGATGAATCGCTCTACCCGGACAGCACCTTGGTGGAACCGGTGCAGGAAGTGAAGGATGGCGAGCGTAAGGGTAAAGGCCCCTTGGCCCCATCGGCGCAAGTGATGGTTTGGGTGAACGTATGGAGCTGGCCATGCGTGCAGTGGTGCTATGGAGCTGGCTGGTGGGGCTGGTCCTCGGGCTGGTACTGGGGATTCTACCCGCCATGGTGGAGCCCTTGGAGGATCTGGGGCTGGAATGATTGGTGGTACTGGTCGCGGCCTTACGCAGGATGGTATCGACCCGTGCACGTCTGTCGGGTGATGCGTGCGCGGCACCTGTTCCATATGCACCGAGCTTCCGTAGTGCGTCTTCAAGGTCACCGCGGAATACGAGCCGTACGACCCAGGATGAAGGACGAAGTCAAGCATCCGGACCGAGGGCTCGATCGGACACGGCAACCGGAGCGCGTGAAGGTGCCTTCGCGCAAACCGGAGCGCGCCCCGGACACCAAGCCTCAACGCAAGCCTTCGGGACGCACCGCACCGAGCCGCCCTTCGCAGCCTTCTCGGCAGAGCCCGTCGCGGTCCCCCGCGCCGCGCAAGGAGCCCGGTCGATCTCCAGGCAAGCGCTGATCCTGCGTTCAGCCAACTGCCCCCGAGAATCGGTTGGGCCAAGTGCAGTGCCGCGCCGTGACTTTTCCGCGCGTAACCATTAAGGCTTTAATTGCCACCCGGGTCGCGCCGCTTCATGCATGCCTCCCACCGGAGCCATGTTGACACGGAGATGATCCCGTAGCGCGTTCTGAGCGTCCGCGACCGATCTTGCCGCCGATGCGGAACAGATCGCACGCCGTCGCGCTCGTCATGCCCAGGGCTGCCGAAGCCAGAAAGGCATTGGAGGCCGAATGGCACGAGAGCATTCGATCGATCCGTGCTTCGAAATGGGACGCGGTGGCTTCCGGTGGCTCCATGTTCCTGAGCCATGGCTACCTGCTCGCGCTCGAGACCGCCATGCGCGGTGCGATGGAATTCCGGTACGCGCTGTTCAGCGATGCGGAGCGCGGGCTTGTGGGCGTGGCGGCTTTTCAGCTGGCCGAGTTCGAGGATAATGGCGGCAAGCAGAGTGAGGCAGCCTGCAAGCTGGGCGTCTTCAAGGCGCGCGTGCGGCGCGAATTGAAGCTGCGCGCCCTGGTGTGCGGAAACGTGTTCCATTGCGGTGACCACGGTGCGCATTTCATCGAAGGCTTCTCGCGCGCGGAACAGATGGAGGCGCTCGATCGCGCCATGACGGAGATGATGAGCGATGCGCGCGTGAAGTCGAAGGTGGCCGTGCGCGTCTTCAAGGAGCTTTGGCCAGGCGATGATGCGGGCGCTCGGGCATTGCAAGCACGCGGGTATCATGCGCTGGCCACCGACGTGAACATGCTGCTGGAGGTGGATCC
>JAEUSX010000034.1 GCA_016788405.1 Flavobacteriales bacterium
TGGTGAGCGATCACCGGCCGGAGGACCCGGAGCACAAGATCGTGGAGTTCGGTCAAGCTGCATTCGGCATCATCGGCCTGGAGACCTCATTCGCCGTGGCGCGCACCGCGTTGAAGGCGGTTCCCTTAAGGCGCCTGTTAGAGCGCTTCACGAGCGGGCCGCGGGCCGTGCTCGGCCTTCCTGCCCTGCGCATCACCGAGGGAAGCGTTGCTGACCTCACGCTTTTCGACCCCGATGCCGCTTGGACGTGCACAGAGGCCGATCTGACGAGCCGCTCACGCAACACGCCTTTCCTCGGGCACCGGTTCATCGGAAGGCCCATCGGCATCATCGCCAATGGGCAGATGCGATTGGCGACCGCGTTCGAAGGCGCCTTGGCCTGATCAATCCGCGGCCGCCGCATCGACCGGCTCACCGTTCTTCGCCTTGAATTTGGCGATGATCTCCTCGTCGGTGAGGCCCAGGTTCTCGATCATGGCCTTCGCATCGCGCGCGAACGGATGATCGGGGTACTCGTTGATCACCTGCTCGTAGATGCGCTGCGCCTCCCCGTCCTGATCGAGGTCGTCGTCGAGCGTGAGCGCTTTCATGTACAGCACATCCGCGCGCCGGCGCCAGCTCTGGTAGTTGTGGGCGATACGGTCGTAGAGCCTGATCGCCTCATCAGGCTGGTTCATGCTCTTGTGCGTGCCTGCCGCCCGGAAAAGGTACTCGGGGGCCATGCTGTCCAGCGGATAAGCCGCCGCGTAGGCTTTGTACACATCGATCATGCCCTGCGCGGTGCGGGCGTCGAATGCTTGGTGCTCGAAGAGGGAATCCTCCTTCGCGCGTATCCGCGTGCGCGATTCCATCATCTTCTCATCGGGCATCGCATCGCCCCCGCCGCACGCAGCGAGGAACAGGAATGGGGAGAGCCGCAGCATTGCGCGCATGGCGTTGCTCATTTGATCGGGGTGAAGCGAAGTTTATAGGTGGCGTCGGTCTTCCCGCGCGAGATGTCGCGCAGACGCCCATTCAGCAGGCGCCGCCGCAGCGCCGGCAGGTGGTCAACGAACAGGACGCCATCCAGATGGTCATGCTCGTGCTGGATCACGCGCGCCGCGAAGCCCTCGAACACCTCCTCATGCTCCTTGAACCGCTCGTCCTGGTACTGCAGCACGATCCTCGGCTGCCGTGCGACCTCCTCGCGGATGCCGGGGATGCTGAGGCAGCCCTCCTCGAAGGGCCACTCCTCCCCTTCCTCCTCCACGATGTACGGATTGATGAAGACCTTCTTGAAATCCTTCAGGTGCGCCTCCGCCGTGGGCTTGCCATCATCATCGGTGGCGAATGGCGAGGCATCCACGATGAAAAGGCGGATGCTGTGCCCCACTTGCGGGGCCGCGAGGCCCACTCCGTTGGCCGCGTACATGGTCTCGTACATGTCCGCGATGAGCTGCTCGAGCCCGGCATGGCCAGGCTTGATGTCCTCGGCCACTTTCTTCAGGACCGGGTCGCCGTAAGCGCGGATTGGCAGGATCATGGGGCGGCGAAAATAGCAGGCCGGGCAGGCCGTCGCGCGAAACGCATCTTTGCCGCCGCCGAACCCATGCGCCACCGCAAACCAAAGGAGACCCTGGTCTGGGAGAACGTGCCCATCACAGGCGCAGCGGCGAACGGCAAGGCACTGGCCAAGGTGGAGGGCCTCGTGGTCTTCGTCACCGGTGCCGTTCCCGGCGATTGCGCCGACCTGCGCGTGCTGGTGAAGAAGAAGAATTACGCCGAAGCGGCCGCCATCCGGATCACACAGCCCTCGCCCGACCGGGCGCCGGCATTCTGCGCGCACTTCGGCACCTGTGGCGGCTGCAAATGGCAGGACCTTGCGTACGGCAAACAGCTGGAGTACAAGCAGCAGCAGGTGGTGGACAATCTGGAGCGCCTCGGAGGCCTGGAATTGCCAGCGCTCACCCCGATCCTCTCCTCGCCTGCGACCACGCATTACCGGAATAAGCTGGAATTCACTTTCAGCAGCAACCGATGGTTCACCAAGGATGAATTGGTCACGGCCGGCGAGATCAGCGATCGGGACGCGCTCGGCTTCCACATTCCCCAGCGGTTCGACCGCGTGCTCGACATCGGCGAGTGCCACCTGCAACCCGAGCCCAGCGATGCGATCCGCGGCTTCGTGCGCCAGCACGCCCGTGAGCATGGCCTATCGCACTACGATGTGCGCGCGCACCAGGGCTTCCTCCGCAATCTGCTCATACGCACCACGCTCACTGGCGAATGCATGGTGCTGCTCGCCTTCGGGCATGAGGATGCGGCACCCCGCGAGCACCTGTTGAGCGCGCTCGTTCAGCGCTTCCCCGGGCTCACCTCATTGCTCTGGACCATCAACCCGAAGCGCAACGACACCATCTACGATCTCGATATCCATGTCTTCCACGGTCGTGACCATCTCGTGGAAGCATTGCCTGATGGACCGGGTGGAAGGCCCCTGAGCTTCCGGATCGGGCCGAAGACCTTCTTCCAGACCAATCCGCAGCAGACCATGGCCATGTACCGGCTGGTGCGCGACCTGGCCGGATTGACGGGGAACGAGAATGCATACGACCTCTATTGCGGCGCTGGAAGCATCACGCTCTTCCTGTCCGGTGCCGCGCGCCATGTTGCCGGGGTGGAACTTGTACCCGAGAGCGTGAGTGACGCCCGGATCAATGCCGAACTGAACGGCATCTCCAATGTGAGCTTCACGGCGGGCGACATGAAGAAGACCTTGAGTCCCGAATTCGTCAGCGCGCACGGCAAGCCCGATGTGGTGGTGACCGACCCGCCCCGCGCTGGCATGGATGAGCCCGTGGTGAGGCACCTGCTCGAGCTCGCCCCGCATCGCATCGTTTACGTGAGCTGCAATCCGGCCACGCAGGCGCGCGACCTGGCGATCCTCAAAGACCAGTACAGGATCGACTTCGTGCAGCCCATCGACATGTTCCCGCACACTTACCACGTGGAGAACGTGGTGCG
>JAEUSX010000035.1 GCA_016788405.1 Flavobacteriales bacterium
TCCTCCTGCTTGCCTCGAGCAGCTTCGCCCAGACTGCTGGTCAGACCGTTCGTGGCACCGTCGTCGATAGCGATACGCGCCAGCCCCTGATCGGTGCAACGGTCATCGTCCAGGGCAGCGACCCCATCATCGGCGCCACCACCGACCTCGATGGTCGATTCTCGCTCGCTTCCGTTCCGGTGGGACGCATCGCCTTGCAGGTGCGCATGCTCGGCTACGAGGAGCAGACCCTTGCGAACCTCCTGCTCAACAGCGCCAAGGAGCTCGTGCTCGATGTGCGCTTGCAGGAATCGGTGACGCAGCTCGAGGAAGTGGTGGTGAGCGGCAAGAAGGGCCACGGCGAGGTGCGCAACGACATGGCCGTGATGAGCGCGCGCAAGATCAGCGTGGAGGAGACCTCGCGCATCGCCGGCGGCATCAACGATCCCGCGCGCATGGTCACCGTGTTCCCTGGCGTGGCCGGCGATCCCACGGGCAACAACACCATCATCGTGCGAGGCAACAGTCCCAAGGGCGTGCTCTGGCGCCTGGAAGGCATGGAGATCCCCAACCCGAACCACTTCGCCGATGACGGCACCACCGGCGGACCCATCAACGTGCTGAACAGCGATGTGATCGACAATTCCGACTTCTACACCGGCGCCTTCGCTGCGGAGTACGGCAATGTGACCAGCGCCGTCTTCGACATGAAGCTGCGCGATGGCAATGACCGCAAGCGTGAGTACACGCTCAAGGCCGGCGTGCTCGGCACCGACCTCACCGCCGAGGGGCCGCTGCCCGGGGTGAAGGGCGGTTCCTTCCTCGCCAATTACCGCTACAGCACGCTGGCGCTGCTCGACGGCGCTGGCATCGTCGATTACCAGGGCGTGCCCAAATACACGGATGCGGCCTTCAAGCTCAAGTTCCCCACGGCGAAGGCGGGCACCTTCTCGCTCTTCGGCATCGGCGGGCGCAGCGGCATCTCACAGAAGGAGGAGAGCGAGGCCGGCGATACGCTCTTCGCCACGGCCGAGTACGGCTCGCGCATGGGCGTGGCCGGGCTTACGCACACCTTGCTGCTGGGCGCGAACAACTTCCTGTACACCACGCTCTCCATGAGCGGCAACGGCAGCGGCGTGGATTACCTGGAGTCGCCCGCGCCGGGCGAGTCGCCGCTTGTTCTCCGCCACGAGAACGACATGGCGCGCTCGACGATGCGCGCCACCAGCACGCTCAACACGCGCATCAACGCCAACCATAAGCTGCGCACGGGCGTGATCGTCAGTGCGGATCGTTTCCGCATTTATTCCAATTCGTACAACTACGAGAACGCGCGCATGGAGAAGACCCTCGATCAAAGCGGCGGCGCCACCACGCTTCAAGCCTTCACCAGCTGGAAGTGGCGGTGGAACGACCAATGGTCGCTCACCAGCGGCGTGCACTTCCTGCATTACACGCTCAACGGGAGCAGCAGCATCGAGCCGCGCGCGGCCCTCCGCTACCAGCGCACGCCTTCGCGCGCTTTCACCTTGGGCGCCGGACTGCATAGCAAGACGGAGAGCCTGATGAACTACCTCGCGTACACCACCGCGCCCGACGGCAGCGCTGCGCAGCTCAACAAGGACCTCGGCCTCAGCCGGGCCGCGCATGCCGTTCTGGGTTACGAGCAGATGCTCACCGAGGATGTTCAGCTCAAGGCCGAGGCCTATTACCAGTACCTCTACGACCAGCCCGTGGAGAATGCTCCGAGCAGCGACTTCTGGGTGGGCAACATGCAGGAATGGTTCACCACCAAGGACCTCGTGAACAAGGGCGGCGGCTACAACACCGGCGTCGAGCTCAGCCTCGAGAAGTTCTTCACGCGCGGCTGGCACGCGCTGGCCACCGTGTCGGTCAACGAGTCACGGTACCGCGCCGCTGATGGCGCATGGTACAACGCGCGCTTCGGTCTGGGCACGGTCGCCAATGCCCTGGCTGGCAAGGAGTGGAAGGTGGGCGCCGCGGCGAAGAACAAGGTGATCACCACCGGCGTGCGCTACAGCGTGCAAGGCGGCCAGTGGTACACGCCCATCGACCTCGACGCGAGCATCGCCGCCGGGGATGAGGTGCTGGGCAGCGCGCGCATGAGCCGCAAGGGCGACCCCATCCACAAGCTGGACATGGTGCTCGCGTACCGCATCGGCCGCCCCAAGGTGAGCCACGAGTTCAAGGCCGATGTGCAGAATGTGCTTGCCGCCAGCACGCCCGTATGGCGCTATTACGACCGCCGCACAGAGACCATCAAGAGCGTTGATCAGCTCGCGCCGCTGCCGGTGATCCAGTACACGTTGAGGTTCTGAGGGAATGCGGCATTCGCTCAGAGCACACGCCGCATCAAGCGTAGCTTATGCGTGTAACGCGCCTCTTCTGCGTTATAGATGCCCTGCTCATCCAGCTTGTCGATGCGCACGCGCCCGCTGGCGTGGATGATCCGCAGCTCATCGTCCTCATTGCGGGTGAGCACGATGCCGACATGCGTGATGCGGCCTTCCATGTTCTCGAAGAAGGCGAGGTCGCCCGGCTCGCAGAGGTCGAGCATCTCCACGGCATCGCCCTCCTCGGCTTGCTGGCTGGCATCGCGCGGCAGGTAGATCCCTTGGAGGATGAAGATCATCTGCACCAGCCCGCTGCAATCAACGCCCCACGGCGTGCGGCCGCCCCAGAGGTAGGGGGCGCCGAGGAAGGGGTGCATGTAGAGCTCGAGCAGATCGGCGCGCTCCAGCACCGGCTTGTGGTTGGTGACGGCCTGCACGGGCACGCGGTGGTTCTGCCAGAGGATGCTGCCTTCCTCGTAGAAGGGCAGCACCGCGCCGTAGGTGAGCGGCACCTGACGCTCTCCGAGGTCGACGATGGTGCTCTGGTCGATGACGCGCAGATCGGGATCGAAGTTGGGCGTGAGGCAGGGGAGGATCTGCTTGTGGTCCACCCAGCCCTCGTAACCATCGTGGTCGAAGCGCAGCCGGCTCCAGTTGCCCTCGGTATCGAGCACCTGGGCCGTTTCGCCGAAGAGCCATTGCGAGACCATCTCGCTGCGGTCGCTGGGCTCGGCGCGCACGGGGACGATGGATAGAGGGCAGATCACGGAGTTCATGCGGAAGCGTTGTTGAATGAGCGGCTCGAAGGTATGCGCGGCCTCAACTGCGCGAGCGCTTCCACGTGCTGTATGCGGCGGTGATCGGCGGCTTGCTGCGGTCCACTTCGCGCAGCGGCTCGCAGGCCTTGAGCGTGGCGTGCATTTGCGCGGGCAGGCCCTGGTAGAGCTTGGTGCCCTCGGTCTTCCAGGCGATCATCTCATCGCTCACGTCCTTCGCGATGCGTGCCGGATTCCCGACGATCACCTTGCGCGATTCCCACACCGAGCCTTCGGGAAGGAAGGAGAGCGCGCCCACGATGCACTCATCGCCGAGTTGCACATCATCCATGAGCACGGCATTCATGCCCACCAGGCAGTTGCGTCCGATGGTGGCGCCGTGGATGATGGCGCCGTGCCCGATGTGCGCCCCTTCATGAAGCACCACCTTCACGCCGGGGAACATGTGGATAGTGCAGTTCTCCTGCACATTGCAGCCGTCCTTCACCACGATCTCGCCCCAATCAGCGCGCAGCGCGGCGCCGGGGCCGATGTACACGTGCGCGCCGATCACCACGTTGCCCGTCACCGCCGCCTGCGGATGCACGAAGGCCGAAGGGTGCACCACCGGCCGGTAGCCATTGAACTCGTAGAGCATGCGGCAAAGGTGA
>JAEUSX010000100.1 GCA_016788405.1 Flavobacteriales bacterium
CACCATCGCTGCATACGCGAATGTGGTGGAGCTAGTGGATGCCGAGCTCGGAGACGTGGTCCAATCGGCCATGTCCGACGAGGATGCGAACGAGAGACTGGCGGTGCTGGCGCTCATGGAGTTCATGCGCCACCGCATGACGACGGTCTCTCCAGCTGGGATCAAGGTGCCGAGATCGACGACGAATCCGGCTCCAGCGCTTCCAATGGATGCGAAGGCGCCGTCAGGCGCGCCGATCATGTTCATCGCATTCGAAGCGCCTCCGGTGATGGGGACTGCTGTGGCGTTTCCCGCGGTTTGCGCGACCAGCCAGGTGGTGAGATCAATGGGGCCGCTGGTCTGGCAAACTGCTGCGGGCGCGAGGAATGTGGACGGGTTCATGATGGCAGGACCGCGCACTCCAGCTTGGGCCTTTGCCACGAAAGCGCCTTCATTGTTCGTGCCGGTAAGGGCATTGCCCGGGATGCTGATCGCATTCTCGAAGCTGCCCGCAAGGGCCACGCCGCCCAAGCCATCGGCTGCCACGCCCCAGGCTTGCTGATCGTCCGCTCCGGTCAGCGCATCCGTCAGGGCGACATTCCCGCTCGGACGGATCGTGATCAGCATCGCGTCGTCGGCATCAGATCCCGTGAGAAGAGCGGCGGCCACCTGGGCTTGCCCCGTGAAACTGCCGACCACATGGATCGCACCGTTGCGTCCAACGGTAAGGTCGCGTGTCCTGATGGAGGATCCGGACGTGAGCCCGACGGCCCATTGCCCCCATTGCACGGAGCCGGTCGCCGGGTCCAGGCGAGCGATGTAGCTGGAACCTGCGCCCGCGCTCGCCGTGGCCGCATTGCCGTTCGGGAGCAGCGCGCTGGGTCCCGTACCGCCAGTGATGTATAGCGCATCGCAACCGAGGGCGGCGTTCGGGTAGCCGACAGCGGTCGCGCCCGGATCGCTCACGTGGGTTCCCCAGAGGAAGCCAAAGCCTGATGCGAGGTTGAATGCCGCGAACTGATGATCGTTGGTGCTGGCGCCAGTGATGCCGCCAATCGCCGTGTTACCGCTGTACCACTGGACGTTTGCCTCTCCGGCCGCGTAAGCTGCGATCAGCCGGGTGCCATCGCTCGTGAGGTTCGAGCTCACATCGTTGCCTGCGCTCCCCCCGCAGATCATGCTTACGAGCGCGCCCGTGTGCGTGTATCGCGCGATGAAGAGGTTGTAGACGGATGCGTTCAAGGAGGGAGCACTGGGAGAACCTGCGATGACCAGGTTTCCCTTGAAACTACCCATCAGGTGCACGTTGCTCGCATCGCACGCGAGCACCGGATACAAGTCGTCGTTCGAGTTGCCCGTGCGCTGGGCCCAGAGGAACTGGCCGGCAGCAGAGTACTTCGCCAGGTAGATGTCCCTGTTCCCGTTCGAGGTGAGGCTTCCCGCTGAGACGAGGCCACCTTGATGGTAGAAGTGGCACGTGCTGATGAAAGTCCCCGTGATATACACGCTGCCGTCCGCTGCAACGGCCACATCATCTCCGGTCTCTTCCGAGTTCCCCCCGATCACGGCGGACCAGAGGAGCGTCCCATCCTCGCTGAACTTATACAGTAAGGCTTGATTCTGAGCCAGTAGGCTTACCCCGCTGATGCTGATGAGGGACGAATTCTGGATCTCCCCCACAGCGTACACGCTCCCGTCGGTCCGGTCGATGGCCACTTCCCTGAAGCGTTCGGGGTCGTTCGTGGAGACCGACCGGGCCCATTTCCAGGAATGCGCCTGACCTTGGACCGCGCCAATGGACGCGATGGCCAGCGCAGCGACCAGCGCGCGCAAGAGGGGCCAGCGTGCAGCTAGCTCGTATGAGCTTGACGAGGGCATGGCATCAGAGTGCGGCCTCTTACGCTGGATCAGGCCCGGGAGTTCCCCTCCAACTAGTATTGCGCGCCGATGGAGGAAGGGAGCCGGTCGATGAAGCTGACTTCGTTACCCGGACCCATAGAGCGCATTCCTTAGCAACACAGATGGTGGAACCGGCAGTAGAGCGAGCCGAGATCGAGCAGGCCAAGGCCGACCCCCGCCGGTTCACCCTGCTCTATGAGCGTTATTTCGGCGATGTGTTCCGATTCGTCCTGCGCCGCGCCGGCCATCGGGAGCTCACCGCAGACCTTACCCAGGAGACCTTCCTCAAAGCGATGCTCGCCCTTCCGCGTTACCAGGATAGGGGCCTCCCTTTCAGGGCATGGCTTCTGCGCATCGCATTGAACGAGCTGCGCATGCACTGGCGCAAGAAGAAAGAGACGGTGATCGACCTCAGCTTCCAGCAGGTGAAAGGACTCAGCGAGGAGTTCGAGCTGAAGCTCGATGAAGATGACATGCAGCGGCTGGCCAGGGCCCTCTCGAGGCTCGATGAGGCCCGTGCCCAATTGATCCAGCTGCGCTACATGGATGGCATGAGCTTCCTCGAGGTGGGGCAGGTGCTCGGCATCGGCGAGGATGCCGCCAAGATGCGCACGCACCGCACCCTCGCCCAGCTGCGAACCTATCTTGCTCCACGCGTATGAAGCCGCGCTACCGCATATCGCCACAAGGAATCGGGCGCGAGCCGAGTGACAGCGAACTGCTTCGGTACCGGGACAGCGGGAAGCTCCTGTACAACTACCAGCGAGGCCGTGATCTGCTGCACAAGCGACCATTGTACAAGGACCCCAAGGCCTTCCTCGCGCTGCTGCTCATCGTGCTGCTCACCTGGCTCATCAGCGAGGGCGTGCTCGACCGCCGGCAGCATCACGAACCAGCGCCCCCGGCTCAACAGGTGCCTTGAATAGGGAAGCCGCTCTGCGGATCGCAAGAGCGGCTACTCGATGCAAGCACAGGCTAGTACAGGAATCGCCGAGCCACCGGTCCGGAGGTGGTGCTGGCATGCAGCACGTACATGCCGGAGGCCACGCCGCTCAACGATATGCGCTCCACAACGCCCCACTTGGCCCGGTGCTGGGCGACCGGCTGGCCGGAAGCGTTCAACACCGTGAGCAGCAATGGGCCTGAGCCGTTCGGCGAGGTGGTGACCCGCAATTCATCGTTCACCACCTGCATCATCGGAATCACCTCGGCGAAGCCGGGGCCCGTGGTCGTCAGCAGTTCGTCCGTGCCGCTGGCGCGCTGCTCGCCATTCAGCAGCAGACTGTAGTTCCCATCGTGGTCGTTGGTCCATTCGTCATCAGCCACGGTTGCGTCGGTCATGGTGCCGATCACCGGCAGGCGGAGCAGCCGGTGGTCCTCGTTCGCCATCCAGCCCAGGTGCGATACCGCCAAGCTTCGCGTGCCTTCACCGTGGAATCGCTGATAGGTGAAACCGCCTTCGGTGACCTCGCCGCCCATTTTGGAGACCGGAAGGTTGCTCAGCACGGAATCAGCCTGCTCGATGGCTCCGAGGCTGGCGCCGTTGGCCGGCCAGCGCAAGGTGAAGTCGATCTCGTTCACCCAGCCGAAGTAGTCGCTCTCTGGCGTGAGGAGCACATCGATGAAGCCGCTCCCCGAATTCACAGCGCTGGCGCGCGTGCTCGGGGTCGGGGACTCGTACACGGTGCCTGTACGGCTGACTCCGTTCAAGGAGACGAAGAAGTTGCGGTTGTTCGCCGCGGTGTAAGCATCGTTGCCTAGGAACACCTCAGCGCCTGGCGCGAGGATGTCCATGGTGCAAATGGTGTATTCCTGGCCGCCCTCCCACGCGAGGCCGAAATCGCTCAGCAACGAGAGCGCGACCGCATTGTACGTGCGGTACAGATAGCCATTGCCTCCATTCACGATCGGGGTCGAGTAGAGCGGGACGTACTCCGACTGCGGCCAGGTCGGCTCGAAGACGGACAACACGGGGCTGACGGTCTCCTGCCAGCGAAGCGTGAAAACAACGCCGCTCACGACTTCGTTGAAAGGGCCATTGGGCCGAAGGCGAACCTCCAACTGGTTGTTCCCATTATCGGCCAGGGTGATGTCGACTTGCGGCTGCGCAATGCAGGGCATGAACACGGCGCCGAGGGCCAAGCTCCAGAATATTCTGTTCAGCATGGCCTTTCAACGGGGCAGCCATGAGATTGGTTCCTACGCGGATCCGCGCGTCAAGGCGAGGTGTACAAGTACGAATTGGACCGCACATTGGTCGGTACGGCGCCTCCCACGGTGACCAGTATCGGGTCGCGGTCGTTGCCCTCGCCGACATAGCGAACGACCCCGTCAAGGTTGTTGTCCTCGTTGTAATAGCCGTTCACCACGTTGGTGGGCACGGAGCCTCCGATGCGCGTCAAAATCAGGTCGCGGTCATTTCCCTCACCCATGTACATGATCTGGTCATTGAAGCTCGAGTCGCCCATGCGGAGCAGCATGGTGCCGCTCTCGTTTCGGCGCGCTTCGACACCGTTGTGGACATCGAGCAGGGGGTCGGCGAAATCCACGGCGGTCTCCTCGAAGTAGATGCTGTTCGCCGTGACCACGCCCATGTGATTCCGATGAAGCACGGCCAGGCGGCGATGACCGAAGGAGAGCGGGAAGCGCACGGGCGATACGCCATCGAGATCCGCGATGTCTCCGTCGCGCTGAAGCAGCGCATAGCGCGTTGCCAGCCGAACGGCTCCATCGTGCTGAGCCCTGAACTCGAGCACCACCCAGTCGACGATGGCATCAGGACCGGTCACCGCGAAGACCCCCGGCGTCGTCGGCTCGCTGGGCGGGGAGCCGGGTGCTGCTGCGTAGCCGAGTGCCGTGAAGGGTTCGTTCAAGGGCAGGAGCCCCAATGCCCTGAGGTCATCGCGCATCAGCCCGGTTCCGGGGTCATAGGCGCCTTCCAGCATCACCTTGGCACTGACCATCGTGCTCACGCCAGCACAGCCGCAATCCGGCCAGGGCAGCATCACATCGGATGTGGTGTAGGGGTCGCCGTCGTCGCATGCGTTGTCCATGGCGATGCCGGGATCCGAATCGTCGCAATCCCATGGATTCTCGACGTATCCCGAGGGCTGATCGCAGCTCACCATCGAGTCGGCATGGTCACCGTTCTCATCACCATCGAGATCGCGGTACCAGGTCGATCCAGGACCGATCGCATCATCCGCATCATCGCAATCATCGCTGTTGGCCACGAAGCCGCTGGGCTGCGGGCAGGTGAATTGCGAGGTCGCTGCGTTCCCGAATCCATCACCGTCCGTGTCGGCGAACCACATGGCCGGCAGGCAATCCTCCAGCCGGGCCAGTCTGCCGCGCGCGGTGCCCTGATAGGAGGTGAAGAGCCCTCCGATGAGGATGGATGCATCAGGCCGGAGCGCCGCGAAGGCCACCGCGTCGTTCGCGCCCGCGCCGAGCAGGAAGCCGGGAGCCATCGACCCATCCCCAAGCAGCTTGCAGAAGCGATTGGCGCTGGTGCCATCCACGGAAGTGAAGAGGCCGGCGCAGAGCATGGCGCCATCAGCGAGCGGCAGCACATGCTGCACCGAACCGTCGAAGCCCGATCCTGCATCGAACGATGGGTCCCTAGCGCCATCCAGGCTCAAACGCGCGATACGGCCCACCGATTCACCATTGTAGGAGGTGAACGTGCCTGCGATGATGGGCAGGTCGTCCTGGTCGATCGCCACATCCTGGATCAATGAATTCGCTCCGGGCCCAGGGTCGAAACTGAGGTCGAGCGCGCCATTCGCTTGAAGCACGCAGATGCCATTTCGGGCAACCCCCTGGATCGAAGTGAATGAGCCGATCACGCACAGGCGATCGTCACTGAATCGTTCCACGTCCAGAAAGGCACCGGCCAATGGCGTAGCACCAGTGGTGAATGAGGCATCCACAGTGCCCGTGCTCATCAGCTTCACCACGCGCGATTGAACCACTGGAGCGCTCACACTCAGCGCCCCGGTCAGGATGATTCCGTCCGTCGGGGTGACTTCGAGGGCATTGATCGCGCTGGCGCCGAAGATGGGCGGACTGAATCCCGCGTCGCGCGTCCCGTCGGGGTTGAGGCGGATCACGTGGCCGCTCAGCCCTGCTCCGTCGTAGCTCAGGAAATCGCCGCAGGCCACCACGCCGCCCGTGCTCGTGAGCTCCATATCCAGCACGAAGCCGTCGAATCCGCTGCCGCTATTATAGGTGCCGTCGAAGCTGCCGTCCGGATTCAGGCGCGCGATGCGCCCGCAGGCATGGCCGTCATACTGGGTGAAATTGCCCGCGATGAGCACCTTGCCATCGGCCAGCGGAAGCACCCGCCGCACCAAGGCATCGGCACCGATGCCTGTGGCGAAGAGTGGATCAAGCTGCCCTGGCTGCGCCGCGACCGTGAAGGGTGCGAACAGGCCGCAAACGGCCATGGCGCGTAGGCCGGTCTTGAAGCGTTGCATGGGTCATGGGTGAAGGGTGCCTGCAAGGTAGAAGTTGGTTGCTTGTCTTCATCACCGACCGTCGTAATGGCCATGGAATCCGAGGCGGAGCCGCCCTTGTACATTCGTCGCCATGCGATCCATCCGACTCCTTCCATTCCTTCTGGTGCTGCTTTCCGGTAACGCCCGCGGACATGAGGGCATGTGGCTGCCGACCCTTCTCAAGAGCATCGAAGGCGACCTGCAGGCCGCAGGGCTCAAGCTCTCGGCAGAGGACATCTACAGTATCAACCGCGGCAGCTTGAAGGACGCGATCGTGCTCTTCGGCGGGGGTTGCACGGCAGAGGTGATCAGCGCGCAAGGGCTGATCCTCACCAACCACCATTGCGGGTTCAGCGCCATCACCGACCACAGCACGGTGGAGAACGACCGCCTGAAGAACGGCTTCTGGGCCGCGACCAAGGCCGATGAACTGCGCAACCCTGGGCTCACGGCAACCTTCGTGGTGCGCATGGAGGATGTCACCGACCGGATCGTGCCGAAGATCACGGCCGACGTTGCGGGCAACGAACAGGCTCGCCGTGACCTGGTGGCGCAGTTGGGCAAGACCATCAGCGAGGAAGCCATCGCCGGCACGCATTACAAAGCGGTGGTGCGCCCCTTCAATTACGGCAATAGCTACTACCTGATTGTCACCGAGACCTTCCGTGATGTCCGGCTGGTGGGCGCCCCGCCTGCCAGCATCGGCAAATTCGGCGGGGATACCGACAACTGGATGTGGCCCCGCCACAACGCAGACTTCAGTCTTTTCCGCATCTACACCGGTCCCGATGGCAAACCCGCCGACCCTGCGGATGCCAACCTGCCGATGGCGCCCAGGCATGTGCTGCCCATCAGCATGAATGGCGTGCAGGAGGGCGACTTCGCCATGATCTTCGGATTCCCGGGTCAGACGCAGCGGTACCTGACGAGCTATGCGGTGGAGTACGTGCAGAACACCTCCGATCCCGCGCGCATCGCCATGCGCACCGCCAGCCTCGGCGTGATCGATGCGGCCATGCGCAGCAGCGATAGGCTCCGCCTCATGTACGCGGACAAACAAGCGGGCATCAGCAACGCTTGGAAGAAGTGGATCGGCGAATTGCGCGGCATCAAGGAACTGGGCACCGTGGAACGCAAGCGAGCTTACGAAGCAGCCTATGCCGAGAAGGCGAATAGCGCCGGAAAAAAGGAGTACGCCGATGCGCTCGCACGTCTGCGCACCACCTACGGAGAGTACGTGCCCTACGCCACGGCACGAGACCTCTTCGTGGAGCTGGCCTATTACGGGCCGGACTTGCTGCGCTTCGCCGATGAATTCAAGGATCTGGTGGAGAAGCAGGATGGGATGAAGGAGGATGAGTTGAAAGAGTCCTCCGACAAGAGGCTCGCCGCCGCCAAGGCGCATTTCGCTGCGCATGACGTTGACGTGGATAAGCGAGTGCTCAAGGCGCTCCTGCCCATCTATCGTTCGCGCGTTCCGGCGCACCTCCTGCCCGCCGCCTTCAAGGAGATCGATGCGCGCTTCAAGGGCGATGCCAATGCCTGGGTGGATGCCCTCTATGCCCGGAGCCTGCTCGCCAATGAAGCAAGGTTCAACAAGGCCTTCGGGAAGGGGAGCCCCAAGGCCTGGAAGAAGCTCGCGAAGGATCCCGGTTACCAGCTCGCGCGCAGCGTGTTCAGCACGTTCCTGGAACAGGTGAGGCCTACGCACGCGCAACTCAGCGATCGCATCGAGAACGACATGCGCCTTTACGTGCGTGGCATGATGGAGCTCTACCCTGACAAGACCTATTGGCCCGACGCCAACAGCACCCTGCGCCTGAGCTACGGGAAGGTGGAAGGCAGCGCACCGCGCGATGCGGTGAGCTACATCCACTACACCACGCTCGATGGCGTGGTCGAGAAGCATGTGCCGGGCGATGCTGAGTTCGATCTCCCGCAGCGCCTCATCGACCTGAACAGCAGCAAGGACTTCGGCGCGTACGGCGTGGATGGCGTCCTGCCGGTGTGCTTCACCTCATCCTTGCACACCACCGGCGGGAACAGCGGCAGCCCTGTGCTCAATGCACGCGGCGAGCTCATCGGCCTCAACTTCGACCGCAGCTGGGAGAGCACCATGAGCGATATCCAGTTCGATCCGGCGAAATGCCGCAACATCTGCGTGGACGCGCGCTACATCCTCTTCATCATCGACAAGTTCGCGGGCGCCCGGCACCTCGTGGACGAGATGACCCTCGTGAAGCGTGAGGCGCCGCATATGATCGCATTGCCCCTGCACCGATGAGCGCGTGGACCGAGGCCGACGGGAAGCTCTGCCGCACCTTCCGCTTCCGCGATTTCAATGAGGCCTTCGCCTTCATGACCCGCGTGGCCCTGATCGCGGAGAAGATGAACCATCATCCGGAGTGGAGCAACGTGTGGAACACGGTGACGATCAGGCTCAGCACCCACGATGCCGGCGGCACGGTCACCGAGAAGGACCGAAAGCTTGCTGCGGCGATCGATCAGTTGCTCCCCTGATCGATGAGGCCTTGCTTGAAATGAGAAGCCCCGCCGTCGGCGGGGCTTCGTGGATGCGTTTCCGGGATCACTGTCCGATGGTGATGGTCTGCGGCTCCTCGCCTTTCGCGCTTGGGTCGCCGGTGCCAGGCTGCACGAATGCCTTGATGCGGAGTTCCGTTTCCTTGGGCTCGGTGTTCGCGACCACCTTCACTGATTTCTGCTGCTGGTTCTCCTGCTTGCCGGGGCTGTACTCCACCTCGATCTCGCCCTTGCCGCCAGGAGGGATGGGCGCTTTCGGGTAATTGGGCACCGTGCAGCCGCAGCTGCCGGTGGCGCTCTCGATGATCAGGGGCTCCTTGCCGGTGTTCGTGAAGGTGAAGACGTACTTGTTCTTGGTGTCCTGCTTCACGTTGCCGAAGTCGTGCTCGTAGTTCCCGAAGGTCATGGTGGTCTTCGGGCGGTTGTCCACAACGGGATTGGTGGACGTGCTGGCCATCGGGTCGAAGGATTGGCCTGCAGGGGCGGCGGTGCTGCCATCAGCAGCGACCACGGAGCTCGACTCGTCCGCAGAGGAACTGCCGTCTCCTTTGAGCTGGCCCCAGGCGATGACGCCGAGCGCGATGGCGATGACGCCGAGCAATGCGATCTGGATCTTGTCTTTCATGGGAGTGCTGATTGCGTGGTTTCGGGAATCGGGGGGCGAAAATAGGAGCGGGGAGCCGCCTGCTCCCCGCCCATTAACGATTCCTTAAGCAAGCGCCTAGCGCGACATGCCCAGCCGCTGGAAACTGTTGTCGCTGAGCACCTCCAAAGCCTTCTGGAAACTGCGGTCCACCGGGTTATCGGCATTGATCACCTGCCAGTAGGCCGAGGTGTCCCAAAGGTCGCGGGCCACAAGCGCCTTCAGGCGAAGGGCGATGAGCGCCTCCGACCGCTGGAGTCCTTCGGGATCCGTCTCCACGCCCTCTTTGCCCGCGAATGCCGCCAAGGCGTCCATCATCACTTCGCCGACCTGGAACTGCTTGGCGAACTGCTCGACGGAGGAATACCGCTGCTTCAGCTCGTCCCGATGCTCATCGACGTAGGTGAGCGCGAAGGTGTTCAGCAGTCCCTTGCGCACCAGCTGGCCGAAATAGGGGCTGCTCTGGGCGGTGTCGATGGGCACGAACAGGTCGGGCATGATGCCGCCGCCGCCATACACCACGCGCTTGTTCATGGTGTAGTACTTCACCGTATCGGCGTGCAGGGAGCTGTCCGCGCCGGTGAGCTCGCCGTTGGTCAGGCGCTCGCTCTTCTCATGCCGGTAGGCCTCGACGCCATCCTCATACGGCTTCTGGATGCAGCGGCCGCTCGGGGTATGGTAGCGGCTCACGGTGAGGCGCACCGCGCTGCCATCGGGCAGCATCACCGGGCGCTGCACCAGGCCTTTGCCGAAGCTGCGGCGCCCGATGATCAGGCCGCGGTCCCAATCCTGCATGGCACCGCTCACGATCTCGCTGGCGCTCGCGCTGCCTTCATCCACCAGCACGGCGAGGCGCCCACGCTCGAAACGGCCCTCGCTGGTGGCGTAGGTGTCCTCCCGGGGAGAGGTGCGCCCTTGCGTGTACACGATCAGCTTCTTGTCGCCCAGGAACTCATCGCTCATCTCGATCGCGGTGCGCAGGTAGCCGCCGCCATTGCCTTGCAGGTCCAGGATCAGGTCCTGCATGCCCATGGCCTTCAATTCATCGAGCTTCTCGCGGAACTCCTTCATGGTGGTGGCGCTGAATCGGCTCACCTTGATGTAGCCCACCTGAGGCGCGGCCATGTACGAGGCTTCCACGCTGAAGATGGGGATCTTGTCGCGGGTGATCACGAAGTCGAGCGGGGCGGGCTCTCCACGGCGTGCCACGGCCACGGCCACCTTCGTGCCCTTCTTGCCGCGCAGCCGCTTCATCACGTCGCTGTTCTTGAATCCCACGCCGGCCGCATTCTCGCCTTCGATGCTGAGGATGCGATCGCCGGCGCGGATGCCCAGCCGCTCGCTCGGGCCGCCAGGAATGGCATCCACCACCATGATGGTGTCCTTCACGATGTTGAACTGGATGCCGACGCCCTCGAAATTGCCTTTCAACGGCTCGTTCACTTCATCGAGCTCATCCTTGGGGATGTAGATGGAGTGGGGGTCGAGCTCCTCGAGCATGCGCACGATCGCGGCATCCACGAGGTCCTTCTTGTTCACATCGTCCACGTACATGCGGTCGATGTGGTAGAGCAGCGATTCCAATTTTCCGATGGTGGCCGGATCCTGGGCTGAAGGGGGAGGTTGCGCGAAGCCGGTGCGCGCGACGAGCATGGCCACAGCGATGGCGGCGGATCGGAAAGTCATCATGTGAGTGGAAGCGGATGGGTCGACAATGTAACGCAGCCCGATGGCGCTCGGTTGCCCGCGGGCGCCAACAAGTGTTGCGCCAGGATCATCGGCGCTCCCGGGAGGAGACGGCGCGGAATGCCACGCTCAACTGCGCGCCATCCGCATCGGTGAGGGTGAGTCGGTGCGGGCCATCGGTCAGTGCCGTGGTCCATTGGTGCAGCTGCGTGGTGCTGCCGAGGTAGGTGCCGTCCAGGTCCCAATGCAGCATGGCGTCGCTCTGTCGGTGCGCCGCGCGCAGCACCACGCGACCCGGTGCCCCATGGAGTTCGATGGGCACAAAGAGCGTTGATCCCGCTTCGGGATAGATCACCTGCATGGGCTGTTCGGTTTCGAGTCTTACGGCGCTGTTCCCATCGAAGGGCGGCAAGGGTCGATAGGCGGGGTGCTCGGCTGCGTAGTAATGCTCCATCGCCGGAGGCAGGCAGAACCAGCTGACCTCCTGCGCCTCGGGTCCGGGATCCACACGCCGATCGCCAGTGGCATTGAGCAGGATGCGACGGTGGTAGGGGCAGGGCGCCGTGCGCAACGCTTCATGCAAGGTGGCCCGCTCTTCCGGGTCCGGGCAGTCGGGGCCGGCACGGAAGCCGCTCGCACGACAGACGAGCATGGGCGCGAGCGCGTCGTGCGGAACATCGAATCCTTGTCCCTCCGGCAGCGCTGCGAAAACATCGAAGAGGAGCGGGGCAGAGGCGAGCGTTCCGGTGAGGCCCGGCCGGCCTTCGCCGCTGGCGTTGCCGCTCCAAACACCCACGGCGAAGCGGTCGTTCACGCCGATGGCCCACGCATCGCGATGGCCGAAGCTGGTGCCCGTTTTCCAGGAGATGCGCTGCTGGCGGGCGAAATGCTGCCAACCGCTCTCCGATTCCGGGCGGTTCACGGCCTGAAGCGCATGGAGCGCATGGTGCAGCGCGCCGGGCCCCAGCGCGGGGGGATCGGTGCCATGCGCTGTCGGGTCGGGGATCGCACTCGGTGGATGCACAGCGCCCTCGATGGATCGTCCGCTTCCCGCATAGCTCGTGAGCACGCGCGCCATCGATGCATAAGCGCCGGTGAGTTCCCACAAGCTGCCTTCGCCGCCGCCCACGATGAGCGAGAGCCCATAGTGCTCGGCGCTGCGGTCGAGGTGCTTCATGCCCATGGCCACGAGCATGCGCCGCGCGCGCTCCACCCCATGCTCGCGCAGGGCGCGCACCGCCGGGACATTGAGCGATCGCGCGAGCGCTTGCGAAGCGGGCACCGCGCCGCTGAAGCGCCCGTCGTAGTTGCGGGGCGCGAATCCGTCGTAGCTGGTGGGCAGGTCGGCCACGAGCTGATCCGGCATGCGCTCGCCGGCCTGGAGCATGGCGGCGTGCAGGAAGGGCTTCAGCAGGCTGCCCGTGCTGCGTTGCGCGCGGATCAGGTCCACTTCGCCGCCATGAAGCGCATCCGGCAGGTTGCCGACGTATGCCAGTGCCTCGCCGGTCCTGACATCCAGCACGAGCACCGCCGCATTGTGCACCTCGTTCGCGGCGAGCAGCGGGGCATAGCGCGCGGCGAGCACGGTGATGCGCTCCTGCAGGTCGCGGGCCAGGGTGCTTCGGATGCGCCTGCCCTCGAGGCCTTGCGCCTGCAAGGTGCCCAGCAGATGCGGCGCGATCCGCGGCAACGGATGCGGCGCCTCAGGCAACGGCTCCTGTTTCGCGAGGGAGCAATCGGTGGCGTCGATGTCGCCCACGGCGAGCAGCCGGTCGAGGAGGCGGTCGCGCTTGGCAAGCAAGGCATCGCGATTCCGGCCCGGATGGATGCGCGCCGGCGCGTTGGGCAGCACAGCGAGCGTGGCGCACTCACCCCAGCTCAGTTCATGCGGTGCTTTGCCGTACCAGCGCCAAGCGGCGGCCTCAAGGCCCACCACATTGCCGCCGAAGGGCGCATGGCTCGCGTGCAGCTTGAGGATCTCGTCCTTGGTCAAGCGCAGCTCCAGCCGCAGCGCAAGGCCGATCTCCAGCAATTTGCTCCAGACGCTTCGATCGCGGCGCGCCAGGGCCATGCGCGCCACTTGCATGGTGATGGTGCTTCCGCCGCTCACGGTTCTCCCGGCGGCGATGTTCTGCCGCGCCGCGCGGAGCATCGAAGGCAGCCGGATGCCCCAGTGCTTGTGGAAGCGACGGTCCTCGAACTCGATCAGGCACCGCTCGAAGCGCTGCGGGATGCTGTCGCTCTCGGGCATGCGCCATTGCCCATCGCGCGCAACAGTGGCTGCGAGCAGCCCGCCATCGCGGTCCAGGAGCACGGTGCTGGTCGGTGAGGTGAACAGCGGGTCCATGGGCCACCAGCGCGCCCAGGATAAGAGCACGGCGAACGCCGCGAGCGCCCATCGCCACCGCCACGCCAGCCGCCGAACGCGCGACATGATCCGATGAAGACCTGCCTTCAAGCCCACGGGCGCAAGTTCATTCCGCGCGGCCAACCATCCGCCTACATTCGCCCGCTTCATCACCAGAACACCATGCGTTCCTTCCTGCTCTTCAACGTCGCCATGCTCGCCTTCGTGCATTCCTCGCATGCGCAAGAGACCACCGGCGCGCTTCCCGCGAGCCTGCGCTTCGG
>JAEUSX010000101.1 GCA_016788405.1 Flavobacteriales bacterium
GTGGTGCCGGGGCAGGTCGGCGTCACAGCCGCGCCGGTGAGCACGTTGTTGTTCGTGCACTGGGCTCCTGCGGCAGCAGGGATGAGCAATACGAAGAGGGCAGCGGAGAGTCTCACCATGCCTTTCCTTGACGCTGGTGAATGTAGGGGAATCGAGCGGAGCCACGCTGGCAACGCCACGCCGATTATGCACGCCCGGCGAACACTCAATCCTTCACCCAGCGCAAGGTGGTGCGCGTGCCGTCGGAAGCCTCAATCCTGATCAAGTATGGACCTGATGATAGCAGCGATGTGTTGACGGTGCTCGCTCCAATCAGCCCGGATCGAACCGCAACCATGCGGCCGACTGCATCGTGCATGACGAATGAATGCGGGCGATCTGGAAGAACGATGGTGAGATGCTCGGATCCCGGGTTGGGGAATAGGTTTAGCTCATCATCTTGTTCGGTGCCGTTAGAACCCAAGGCAACATCGCACCAGGCCGTGCCGCCAGGGGCCATCGGGTGCACGTAGGTGATGTCGTTGTCCCAATAGCATCTGAAATTCTCTCCCGCATCGATGGACCAACCGCAGAAAGGGAACGGCATCATGCCCTGCATGAATCCGATGCGCTCGTAATACCAATCACTGCCATAAATCGGATCGCCAGTTCCCAAATCCACCCCGAATCGCCATCGCCTTAGCGTGACGCCATCGACGACCACTGAGCCGGTATCAGTAACCTCCAGAATCCCCGTGTTACCAATCGAGCCATTGCAATAAAGACCGTGGTTCGGGAGGAACCAACGATGGCCAGGCACGGCATCGAAGCGCAGCAGCGTATCCCAGATCACACCGTTCGGGCTCCACGCCGGTACCATCAAAATACTGTCCTGCACCGAAGTGTACATGATTTCATCGATCCACGTAGTGTCCTGGTTCAGGATATCCACCCGCATGCCCGTGGTGCGGATGCGCTGGGTTGGTTGGCCCAAGAACACCGTATCACCGATGTAGGCCCGGTGGTAGTGCCCAAAGAAGCCGATGGACATGTCTTCGTAATTCCATTGGGCGCCGGGAGGGCACCAGTTTTGGGACATGACCATGCAAGGCGCCAGCAAACAACAGAGTAGAGGTGCGCGCATCATGAACGAATGTAACCGGAAGATCCGGATAGGACCGCCTCTCTGCTTGCATGGCGAGCGATGCAAGCGTCAGCGCACCCGACCTTCGCCACTGTGGAACGCGTCCCCTTCGTGCTCTCCGGCGGCGGCGCCCGCGGCTTCGCGCATCTGGGCGTGCTCGAGGCGTGCGCCGAAGCGGGCATCGCGCCATCGGCCATCAGCGCCACCAGCGCGGGCGCCCTGCTCGGCGCGTTCATCGCCGGGGGCATGGCGCCGGCCGAGGTGCTCGCGCTCATCCATGCGCAGGTCCCGGAGCTCTTCAGCCGTTGGCGCATCCTGCGCGGCGACCGCCTCACGCAGCAGCGCATGCGCGAATTCCTCGAGTCGTGCCTGCCCGTGAAGCGGTTCGAGGACCTGGGCATGCCCCTCTTCGTGAGCACGACCGATTTCACCACGGGCCGCCAGCGCTTCTTCTCCAGCGGCGACCTTGTGCAACCGCTGCTGGCCGCGAGCGCGGTCCCCATGATCTTCCATGCGGTGGAGATCGATGGCGTGCCTTACGTGGACGGCGGCCTGAGCAACAACCTGCCCATCGAGCCCTTCAACCACCGCCGGGCCGAGGTGATCGCGGTGTACGTGAACCCGTTGTCGCCCCTCGACGGACGCCTTGGCTTCTGGGACACCTTCGACCGCACGGTGCACCTCGGCTTCCGGGAGATGGTGGCGCGCTCGGCGGAGGGATGCCGCCTGCTCATCGAGCCGAGCGACCTCGCCGCGTTCAGCGCCTTCAGCGTGCACGATGCGGACCTCATCCGCGCCATCGGCTATGGTCATGCGAAGGAGGTCCTGGGCAGCTTGAAGTGATGAGCAACGCATCGCGATGATGACCGGTGCGTGCGCTCCGGTCGTTTCACGCACCTTCGCCGTGCCATGAGCAAGGCCATCCGGAACAAGGCGAAGGAGCTGTTGGGCTATGGCTTGCCCAAGCAGGTGGTCTTCGACACCATCGTGATCGAGCATCCCGAGGCCAAGCCGAAGAAGGTGGCGGATCTGCTGCGCTACATGCCCACGCAACAGGCGCGCGAGCGGTTCGGCAAGCCGCACCAGGCGCTCCTGGGCACCATCGCGCTATCGGCCGCGCTGCGCGTGCTCCGCTCCTTGATGGAGAAGGACATCCAGCTGGATCAGGCCACGGCCTACCTGAGCCTGGTGCCCATCGCCACCGTGCTCGTGGGCTGGAGCCTCTACCGCTGGCAAGGGCAGGTGTTCCAGTGGGTGGGCTGGGGCAACCTCTTCAGCGGCACCACATTGCTCAGCGCATTGCAGGATTTGGCGAAGGGCGAAGGGGATCCTTGGGTGATCGTGCTGAGCGCGCTTTCCGCCGGCACCGGTGCGCTCTCGCTGTACCTGGTCCACCGCGTCTTCGCGAAGCCCAAGGAAGAGAAGGATCCGCTCGGCGGGCCATCACGCTACACGTTCCCACTGGAAGCGTGAGCCGCCCTCGGCGTACCTTGCGTGCTCCTGATCCCCGGATGCTGCGCTCCCTGTTCTTCTTGCTGCTCCTCGCACCGTGCGCGTGCGCTGCTCAGGATGGCGTCTTCCACATCCTGCACAACAACAAGGTGCTAGGCACCATCGATGTGCTGCGCGTGGCCGATGGCGACCGCGTGGAGTACTCCATGATCTCGTACTCCTCCTTCACCCACCTATGGCACCAGGAGGTGCGCACCGTAGCACGCACGCGGTACGTGGCGAGCAAGGTCAGTGCCTGCCTCACCACGGTGCATGTGAACGATGCGCTGCGCGATAGCAGCGTGCTGACCCCGATCGGCGGCCGTGGCCTCTACGTGGTGCATCCCGACCGGGTGTACGGCGCCGAGCTGCCGCAGAACCCCTGGACCACCGCGCGCATGTACTACGAGGAGCCCGTGGGGCAGGACAGCGTGTTCGTGGAGAGCGAGCTCTTCGAGTGCCCCGTGGAGCGCATCGCGCCGGGCGAGTACATCCTGAAGCTGCCCAACAAGGAGAAGAACCACTACGTGTACCGCGACGGCGTGCTGCAGGAGATCCGCGTGGACCGCGGCTGGCTGGGTCTGGTGTTCCGCAGGGCGGGATGAGGT
>JAEUSX010000110.1 GCA_016788405.1 Flavobacteriales bacterium
TGGGCTGAAGGACCTCGTGCTGGTGGGCCACAGCATGGGCGGCAAGGTGGCCATGCTCTTCGCTCAACGATGGCCTGAATTGCTCAAGCATCTGGTCGTGATCGACATCAGCCCCAAGGAGCACGCCAACAATCATGGGCACATCATCGAAGCACTGCGCACCGCTGATCTTCGCCTGGGCAGCACGCGCAAGGAGGTGGAAGCGCATCTTGCCCAGCGCGTGAAGGAGCCTGGCGTGGTGCAATTCCTGTTGAAGAATCTTTTCTGGAAAGAGGAAGGTCAGCTGGCCTGGCGGATGAATGTCGCGGGGCTTGAGCGTGACCTTTCCGCCATTCTCGCGGCCATCGGTCCGGAGACCGTGCGCGTGCCCACGCTCTTCGTGCGCGGCGGACAGAGCGACTACATCACGCGCGAGGATCTGCCGGCCATCAAGGAGCAGTTCCCGAACAGCCGCGTGGAGACCGTGCCCTTCGCCGGTCATTGGGTGCATGCCCAGGCGCCGGACGAGGTCGTCGCGTGGATCAGAGGGGCGGCCGGAAGAGAATGAAGAGCGCTGAACCAGGAATTCGCTATCAGCGATGACGAGATGAGCGGCGCTGCGCCATTCTTAATCGGCGCGAAGCACGCTGCCGCGCGTGTCAATGGATCCCTCGTGCCATCGCGATCCGCATTTCGGACTTTTTCCTGCTTCGTTTTGCATGCTGCACTGTTCAGTTTCCTTGCTCCCACCCCTTGTCGCGCGCAAACGGACACCCTGTGGGTGCCTTACACGGCCGGGATGCCGTTGCGCGAAGGCGTATACCTCGATTTCCGGTCCTTCAGGCTCAATACGCCATCCGTGCCGCTATCGCGCATCACTGACGATCAGGGCATCGCGGTCTCGGATCTGAGAACGGTGCTGAGCCGGCTGCACTATCGGACGGAGAGCGGCGTCCTCGAGACCATCCGGATCGATCGCGTCTGGGGCTTCTGCCAGCGCGGCGTGGTGTACGTGGCAGCGGGCAATGGCTTCTACCGCATCGGGCTAATGGGCAGCCTGGCCCACATGAGCTACGAGCAGAGCTACCGCGACTGGGACCCCTACCTCTACGGCGCCGGAACCGTGACCCGCACCGTGCTCATCCAGCAGCTCATCGACATGGAGAACGGTCAGGCGATTCCGTTCAATGCTGCGGGCATGCGCAACGCTTTGGCGACTGACCCCCGGATGCAGGAAGAGTTCGATGCGCTGCCCAAGAAGCAGCGGAATCGCGAGGAGACGCTCTTCCGTTTCCTACGGCTGTTCAATGAGCGCCACCCGCTGCTCTTCCCGGAATGAGATGCGCGGCACGGTCTTCGAGCCTTGCGCGCTCCCGCTAGCTTCGCGGCCCCGATGATCAACGCTCGCCTCGCCCCCTTCGCCATCGCCTTGCTCTCCTTCTCGGCCCATGCCCAGGAGAAGAAGGAGTACCAGGCCGCCCTCGTGGGCTTCTACAACGTGGAGAACCTGTACGACACGTTGGATGCTCCGAATGTCGACGATGCCGAATTCCTGCCCGGCTCGGCGAAGGATTGGAATGGTGAGCGGTACGTGAAAAAACTGGATCGCATGGCCGGCGTGATCGCCGCGATGGGGAAGGATCTGCATCCGCAGGGCTTGGCCGTGCTCGGTCTTGGAGAGGTCGAGAACCGAACCGTGGTGGAGGACCTGGTGCAGCGCGAGGCGCTGAGGGCTCGAGGCTACAAGGTGGTGCATGTGGACGGTCCGGATCGCCGCGGGGTGGATGTCGCGTTGATCTACAATCCGTCCATCTACAAGGTCTACGCGCACAGGAGCTACCGGCTGCACATGGCCGACACGAGTTTCCGGACGCGCGATCAACTGCTGGTGAGCGGTGTGCTGGATGGCGACACCACGCATGTGATCGTGGCGCACTGGCCCAGCCGCCGGGGCGGTGAGAAGCGAAGTCAGCCCAACCGGAAAGCCGCCGCCGAGCTCGGCAGGCGCATCATCGATTCGTTGCTCACCATCAATGCGAATGCCCGGGTCCTGTACATGGGAGACCTCAACGATGACCCCACCGATGTCAGCCTCACGCGATACCTGCGCGCCAGCGGCGACCGATCGAAGGCGCTCCATGGCACGCTCTTCAACCCCATGTACGAGCCGTACCAGAAGGGCATCGGTTCATTGGCCTGGCGCGACTCCTGGAACCTCTTCGATCAGATCTGCATCACGCCGGCGCTGGTCACTGGCGCAGGTGGCCGCTACAAGTTCTACGGCACGCGCATCTTCAACGAGCCTTACCTGAAGCAGAAGGAAGGCAATTTCGCGGGCTACCCGTTCCGCACCTACGTCGGCGATGCCTACCAGGAAGGATTCAGCGACCACTTCCCGGTCTTCCTGATCCTGGTGAAGGAGGTGTAGCGATTCCGGCATCGGTCGGCTGGGCGGTCGTCAGCCCTTCAATTCCGCGGGGATCACGCACACCGGCGGCATCGACATCTTGTGCGCGTTCGCGGCCTTGCGCCGGTCGAAGATCGACAGCACCTCGCGTTGGCGAGGAGTCAGGTCAAGCGCATCAGGATCAAGCCGTCGTGCGCGCAGGTCCATGGCCCATTCCAGTTCCGGATAGCTGGCGCCGATCTGCTCCTCGTCGCTGCGGTCGTCGCCCCAAAGCCCGTCGGTGGGCTTGGCGGTCATGATGGATCCGATGATGCCCAGGTCGCGCCCAACGGCATAGACCTCGGTCTTGGTGAGGTCGGCGATCGGCGAGAGATCGACTCCGCCGTCGCCGTATTTGGTGAAGAAGCCGATGCCGAAGTCCTCCACCTTGTTGCCGGTTCCGGCCACCATGAAGCGCAAGGTGCCGGCGAA
Source organism: Flavobacteriales bacterium (assembly GCA_016788405.1). GTDB lineage: Bacteria > Bacteroidota > Bacteroidia > Flavobacteriales_F > PHOS-HE28 > PHOS-HE28. The sequence goes on from JAEUSX010000110.1 coordinate 2,858, forward strand.
ATAATACAGCGTGGTCATGCGCAGGCGCGCGCGCGCATTGGCCAGCGCGAGGTGCATCACATCCTTGTCGTCATGCGTTGGCAGAGCCGCCATGAGAGCATCGAATACCGGCGTGAGCTTCACCACCTCCATGCGTGCGTTGGGGTGCCGCTCGCGAAGCCAGGCGATATGGTCCTGCGCGCGCGCCACCTGATTCAATGCCTGATGGATCGGCATCTCCACGCAGAGCGTGGGCAGGCCGGTGCGCGCGCACAGCGCGCTCGTCACCGCGCTGTCGATGCCACCGCTCACACCCACTACGAAGCCGCGCTGGCCGTTGCGCTCGCAATACTCCTTGAGCCAGCCGGTGATGTGGTCGATGACGCGCGGGGTGTTCATGGGTTTGAATCGAGAGCCCCGCGCAGGGCGGGGCTCATGGGGTTGCGGATAGGCTGGACTCAGAAGAAAACGCCGAGGCTGAGCTCCACATAGTGGGCCTTCGCTTTCATGCCGTCGATGTCCAGGATATTGGTGAAGCCATTGTTGTACGTCAGCCCGAACATCAAACTCGTGCTTCCGCTGAAATTGTATTCGGCACCGGCTCCAACGATGAGCGATGCCTTGTACAGCGCGATGTCGTCCTGCATGCCCTCCTTCTCCAATTCCTCGAATTTCTCGACCACCGGCGTCTTGTCCTCATCGGGCAGGTTCGCGATGACCTTGGGCTCCACCTTGTCGCCCTTGGCTTTCACGTTGAAGGCATTGCCAGCGCCCACCACGGCGAAGTAGCGCATATAGCCGATCTCGTTGGTCATGAGCTTGATGGTCAGCGGCAGCTCGATGTACTGGAGCGCCACTTCGCGCGCCAGGTCGCGGGTCTTCTTCGGATCGGTCAGGTTGTCCACGTAGGTGAATTCCTCGGAGTACTTCGCCTTCATGTTGTTCAGGTTGAGGCCCGTGGCGAAACGGTAATTGCCGGTGCTGCCGATGGGCAGCTCCAGCATCAGCCCGAAGGTGTAGCCGAGCCCGGTGCCATCCGCTTTGATGTTCTTCGTCTCCGGCTGAAGGAAGGTCATGTTCGGGCTCAGCTTCAATCCGAAGCGCACGCCCACTTCATCTTGCGCGCTTGCCTGCTGCGGCAGGCTCAGCAAAGTGGCGCAGGCGAGGAGGAGGGCCGTGGATGCGATGGGCTTCTTCATAGGTTTGGGCGCTTTGATTGTTCGGGGCGAAAGTAACGTGGGGCCATCGCGCGCAGCCAAGACCGTGCTGATCGCAGGCGTGCTCCTATGGGCCGCGTGCAACGGGCGCATCGAGCCCGAGCTTCCGGCCGGCGCTGAACCCGTCACGATCACCATCGGCCGGTTGGATCAAGACCTGTTCCATGCCGCACCCGATAGCATGGCCGCTGCCAGCCTGCGCGCGCATGCCAACTATGGCGAGTTCTATCGCCTCTACATCGAGGACATCCTGCAGGCCGCGCCCGTCGGCGATCCACGTCTGCCGCTCGCGCTGCACCGCTTCGTGCTTGATCCTGATTGGAGCGAAGCCCAGCATGCGGCCGATAGCGTCTTCGGCGATATGGCTGAACAGCGCGCCGATCTGGAGGGCGCCTTCAACCGGCTCAAGGCGCACTTCCCGGACAGCCTTGCCCCGCGCGTGGTGGTCTTCAACTCCGGATACAACTATGCCATCGTGCCCACCGACAGCGTGCTGGGCATCGGCGTGGAGTGGTTCATCGGCAAGGACCATCCCGTGATCAGCTACCTCGCGCCAGAGCGGTTCCCGCAGTACATGAAGGACCGCATGCAGCCCGATCTGCTCGTGCCCAGCGCGGTGAAGGGCTGGCTCATGGTGCATTACCTGCGCGACGCCAGCGGGGAGGACTTATTGGCCCAGCTCGTGGAGACCGGGAAGGTGATGGCGCTGCTCGACGCGATCCTTCCGGAATGCGATGCGCATCGGAAGCTCGCCTTCACCGCCGATCAACTCGCCTGGTGCGAAGCGAATGAGTACGAGATCTGGAAGGCGCTCGTAGGCAAGGATCAGCTGTACAGCAAGAAAGGAGAGGACATCAGCCGGTGGATGAACGACGGCCCATTCACCAACGGCCTGCCGCACGAGAGCCCGGGCCACATCGGCGAGTGGATCGGGATGCGCATGGTGCAGGCCTATCTGAAGGAGAATCCCAGGACCACCTTCGTCCAACTCTTCGCCCTCAACGACCCGCGCCTGATCCTGAAGCACTACAAGCCACGCTGACCTTTTCGCCGTTCAGCTTTCATCTTTCCTCATGAAGACCTCCGACATCACCATCAAGTTGCAGCTCGACGACAACCATGTTCCCGAACGCATTGAATGGGAAGCGGAGGACAATGGCACCAAGAGCACCAGCAAGGCCGTGCTGCTCTCGCTGTGGGACGAGAAGGAGCGGAATACCCTGCGCATCGATCTCTGGACCAAGGAGATGACCGTGGACGAGATGAAGTCCTTCTTCCACCAGAACCTGCTCACGCTCGCGGACACCTTTGAGCGCGCAACCGGCGAAGGAAAGATGGCCGCCCAGATGCGCGACTTCGCGGCGTACTTCGGGGAGCACATGCTGGGATTGAAGGAGGTTTGACCCTCTGGCCGGACGGTCAGCGCTGGACGAGCCCCGACCACCGCGCATTCACCTCTTGGATGAACGCCAGTATCTCTTCGCGTCCATCGCCTGTCTCGCTGCTTGTGCAGTGAATGGGAGGAAGCGTTTCCCAATTCTCCTTCAGCTCGCGTTTCATCGCCGCGATGTTCGATTGGGTCTTCGGCGCCGATTGCTTGTCGGCCTTGGTGAACACGATGCTGAAGGGGATTCCTTCTTCACCGAGCCACTGGATCATGTCCAGGTCGTTCTGCTGAGGCTCCAGGCGCGAATCCACCAGCAGGAAGACGCACTGCAGGTTCTCGCGCCTGCGCAAATAGTTGTGGATCATCGACTCCCACGCCGCGCGCTCGGCCTTGCTCGCCTTCGCGAAGCCGTAGCCCGGCAGGTCGGCCAGCAGCCACGGCACGTTGGCGGTGAGCGTCCCTTCAACCCGGAAGTGCTCCACGTTGCGCGTGCGGCCGGGCGTGTTGCTCACGCGCGCCAGCTTCCTGATCCCGCACAGCATGTTGATGAGCGAGCTCTTCCCCACGTTGCTGCGTCCGATGAAGGCGTATTCCGGCAATGAGGGCTTCGTCCAGTGCTCCGGTGCGCGTCCGCTGGTGAGGTGCTCGGCGCGGAGGACCTTCATGTGAGGAAAGTGAGGTTGCGCATGAAAACGGCTAAGGACAAGTAAGCGAGCAGCAAGTGAAGGCCTCGTCGGCGAAGGTCGTGCTCACTTGCCGCTCCTCAACTCGCCGCTCTTCAACAGGCCGGTCCCCCAATCGCCACTCAAGACTTGAGCTTCTCGGCCAGCCACTTCTCCAGGATCCTGTTGAACTCATCCGGGTGCTCCATCATCGGCGCATGTCCGCATGCATCGATCCAGTGCAGCTCGTTGTTGGGGAAGAGCGCATGGAACTCCTCGGCCACGTGCGGCGGCGTGATCGTGTCCTGCCGGCCCCAGATCAGCAGCACGGGCATGGTCATCCGCGGGATCTCCTTGGCCATGTTATGGCGGATGGCGCTCTTGGCCAGCGCCAGGATGCGGATGAGCTTGCCCTTGTCGTTCACCGTCTCGTAGCATTCCTCCACCAGCGCATCGGTGACATGCTTGGGGTCGTGGAAGGTGAGCGCGATCTTCTTGCGCAGGTACTCCTTGTCCTCGCGGCGCGGAAAACTGCCGCCGAAGGCGTTCTCGTAAAGGCCGCTGCTCCCTGTAAGGGTGAGCGTGCGCACCCGCTCCGCGTGCTTGGTGCAGAAGACGAGGGCCACATGGCCTCCGAGCGAGTTGCCGAGGATGTTCACCCGCTCAAGACCGAGGTGTCGCAGGAACCGGTCGAGGAAATCGGCGAGCGCCGGCACGTTCGTGCTCAGCATGGGCATGGTGTAGAGCGGCAGCATGGGCACCATCACCCGGTAGCGCGGCGTGAAGTGCTCGAAGAGCGGCTGGAAATTGCTCAAGGCGCCGAAGAGCCCGTGCAGTAGAACGATGGGTTCACCGGTACCGGCATCGAGGTACTGGAACTCGCCTTCCTGCTTCAGCTCGTGCGGCATGGGTTACGGCCAAATGTAGGAGTGAGTCTTTTCAAAGGAGCGCTTCCGAGCCCCGCGGACGGAGGAAATGGACCGTGCTCAGCGGACGCGCAGGGTGAAGGAATGTCCGTAACGGGCAACCCATTCCTCTTCCACCGGAGCCGCGAGCATCGGAACCCCGAGGCGATCACCCCCGCGTGCATTCACTAGCGCTTGGATTCATTGTGGGAAACTCCGGCACTTTCCGGCCTACTTCAAATTCCCAGTGTTTTCGGCACTTTCTAGCGCACAGAATGCGTTTTATCTACATTGGTCCCGCAAAGTTTTCCACAGAAGTGCCTGATAGTGCCTGAAAGTGCCGGATGCCGGATACTTTCGCCGCCGTCACGCACGCCAATGGTCACGCATGCTGAACCTCATCGGGGAATTCGATTGCCGGCTGGATGCCAAGGGGAGACTGGTGCTCCCCGCCGTGCTGCGGAAGCAGCTCGGCAAGGAGGCGGACAGCGGCTTCGTCATGAACCGGGATGTTCACGACCCCTGCCTGGTGCTCTATCCCAACAGTGTTTGGGAGCAGACCGCTCAGAAGCTGCGCCGATTGAACCGATTCGTGAAAGCGAACGCGGAATTCATCCGGCGCTTCAATGCAGGGGCAACGCCTGTGGCCCCGGACCCCACCGGTCGCATGCTGCTGCCGTACGCTCTGGTGAAGGCCGCCCGCTTGGGGGCCGACATCAAGCTGATCGGCTCAGACGACCGGATCGAGGTCTGGGATGCCAGGACGTACGACCAGTGGCGCAGCGCGACCGTGGACATGAGCTCCCTGTCCGAACAGGTAATGGGCGCACTGGGGAATGAGGACGGGAAGTGAGTACCACGAACCCGTTCTTTCACAAGCCTGCATCGAAGGGTTGAGCCTCAAGCCCGACGGCATCTACGTGGATGCCACGTTCGGGGGAGGAGGCCACAGCCGAGCCATTCTGGAGCGTCTCGGACCCAAGGGACGGCTGATCGCGTTCGATCGAGATGCCGACGCTTGGGCCAACGCTCCGCGCGACGACCGCTTCACCCTGGTGAAGTCTGACTTCCGCTGGCTCACCAACCACCTGCGCTTCCTGAAAGTGCTGCCGATCGATGGCCTCCTCGCCGACCTGGGGGTGAGCAGCCATCAGTTCGATCGGGGTGACCGCGGCTTCAGCATCCGCTTCGACGGTCCGCTGGACATGCGGATGGACCGGCGCGCGAAGCGCACCGCCGCCGAACTGGTGAACAGCTGGGACGAAGAGCGATTGGCCCATGTGCTGAAGACCTATGGCGAGGTGGATGGCGCTCGAAGGGTGGCGAAAGCCGTCGTGCATGCGCGGACCAAACAGGGCATCAGCACTACGCAGCAGCTCATCGAGGCCCTCGATCCGGTGACGCCGCGCAAGGATGAGAGCGGCTTCCGCGCACAAGTCTTCCAGGCGCTCCGCATCGCTGTGAACGACGAGCTCGGATCGCTGGAAGCGCTGCTGAGGCAGAGCGAGGAGGCGATCAAGCAGGGGGGGAGGCTCGTGGTGCTCAGCTACCACAGCCTGGAGGACCGGATGGTGAAGAACTGGATGCGGGCGGGCGGCTTCGATGGAGAGGAGAAGAAGGACATGTACGGCAACCGGTTGCGGCCTTTCGAACCGGTGGGCCGGGCGATGCAACCCGGAGCAGAGGAGATCAACGTGAATCCAAGGGCCCGCAGTGCCCGACTACGAATAGCAGAACGACGATGAACCGCATGCGTGAGACACAGGAAAAGCAGGCGAAGCCCTCGAGGGCCTCGAAGCCGGCGAAGCTGCCGCGCGCGCTGATCGGTGTGCTCAACGGCTCCTTCCTCACGCGGGAGAACATGGTGCGCGACATGCCATTCATCCTGTTCCTCGCGGCCGCCGGGCTCGTCAGCATCGCGTACGGCTACCACGCGGAGCGCGTGGTGCGCGAGATCGAGCGAACCGATGCGGCCTTGAAGGAGCAGCGCGCCGAGTACATCAGCGAACGCGCCGAATTGGAGCAGCAGGAGCAGCAGAGCCAGGTGGCCGGCCGCATCAGCGCGCTGGGCCTGGTCGAAAGCCGCGTGGCCCCGGTGAAGCTGGCCATCGAGGAGGATCAACTCGAAGTGACGCGCAACCCATGAGCGACATCAAGCAACTGGGGATCCGCGCAGGCATCGTGCAATCGGGCATCGTGCTCTTCGCGCTCGCGATCGCCGGCCGCCTGCTTTACCTGCAGATCGCCGAGGGCGCGCATTGGCGCGCGAAGGCCGAGCATGTGAGCACGGCGTGGCGCACGGTGCAGCCGGAGCGGGGGCACATCTACAGCGCCGATGGGCGGCTGCTGGCCACGAGCGTCCCCGAGTACGATGTGCGCATGGACATGGTGCCCGATGCGCTCACCGACGAGCGCTTCAAGGCGAGCATCGATTCGCTCGCCGCCTGCCTCGCCGCCCTCTTCCAGGACAGGACCGTCAGCGAGTACAAGCGAGACCTGGTGGATGCCCGCGCGCGCCGGGAGCGCTACCACTTGGTGAAGCGGCGTGCCACCCACGCGCAGGTGCAGGCGCTGCGCGCCTTCCCCATCTTCCGCGATGGCCGCTACAAGGGCGGTCTGGTCACCGAGAAGCGCTTGGTGCGCGCGCGTCCGTGCGAGCGCCTCGCCGCCCGCACCGTGGGCTATGTGCTGCGCGACAGCACCGTGATCGGACTCGAAGGCGGATACAACGATTGGCTGAAGGGGCGCACGGGCCGACGATTGGAGCGCAGGCTGGCGGGTGGCACATGGATGCCCGTTGACAACGGTGAGGGAACCGGCCCAGAGCCCGGAAGCGACATCCACACCACCATCGACATCAACCTGCAGGATGTGGCCGATGCCGCGCTCGAGCGGCAGTTGCGCAAGCACGGCGCGCAGTACGGCAGCGTGGTTGTGATGGAAGTGGCCACTGGCCGCATCAAGGCCATCAGCAATCTCTCACGCGTCGCTGATAGCACCTATGCCGAGACCATGAACTGGGCCGTGGGCGAGGCCGCCGAGCCAGGATCCACATTCAAGCTCCCCGCGCTCATGGTGGCGCTGGAGGAAGGGCTCATCGGTCCCGAGGACACCGTGGATACGCACTGGGGACGCATCCGCTATTGCGGCGGGGCGGACATGATCGATTCCCATCCTTCCAGCAAGCGCTGGGTCACCGTGCGCCGTGCGTTCGAGGCTTCGCTCAACACGGGTTGCAGCCAGGCCGTGCTGAAGGCCTACAAGAAGGACCCCAAGCGCTTCGTGGACGGCTTGCGCCGCATGCGCCTGCACGAGCTCACTGGCATACGCGTGCCGGGAGAAGGCCTGCCCGTCCTCCGCTCCCCGGGCGATGAGCTCTGGAGCTGCACCAGCCTGCCGTGGATGAGCATCGGCTACGAAGTGGCGCTGACGCCGCTGCAGATGCTCACGTTCTACAACGCGGTGGCCAACGGCGGGCGCATGATGCAGCCGCAGCTCGTCACCCACGTCTCTCGCGAAGGCGAGACCATTGAGGACTTCGAACCGAGCGTGCTCAGCGAGCGCATCTGTTCGGACCGCACGCTCGCCATCGTGCGCGAGCTGCTGCAAGGCGTGGTGGACAGCGGAACCGCGGAGAACCTCCATGGCACCGACCTGCGCATCGCCGGGAAGACGGGCACCGCGCAGATCGCGCGCAACGGCAGTTACAAAGAGCACGGCAAGAGCTACCAGGCCTCGTTCGCCGGCTACTTCCCCGCAGATAAGCCGCTGTACAGCTGCATCGTAGTGGTGAACGGGCCCACGATGAGCGGCTACTACGCCAACGTGGTGGCAGGTCCGATCTTCCGGGAGATCGCCGACAAGGTCTACAGCAACCGCCTCGAGCTGCAGCAGGATCGGATGCTGGCCGCTGCGACCGGGCCGCGATCGCCGGTGAGCATGAGCGGCCACGCGCGCGACCTGAGCGCGGCGATGGCCGGGCTCGGCGTGCCGTTCACGCAGCAAGGCGAGGGCGAGTGGATGACCACCGCCGCCAACGACACCAGCGTGACGGCGCAGCCGCGCGCGATCGCGAGCCGGAGCAGCGGGCTGGTGCCCAACGTGCTGGGCATGGGCCTGCGCGACGCCCTGTACATCCTGGAGAACCGGGGCTTCCATGTGCGGGTGCAGGGCGCCGGCATGGTGAAGCGCCAGTCGCTCGCGCCTGGGACACGCGCCGTGGGCGGCACCATCCTCATCGAACTCGCATGAAGCTGCTCAAGGACCTCCTGTACGGCGTGCCCATCGAGGAGGTGGAGGGAAGCACCAACAGCGCCATCGAGCACGTGGCATTCGACAGCCGGGCGGTGAAGCCGTTCACGCTGTTCATCGCAGCGCGCGGGACGAAGAGCGATGGGCACGATTTCATCTCCAAGGCGGTCGCCGATGGCGCGAGCGCAGTGGTGTGCGAGCGCATGCCCGATGCCCTCGTGGAGGGCATCACCTACGTGCGCGTGACAGATGCGGCCGAGGCGATCGGGCTCATCGCATCGAATTTCCATGACCAGCCCAGCAAGCGGATGAAGCTGGTGGGCATCACCGGCACCAACGGGAAGACCAGCGTGGCCACGCTTCTGTTCCGGCTCTTCCGCGCGCTGGGCCACAAATGCGGGCTGATCAGCACCGTGGAGGTCCGCATCGGGCAGCGCGTGATCCCGAGCACGCACACCACCCCCGATGCCGTGCAGCTCAACGCGCTGATGGCTGAGATGGTCGATGCCGGCGTGTCGCACTGCTTCATGGAAGTGAGCAGCCACAGCGTGGTGCAGCGCCGGATCGCCGGGCTGCGCTTCGCCGGAGGGGTCTTCACCAACATCACGCACGACCATCTCGATTACCACGGCACGTTCGCGGAGTACATCAAGGCGAAGAAGCGATTCTTCGATGATCTGCCCGCGGATGCCTTCGCGCTGGTGAACGCCGACGACGCGAACAGCGCCGTGATGGTGCAGAACACGCGCGCAACCAAGCGCTCCTACGCGGTGCGCAACATGGCCGATCACCATGCCCGCATCATCGAGAACCAGCTCAGTGGCCTTCATCTGAGCGTGGACGGGCATGACCTCTACGCGCGCCTGGTGGGCGAGTTCAACGCGAGCAACCTGCTCGCGGTGTACAGCGTGGCGCTGCTGCTGGGCAAGGCGCCGCTCGATGTGCTCATGGCGCTCAGCGACCTCGAGCCGCCGCGCGGCCGCTTCCAGGTGCTGCGGAGCGGGGGAGGCGTGATGGGCATCGTGGACTACGCGCACACGCCCGATGCGCTGAAGAACGTGCTCGCCACGATCAACGAGGTGTGCCAGGGCGAGGAGCGCGTGATCACCGTGTTCGGCTGCGGCGGGGATCGCGATCGCGCGAAGCGCCCGGAGATGGCGCGCATCGCCGCCGCCATGAGCGCGCTCGTGGTGCTCACGAGCGACAACCCGCGCAGCGAGGATCCGATGGCGATCCTCGAGGAGATGCGCGCCGGCGTTGCGCCTTCTGATGCCGGTCGTGTGTTCGTCAATGCCGATCGCCGCGAGGCCATCCGCCAGGCAGCGGGCATGGCGAAGCCCGGAGACGTGATCCTGCTCGCCGGCAAGGGGCACGAGGATTACCAGGAGATCAAGGGGGTGAAGCACCCCTTCGACGATGCGGCCGTGCTGCGTGAAACCCTCGAGCTGCTCCACAGATAGATGCTCTACCACCTCTTCGATAGCATCGATTTCAGCGTGCCCGGCTCGGGCGTGTTCGGCTACATCTCGTTCCGCGCGGCGATGGCCGTGTTCGTCTCGCTGCTCATCAGCCTGTGGTTCGGCGGCGGCATCATCCGGCTCCTTCGTCGGCTGCAGGTGGGCGAGACCGTGCGTGACCTCGGTCTCGAAGGACAGCTCACCAAGCAGGGCACGCCCACCATGGGCGGGCTCATCATCCTGAGCGCGACCATCCTGCCCACGCTGCTCTTCGCGCGGCTCGACAACATCTACATCATCCTGCTGCTGGTGAGCACGGTGTGGATGGGGCTCATCGGCTTCCTCGACGATTACATCAAGGTCTTCAAGAAGGACAAGCGAGGACTGGCGGGCAAGTTCAAGGTGGTCGGGCAGGTGGGCCTGGGCCTCATCGTGGGGGCCACGGTCTACTTCCATCCGGAGATCCGCACGCGCGTCGAGGTTCCGGCGGTGGTGGCGGAGATGATGGATCCCGAGGATGTGCACACGATCACCGAGGCGGACGGCACGCAGCACTTCATGCTCAACCGCAAGTCGCCCAATACCACGATCCCCTTCGTGAAGGGCAACGAGTTCAACTATTCCACGCTGCTGAAGCCTTTCGGGCAGGGCGCGCGCGAGTACACCTGGCTCCTCTACATCGCCGTGGTCATCTTCATCATCACTGCGGTGAGCAACGGCGCCAACATCACCGATGGCGTCGATGGCCTCGCCACGGGCACCAGCGCGATCATCGTGCTCACGCTGGGCATCCTCGCGTACGTCAGCGGCAACATCATCTTCTCGCAGTACCTGGGCATCATGTACATCCCGGGCTCGGGCGAGCTGGCGGTGTTCATCGGCGCGCTCCTTGGCGCATGCATCGGCTTCCTCTGGTACAACGCTTATCCCGCGCAGGTCTTCATGGGCGATACAGGCTCGCTCGCGCTGGGCGGCATCATCGCCACGCTGGCCATCCTGGTGCGCAAGGAGCTGTTGATCCCCGTGCTGTGCGGGGTCTTCCTGGTGGAGAACCTCAGCGTGGTGATGCAGGTGAGCTATTTCAAGTGGACCAAGCGCAAGTACGGTGAGGGAAGGCGGATCTTCCTGATGTCGCCGCTGCATCATCATTTCCAGAAGAAGGGCATCCACGAGAGCAAGATCGTCTCGCGGTTCTGGATCGTGGGCATCATGCTCGCGGTGCTCTCCATCGTAACCCTGAAGCTGCGATGAGCCGGTTGGTGGTGCTGGGCGGGCAGGAGAGCGGCGTGGGCGCGGCCATGCTCGCGCAGCAGCGCGGCGTCGATGCGTTCGTGAGCGATGCGGGCGTGATGAAGCCCAAGTACCGCGACCTGTTGAAGTCGCGCGGGATCGCCTTCGAGGAAGGCGGCCACACCGCAGCGCGGGTGCTTGAAGCCGATGAGATCGTGAAGAGCCCCGGCATCCCGGATAGCGCGGCGCTGGTGCGCGCCGCTCGGGAGCAGGGCATCCCCGTGATCAGCGAGATCGAGTTCGCATGGCGCTACTGCAAGGGCCGCGTGGTGGGGATCACCGGCAGCAATGGCAAGACCACCACCACGCTGCTCACGCACCACATCCTGCAACGCGCGGGACTCGATGTGGCCGTGGGGGGCAACGTGGGCAACTCCTTCGCAGGCCTCATCGCCGCTGGCGACAACGCCTGGTACGTGCTCGAGCTGAGCAGCTTCCAGCTCGATGGCATCCGCGATTTCCGCCCGCGCGTGGCCATGCTGCTCAACATCAGCCCCGACCATCTGGAGCGCTACGAGCACCGACTTGAGAATTACGTGGCCAGCAAGTTCCGCATCGCCCTCAACCAGACCGAGGACGACCACTTCATCCACGGCGCCGATGACCCCGTGATCGCTGCATGGCTCGAGGGCCATCCGGTGCGCGCGCGGCGCTGGCCCTTCAGCATCGAGCGCCATGCGCCGCAGGGCGCGTGCCTCATCGACGACCGGATCCACATCACCACCAACCAAACCACTTTCGACATGAGCATCCACGAACTCGCGCTCCAAGGCAGGCACAACGTGTACAACAGCATGGCGGCGGGCATCGCCGCGCGCGTGCTGGACATCCGCAATGAATCAGTGCGGGAGAGCCTGAGCGATTTCCAGAACGTGGAGCACCGCCTGGAGCGGGTGGCCACGGTGCACGGCGTGGAGTTCATCAACGACAGCAAGGCCACCAACGTGAACAGCGCGTGGTACGCGCTGGAGAGCATGCGCAGGCCGGTGATCTGGATCGCGGGCGGCGAGGAGCACGGCAACGATTACAGCCAGCTGGTCCCCTTGGTGAAGCAGAAGGTGAAGGCCATCGTATGCCTCGGCAAGGACAACAGCCGGCTGAAGGAGGCCTTCGGCCCGCTGGTGAAGGACTTCGTGGAGACCACGAGCGCCGAGGGCGCGGTGCAGGCCTCCTACGCGCTGGCTGAAGAAGGCGATGCCGTGCTGCTCAGCCCGGCCTGCAAGAGCTTCGACCTGTTCGAGAACTATGAGGAGCGCGGCCGTCGCTTCAAGGCAGCGGTGAAGGCGCTCTGATCGAACCAAGCGAGGATCATGCAACGCACGAAGGACAACGACGCGCCGCTGCGCATCGCGGGCGGCCAGATGATCGACGCGCGGCGCGCGGCGCTCAGCGCCTGGGGGCCGCACCGGCTGGAGGCTGTCGCTTCCGTCGACGACGTGCTCTACGTGAACGACAGCCGCGCCACCTTCCTGGATGCCACGCTTGAATCGCTAGGCACCATCGATCGCCGCGCCGTATGGATCGTCGGGGGCTGGAGCCAGGAGATGAGCGGAGAGGCGGTGCAGTCGATGCTGCGCGAGCGCGTGCATGCCGTGGTTCTCTTCGGCGCGCTGGCGGAGGGGAGCGAGGAGAGCCTGCCGACGCATGTGTATCGGACCGACGACCTCCGGACAGCCGTGTTCACCGCGCGCGAGCTGGCGGAGCCGGGCGATCTGGTGCTCTTCAGCCCGGCATGCCCCAGCGGGAACGGATTCGCCAATTACGAAGAGCGTGGAGCGGAATTCAGGAGGGCGGTGAGGGATCTCTGAACGAGCATGAGCAGCATGATCAATCGGCTCAAAGGCGACCGCACGATCTGGATGGCGGCACTCTTCCTCGGGCTCATCAGCCTGCTGGCGGTGTACGGTTCCATCAGTTCGCTGGCCGTGAAGCGCGATGGGAGCACCTTGCATTTCCTGTTCAAGCACGCGCTCATGCTGGGCACCGGAGGGCTCATCATGTATTACGCGAGCCTGCTGCGGTACAGCATCTACTCGCGGTTGGCGCAGCTGGCCATCTGGCTGGTGGCGGGGCTCTTGCTGCTCACCCTCGTGCTCGGATCGAACATCAACGACGCCAGCCGCTGGCTCACCATCCCCATCATCAATCAGAGCTTCCAGACGAGCGATCTGGCCAAGGTGGTGCTCATCGCCTATCTGGCCCGGGTGCTGGCCAAGCACGAAGCGGATTGGACCCTCCGTGATGTAGGTCTCAAGCTGATGCTCCCGGTGGGCCTCATCTGCGGCCTCATCCTGCCGGCCAACTTCAGCACGGCAGCTCTTCTGTTCCTCATCTGCGTAACGCTCATGTTCATCGCGCAGGTGCCCATCAAGCACCTCGCCCTGCTCATCGGCGCGGCGGTGGCGGCGTTCGCGCTATTGCTGCTCATCGCCGATTTCCTGCCCGACCTGCTGCCTCGCGCGGCCACATGGGCGGCCCGCATCAAGGCATTCGGCGCAGGCGCTGCCGATCCCGATGCCAATTACCAGGTGGAGCACGCCAAGATCGCCATCGCCAGCGGCGGATTCCTGCCCAGCATGCCGGGCACGGCGGCCTCGCGCAATTGGCTGCCGCATCCGTACAGCGACATGATCTATGCTTTCATCGTGGAGGAGTACGGCAGCATCCTCGGCGGGCTCGGCCTGCTGCTGCTCTACGTGATCCTGCTGCGCCGCGCGGTGGTGATCGCCAAGCGGTGCGAGAAGCCCTTCGGAGCGCTGCTGTCGGTGGGCCTCGGCTTGATGCTCGTCGTTCAGGCCATGGTGAACATGGCCGTGGCCGTGAACCTCGTGCCCGTCACCGGTCAGCCACTGCCGCTCGTGAGCATGGGCGGAACCAGCATCTGGTTCACCTGTCTGGCCATTGGCATCATCCTCAGCGTGAGCCGAAGCCAGGAGCAGCAACACATCGAGAAGAAGGATGCCAAGCTCCGCACAGCGACCGCTTAAGGTGATGATCGCCGGCGGCGGGACCGGCGGCCACATCTTCCCGGCCATCGCCATCGCGCAGGCCGTGCGCGAACGGGAGCCCGATGCGCGTTTCCTCTTCGTGGGCGCCGAAGGAAGGATGGAGATGCAGAAGGTGCCGGCCGCGGGCTTCGCGATCGAGGCGCTGCCCATCCGCGGCTTCCAACGCGGCAGCGTGATCAAGAACCTTGGCCTGCCATGGCGTTTGCTGCGAAGCATGCTGAAAGCGCGCCGGCTGGTGAAGGATTTCAAGCCGCATGTCGCTGTGGGCGTGGGCGGCTACGCCAGCGGCCCGTTGCTGGCCGCCGCGCAGCGCATGGGCGTGCCCACGCTGATCCAAGAGCAGAACAGCTTCCCGGGGAAGACCAACATCCATCTCGCGAAGCGCGCCAGGCGCATCTGCGTGGCCTACACCGGCATGGAGAAGTACTTCCCCCAGGACCGCGTCCTCCTCACCGGCAATCCGGTGCGCACCGACACGGTGAAGCTCACCGGAAAGCGACCGCGCGGGCTGGAGCATTTCGGCCTGCGCGCCGATGCGCCCATCATCTTCATCACCGGTGGCAGCCTTGGCGCACGCGGCGTGAATCGCGGCGTAGAGGCCGCATTGACCCGCTGGAAGGAAGCTGGCATCCAATTGATCTGGCAGACAGGGACGCCGTATCTGAAGCAGGCAACCGACGCGGTGAGCCGGGTCGGTTACGCCGATTGCAAGGTGCATGAGTTCGTTGACCGCATGGACCTCGCCTATGCCGTGGCCGACCTGGTCGTGGCGCGCGCGGGCGCCATCAGCGTGAGCGAGTTGTGCATCGTGGCCAAGCCCGCGATCCTGGTGCCCTTGCCCACCGCTGCAGAGGACCACCAGACGCATAACGCGCGGGCGCTCACCGATCGCGGCGCGGCCGTGCTGCTGCGCGATGCGGACGCCGTGGAACAGCTTGGCCCGAAAGCGCTGGAGCTGCTGCGCGACCCGAAGGCCCTGGACCGCTTGCGATCGGCCATCGCAGGAATGGCAACCCACGACGCGGCGCAGGCCATCGCCGCTGAAGTGATCCGAATAGCCCGCCCATGAGCACACTCGAAGGCAACCGATTCTACTTCATCGGCATCGGCGGCATCGGCATGAGCGGGCTCGCGCGCTATTTCAGGCGCCGCGGCGCGCATGTGGCCGGTTACGACAAGACGCCGAGCGAACTCACCAACCAGCTGCAGAGCGAGGGCATCGAGGTGCAGTTCAATGAGCGCACGGAGCTCATCCCCGAGGCATACCGCAACGCACCAGCGAGCGATGTGATGGTGGTGCGCACGCCCGCAGTGCCCGTGACCAGTCCGCTGCTGAAGTACTGGGAAGAAAAGGGCGCGCGCATCCTGAAGCGGGCCGAAGTGCTGGGCATGGTGACGCGCGACAAGCCCACTATCGCGGTGGCCGGCACGCATGGCAAGACCACCGTGAGCACCATGCTGGCGCACCTGCTCACGGCAGGCAAGGTGCCGTGCAATGCCTTCCTCGGTGGCATCAGCGCCAACTACGGCACCAATGTGCTGCTCAACGATGAGGCCCGGGTGAACGTGGTGGAGGCCGATGAGTACGACCGCAGCTTCCTCCAGCTGTGCCCTGCGCAAAGCATCATCACCGCCATGGACCCCGACCACCTCGACGTCTACGGCACGGCCGAGGCCATGTTCGAGGCCTATACGGCCTTCGCCGTGCAATGCGATGGCCCCTTGCTGGTGCATGAGCGCGTCGCGCATCACTTCGCGCACCGTACCCAGCTGAGCAGCTATGCGATCGGCAGCACCGGAGAGCCGCGCGCGGAGAACATCAGCGTGTCCGATGGCCGGTACCGCTTCGACCTCATCGCCGAAGGGCAGCAGCTGCGCGGCCTCACCTTGGGCATGCCTGGCCGGCACAACGTGGAGAACGCGATCGCTGCGGCCAGCGTGGCCCTTCGCATGGGGGTCCCGCCCGAGCTGTTGAGGCAAGGACTGGCTTCCTTCCGTGGGGTGGCACGGCGGTTCGAGACGCGCATCACCTCACCCCGAGTGGCCCTGATCGATGATTACGCGCACCATCCCAAGGAACTGGATGCGTGCATCGGCAGCGTGCGCGAGCTCTACCCTGGCCGCAAGGTCACGGGCATCTTCCAGCCGCACCTCTTCACACGGACACGTGACCTTGCCAGCGACTTCGCGCGAAGCCTCGCACGGCTCGATGAGCTCATCCTGCTCGACATCTACCCGGCGCGCGAGGAGCCCATCGCCGGCATCACTTCCGAATGGCTCCTCGAACAAGTGCCTATGGATAAGAAGTCGTGCCTGCCGAAAACCGCGCTTTTGGAGGCCCTTGCTTCGCAAGCGGTTGATGTCGTGGTCACCATGGGTGCCGGGGACATCGACCGTTTGGTGCCCCAGATCGAGCGCATGCTCAACGAACGCTTCCGCCCATGAACCGCCTCAAGCGCCTGCTCCGCCCGCTCGGCCTCGCGCTCTGCGCCATCGGCGCGTTGGTGATCCTGGGCTTCGTGGACCGCACCACCAGCTCGGCGCCGATCGCGGAGGTGAAGGTGCGCGTGCTCGGCGGCGAGGGCATGCACTTCATCGACGAGCAGGGCGTGCGCACTGAACTCATCGGACAAGGCAGCGCGGTCGTCGGAGCGGCCAGCGGACAAGTGGACCTCGCTGGGCTGGAGCAGCGCCTTCGCGCCATTCCATGCGTGGCCGATGCGGAGGTCTATCACGATCTGAATGGGGTGTTGCACGTGAGCGTCAGTCAGCGCGAACCGGTGATGCGCGTGATCAACGCGGATGGCAGCAGCTTCTACATCGACGCGGATGGCTTCACCATGCCGACGGATGAGGACTACACGGCCCGTGTGCCGGTGGCCATGGGCTGGCTTCAGGAGCCTGGCGCCGCGCATGGCGTGATCGACGTGAACGCCCATGACACACTGGTGAGCCGTTACCGCTCCGACGACTTGCACCGGTTGGCCGTCTTCCTCCGCAGAGACCCCCTTTGGAGCGCGCTCATCGACCAGGTGGTCGTGGGCCCTGATGGCCAGATGGAACTGATCCCCACGGTGGGCGGCCAGAGAATCCTCATCGGCGATGGCAGCGCGCTGGAGCAGCGCTTCGCCAAGCTCCGCCTGTTCTACGAGCACGGAATCCCCAAGGCCGACTGGCGGCGCTATGCCCGCATCGACCTGCGCTTCAGCGACCAGATCGTCTGCACCAAACGAACCAATCCCTCCGCACCGTGAGCACTCCCATCGACAACCAACAGGACATCGTTGCCGGCCTGGACATCGGCACCACCAAGATCGCATGCATCGTGGGCCGCCGCAACGCGCAGGGCAAGATCGAGGTGCTCGGCATGGGCAAGGCGCGCAGCGAAGGCGTGAGCCGCGGCGTGGTGGCCAACATCCCCAAGACGGTGGACAGCATCAAGGCCGCCGTGAACGACGCCGCCGACATGGCGGGCGTGATCATCGAGACGGTGCACGTGGGCATCGCGGGGCAGCACATCCGCAGCATGCAGCACCGTGGCATGAAGATGCGCCAGAGCATCGAGGAGGAGATCTCCCAGCAGGACATCGATCAGTTGATTCAGGAGAGCCACCGCCTGGTGATGCCGCCGGGCGAGGAGATCATCCACGTGATCCCGCAGGAGTTCATCGTGGACAACGAGCAGGGCATCCCGGACCCGATCGGCATGAGCGGCATCCGACTGGAGGCCAACTTCCACATCATCAGCGGCCAGGTCACCGCCGCGCGCAACATCAACAAGTGCGTGCACCGGGCGGGCCTCAATGTCACGGGCCTCATCCTCGAGCCGCTCGCCAGCGCCGAGGCCGTGCTCAGCCAGCAGGAGAAGGAGGCGGGCGTGGTGCTCGTGGACATCGGCGGCGGCACCACCGACATCGCCATCTTCCTCGACAACATCATCCGCCACACCGCGGTGATCCCCTTCGGCGGCAACGTCGTCACGGAGGACATCCGCCAGGGCTGCGGCATCATGCGCGACCAGGCCGAGCTGCTCAAGACCAAATTCGGCAGCGCCCTCGGCACCGAGAACAAGGAGAACGAGGTGGTGTGCATCCCGGGCCTGCGCGGCCGGGAGCCCAAGGAGATCAGCCTCCGCATGCTGGCGGAGGTGATCCAGGCGCGCATGGAGGAGATCATTGAGCACATCCACTTCGAGATCCGCAACAGCGGGCTGGAGAAGCAGCTCATCGCTGGCATCGTGCTCACCGGCGGCGGCGCGCAGCTCAAGCACCTCAAGCATCTCGTGGAGCTGATGACAGGCATGGATGCGCGCATCGGCTACCCCAACGAGCATCTGGGCCAGAGCAAGATCGAAGCGGTGACCAGCCCGCTCTTCGCCACCGGCGTCGGCCTGGTGATGAAAGGATTCGAGCACCTCGACAACGTGCGGGCGCGCATCCCTGCGGAGGCGCCTGCCCGCAAGAGCAAGGTGAACACCGGCTCCGGCATCGGCAGCATCTTCGACAAGTTCATCGCCAAGACCTCGGACCTGCTCAGCACCGACGACGACATCTGAACCCAACCCCAACGGCCCGTCGTGAATCGGGCCACTCACCACACCCAAGCACCATTGCCATGAAATTCGATCTTCCCAAGGAGCTCAGCTCGATCATCAAGGTGATCGGCGTGGGCGGCGGCGGCAGCAATGCCGTGAACCATATGTTCGGCCAAGGCATCCGCGGCGTGGACTTCATCGTCTGCAACACCGATCGCCAAGCGCTGGACATGAGCCCTGTGCCCGTGAAGATCCAGCTCGGCCCCGGCCTCACGGAGGGCCTCGGCGCCGGCAGCGTTCCCGACAAGGGCAAGGACGCCGCCCAGGAGAACCTCGATGAGATCCGTCAGGTCCTGAGCACACGCACCAAGATGATCTTCATCACCGCAGGCATGGGCGGCGGCACCGGCACGGGCGCTGCGCCCGTCGTCGCCGCCATCGCGCGCGAGCTCGGCATCCTCACCGTAGGCATCGTCACCATGCCCTTCCAATGGGAGGGCCACCGCCGCAAGAAGCAGGCGCTCTCCGGGGTCGAGGAGCTGCGCAACACCGTGGACACGCTGCTGGTGATCAACAACGACCGCTTGCGCGACCAGTACGGCAACCTCAGCCTCGACAA
>JAEUSX010000137.1 GCA_016788405.1 Flavobacteriales bacterium
TTCGAGCAGGCGGAGCACGGCCAGCAGCAGGTAGAGCAAGCCGAGGTCCAGGACCGGCAGCAATGCCCGGCGAAGGAATCGCATCACGATCGCGCCGGCCGCGCTGAGGTAGATGCTGCCGGTGATCAGCAGGCTGAGCAGGTTGGTGCGCCTTCGCGTGAAGTGCTTCTGAGCGAAGATGGCCATGGCATTGTAGAACACGAACACGTAGTTCACGCTGCTCTTCTTGGTGCTCTCGCCCTTGTAGTGGATGATCCGCGCCTGTGGGAAGTACCAGTTCTGGTAGCCGCCCAGCGTGATGCGATAACTCAGATCAATGTCCTCCCCGTACATGAAGAAACTCTCGTCGAGCAGGCCGACTTCGTCGAGGGTCTTTCGGCGGAGGAACATGCACGCGCCGGAGAGGATCTCGATGGGCGCCGCCTCATGCTCGGGCAGGTGGCCCAGGTGGTAACGCCCGAAGACCCTGCTGCGCGGGAATAGCCTCGTAAGGCCGATGATCTTGTAGAAGGCCACCGCGGGCGTGGGAAGCCCGCGCTTGCTCTCCGGAAGGAACTGGCCGGTGCCGTCGATCATGCGCACGCCGAGGCCGCCGACCGATGGATTGGCATCGAGGAAATCGAGCACCTTGCGGAACACGTCCTCGCCCACCACCGTGTCGGGGTTCAGCAAGAGGACATGCTCTCCGGTGCTGGCCCTGATCGCCTGGTTATTGGCCCGGCTGAAGCCCACGTTCTCGGCGTTGGCCATGAGGCGTACGAGCGGGAAGCGATCACGCACCATCTCCACGCTTCCATCCGTGCTCTGGTTGTCCACCACGAATACCTCGCCCTCGATGCCCTCCATCGACTTGAACACAGCGCGCAGGCATTGCTCCAGATAGGCGCGCACGTTGTAGTTGACGATGATGACGCTGAGTTTCATGCGCTCTCGGGCGCATCCCGCTCCGGGATGCTATCGTTTCATGCTCTGTTCGTAGGGCTTCCGGTCCATGATGCTCCGCCCCAAGGTGGCCTCGTCGGCCTGATCGAGATTGGCGCCCACGCTGATGCCGCGCGCGATGGTGGTGACCAGGGTGCCGGCATCGTGCAGGCGCCGATTCAAGTAGAACGCGGTGGTGTCGCCTTCCAAAGTGCCGCCGAGCGCCAGCACGACCTCTCTGACGGGCGCGCCGCCCCCAAGAGAACCGGCGCGCACCCGCTCAAGCAGCTCTGCGGTGTTCAGATCGTCGGGGCCAAGGCCATCCATCGGACTGATGACGCCTCCAAGCACGTGGTAAAGGCCGTTGAATTGCCGGGTGGCCTCGATGGCGATCACGTCCCGGATGTCCTCCACCACGCAGATCAGCGAGGCATCTCGCCGCGGGTCGGAGCAGATCGCGCAACGCGCCTCATCACTGATGTTGCAGCAGGTGTCGCACCGGCGCAGTTCATCCCGCATGCGGCGGATGGCTTCCGTGAATCGCGCCACTTCGTGCTGCTCCCTTCGCAGCAGTTCCAGCGCTAGGCGCATGGCCGTGCGACGGCCGATGCCGGGCAGGGTGGCCAGTTGATCCACGGCGTGATCGAGCAATGCGGAGCTGATGGTCATCGGCGATTCGGGGTCCTCGGGCTTGAGCCGCAAAGGAAGAGCAGTTGCGGCCTCATCGTGGATCAGATGCGGGCGAGGCAGCGCTCAATCCTCATGGCGCACCATATCCACGTGCGGGATGCCGTCCCAATCGTACGCAGCGCTCGCCGCGCGATAGCCATGCTTGGAATAAAAGTCCTGCAGCGGTGCTTGTGCAGAGAGCTTCGAACGACGGCTGCCATGCGCCGCGCTCAATGCGCTCAGCACCTCGCGCATCAGGTCATGCGCGATCCCTCTGCCGCGCAGGTCCTGCCGCACGATCACACGGCCCACGCGCGGCATGCCGTCGTCCTCTGGCGGAAGGAGGCGGGCGTAGGCTGCCAGATCGCCCTCGGGCGATCGGCCGAGGATGTGGATGGCCATCGGGTCGCGGCCATCGGCCTCAGCATAGGCGCAGCGCTGCTCGACCACGAAGACATCGATGCGCAGTCGAAGCAGGTCATGCAGGTCGCGCGTGGTGAGCGATCCGAATCCTTTCGCGGTCCAGGTGATGGTCATGCCTCAACGGGTTCGATTCTTCCTTGCTGGGTATAAAGCAGCGCGGCTTCCACCTGGGCGAAGCCGAGCTCGCGCAACAGGCGGGCGTAGCCCCTCACCTGATCGTGGTGGCCTGGCGCGGGGGCGCCCGTCTTGATGTCGAGCACGCGTGCCGCTTGGCCGTCGATCACTACGCGATCAGGCCGGTACGCGTGCCCGTCACCGCCGATGATGGTGGCCTCGGTGCGTGCGCGGAGGCCTGGCCGGAACCACATGGCCACGTCCTCGGATGCGAGCAGCTCTGCGAGCTCGGTGCGCAGGGCCTCCGCTTCATTCGAAACGATCAGGCCCTCGCGCTGCATGCTGTCGATCGCTTCCGGCAAGGCGGCCGCATCCGCCGTGCGGCTGAGGGCATCATGCAGCAGATTGCCCCGGCGCCGCTGGGGGTCTGGGTCGGCCACATCCCACGCGCCGGGCGCTTCGAATCGCAACGGTAGTGCGCGTGCCGTGGCAGAGGATGATGCCTCCAGATACGCGCCATCCTTCTCCGCTCTAAGCGCCCAAGGAGGCTGTCGGCGACCAAGGAAGGCCTCATCATTCGTCAACTGGCCATCCAGATGCGAGATCAACGCACGGGTGACCGTATCGGCCCCGGCTCGCTGCGCCAGCGCGTAGAGCCGTTGTTCAGGCCGCGTGAACGCCACGTACAGGAGATTGGCCTCATCGAACAGCCGGGCTTCCTGCTCCATCACCACTTCCGGCAGCCCGGCACTTGCTAACGCGCTGCTCTCTTTGACCAATGCCATCCCGAGTTCCGGCGCCACCTCACGGGCATCGACCCAGAGATGGTCGCCGTGATTGCCGGAAGGCGCCATGCGTGTATTGGGCACGATGACCGCAGGGAACTGAAGCCCTTTGGCTTTGTGGATCGTCATCACTTGTATCGATGCCGTGCTTT
This sequence comes from Flavobacteriales bacterium, assembly GCA_016788405.1. Lineage (GTDB taxonomy): Bacteria > Bacteroidota > Bacteroidia > Flavobacteriales_F > PHOS-HE28 > PHOS-HE28. Next base: position 3,065 of record JAEUSX010000137.1, read on the forward strand.
TGCTGCCTTGAAGGGACCGCATGGAGCCGCGTCGCTCCCAATGGTCCAGGAAACCGAGGAGGTCAGGGCCATGCTCCACGCCGAAGGCATGGGCTTCATCGATCAAGAGGAGCAGGTGCGCGTCCAATGCAGGATCGAGCCCAAGGGCGCTGGCCACGTCCCGGATGAGCGCGGTGAGCGTGGTGCGCAGGGTGAGCGGTCCGTGTTCGCGCAGCCAAGCGCGCGCCGCGCGCTGCGGATCGTCCCGGCCCATGCCTGCGTACGGGTCGATCTGCTCGGCATCCGCCAGCGCAGCGTGACGAGCGAGGCGCTGCACCACGCGGGCCGCAGTCGCCGCATCGCCGGTCTGGATGAATCGCAATAGCTCCACGATGAGCAGGATGGTCGGGCTGCTCGACAAACGCGCGCCATCGGGGGACGACACGGCATGTCCGGCCGTCATCAATCGCTCCACCATCCGCTGGCCCTTCTTCCCATCGCGCACCAGCAACGCGATATCGCCGGGTTGAAAACCGTCGGCCAGGCATTCCTCCACCGCTTGCAGCATGAATGACTCCTCAGCGTCTTGCGCCGCCTCGCCTTTCAGTGCTTCGTCGAGCACGCGCAAGCGCACCAGCCCTTCCTCTTGCTTCGCGCTCTGCTGTCGCAACGCGGCGTACGCCTCCGACCAAGCCGGCGGAAGCGCTGCGCCCACCGCTTCGAAGAGGGCGTTATTGAATTCGATGATGGTGCGCCCGGAGCGGCGATTCGAGTTCAAGGGCTCGCCTTCCTGATGGTGCCGCACGATGGCGTCCTCGCGCTGCTTATCCAGCTCGCTGTCGCTGCGGCCATGCAATCGCGGGAATCGGATGAGCAGCTGCGCTTCGCCATTGCGCCAGCGGTAGATGGCCTGTTTCGCATCGCCCACCACCAGCGCGCTGCCTCCGCTTCCGAGCGCGTTGTCGATCAAAGGCAGCAGGCACTGCCATTGGAGCATCGAGGTGTCCTGGAACTCGTCGATGAGGAAGTGCCTGTAGCGTTCGCCCACGCGCTCCAGGATCCATGGAGCAGGCTCATCGCGCATCACCTCGGCCACGCGCCGGGTGAGGTCGCTGAAGAAGGCCACGCCATCGGCATTCTTCTCCTGGTCCAGGCAACGGCTCAGTTCGCGAAGGGCGATGGCGGTGGGAAGGAGCTTGCGTACCGCGTTTCGAAGCGCAAAGCCCCGCTGTTCCCGCTCCAGCGCATCGATGGCGTGCCTTGCTGCGGCGGCGAGCGCGGGCACCGCTCCCAGGATGCGCTCTTCGTCGCTCGCGCTCGCCTTGGGCCCGTGCCACTTGCCGGTCTCCAGGCACCTGGTCAGCGTCTTGCTTTCCGGGATCCATGCGCTGCCATGCGAGGCAAGCTTGCGGAACCACGACGCCACTCCTTTGCTCCCGCCGGTCCATGCCTCAACGGGCGCTCCGGCATCCGCCATGCGCTGCAGGCACTCTTCGCCGGCATCCCTGATGCGCCTGCTCGCCGCAGCGGCTTCCTCGCGGAGCTTGCGCCGGAGCGACTGGGCTGTTCGGAAGTCGAGCGTCTGCAGCGCGAGCAGCGGCTCAATCGAGCCTTCCCTATC
>JAEUSX010000158.1 GCA_016788405.1 Flavobacteriales bacterium
CATGAGCTACGATGTCATCGTCCTCGGCAGCGGCCCCGGCGGCTATGTGGCTGCCATCCGCGCCAGCCAACTCGGATTGAAGACCGCCGTGGTGGAGCGCGAGGCGCTCGGCGGCATCTGCCTCAACTGGGGCTGCATCCCCACCAAGGCGCTGCTGAAGAGCGCGCAGGTGTTCGAGTACCTGCAGCACGCCAAGGACTATGGCATCACCGTGAACGGCGGCTCGCCGGACATGAAGGCCATCGTGCAGCGCAGCCGCGATGTGGCCAAGGGCATGAGCAACGGCGTGCAGTTCCTCATGAAAAAGAACAAGATCGACGTGATCATGGGCACCGGGAAGCTCCTGCCCGGCCGCAAGATCGAGGTCACCGCCGCCGATGGGAAGAAGCAAGTGGTGGAGGGCAGGCACATCATCATCGCCACCGGCGCGCGCAGCCGCGAACTCCCCGCGCTGAAGCAGGATGGCAAGAAGATCATCGGCTACCGCGAGGCCATGGTGCTGGCCGAGCAGCCCAAGAGCATGGTGGTGGTGGGCAGCGGCGCCATCGGCAGCGAGTTCGCCTACTTCTACAACGCCATCGGCACCAAGGTGACCCTGGTGGAGTTCATGCCGAACATCGTGCCGGTGGAGGACGAGGACGTGAGCAAGCAGCTGGAGAAGAGCTTCAAGAAACAGGGCATGGAAGTGATGCTGAGCAGCGAAGTGACCAAGGTGGACACGAGCGGCAAGGGCTGCAAAGTGACGATCAAGAGCGCCGCCGGCGAGAAGGTGGTGGAGTGCGACATCGTGCTGAGCGCGGTGGGCATCGCGGCCAACATCGAGGGCATCGGACTGGAGGAGGTGGGCATCGTGACCGACAAAGGCAAGATCAAGGTGGATGCGCACTACGCCACCAACATGCCGGGCTATTACGCCATCGGCGACGCGGTGCCGGGCCAGGCGCTCGCGCACGTGGCCAGCGCCGAAGGCATCATCTGCGTGGAGAAGATCGCCGGGCAGAACCCGCACGCGCTCGATTACAACAACATCCCCGGATGCACCTATTGCTCGCCGGAAGTGGCCAGCGTGGGCTACACCGAGAAGCAATGCAAGGAGAAGGGCATGGCCATCAAAGTGGGCAAGTTCCCCTTCAGCGCCAGCGGCAAGGCCAGCGCCGGCGGCAACAAGGACGGCTTCGTGAAGCTGATCTTCGACGCGAAGTACGGCGAGCTGCTGGGCGCGCACATGATCGGCGCGAACGTGACGGAGATGATCGCCGAGTGCGTGAGCATCCGCAAGCTGGAGACCACCGGCCACGAGATCATCAAGACCGTTCACCCCCACCCCACCATGAGCGAAGCCATCATGGAAGCGGCTGCCGCGGCGTACGGCGAGGTGATCCATTTGTGAAGCTGAAGAGTGAAACCTGAGAGTTGGAAGGCGTTGCCTTTCAACTCTCAGCAATTGACCGAATCCGGTTGCGCTACCGGCGCGGAACCAGGCGCCATCGTTTCCTGCGTTCTGTACGTTCGATCGCCCGATCCGCGATCATCGTCGCGGCCAACAATGCCGCGGTGGCACCCGTGCCGATGGCCCAATCGTCGATGTAGGCCCCTCCGTCCGCGATCACGGCAATGGGCAGGGTCACCACAACTGCAAGAGCCCCCAAGAGTCCGACATACGCGAAGGGCTCCGTGACCGACGTTCGTCCGGTGCGGGCCGGCATTTCCATGACCAAGACGTGATCGAGGCCCAGTTCCACCTGCTCGGTTCGATAACGCGGCACGATCGATATACGATCCGGAGCGTATCGAATGGTATCACGGCCATCAAGGACTTCACGCTCTGTGAATAGGATGGAATCATTGTACCCGACGATTGAATGGAAGTAGCTCGTGTCAGTGGTCCAAATCGTGTAATACTGGCCTAGCCTAAGGTTCCGATGCTTGCCGGGGTCGTCCACCCGCTCCAAACGCAGGCGCGCTTGGGCAAGCGTATTGGCAAGACCGCCAAGCGCGCATGTCAGCAGAATGGTGAACCGCAAGTAATCCCTCCTCATCCGCATTCCGAAAGGTAGCCGTTCATCTTTGCAGCATGTGCGGGATTGCCGGGACATACCAGCTAATGCGCGATGAACCAGCGGCCGGTGAACACATTCAAGGCGCCCTGCATTGCCTCGCGCATCGGGGTCCGGACGACGAAGGCACCTACGCTGCAGGCCGCGCCGTGCTCGGCCATCGGCGCCTGAGCATCATCGACACCAGCGCTGCTGCGCATCAGCCCTTCACGGATGAGGGCGGCCGGTACACCATCGTCTTCAATGGCGAGGCGTTCAACTTCAAGGAGCTGCGCGCGGA
>JAEUSX010000178.1 GCA_016788405.1 Flavobacteriales bacterium
GTCCAGGCATAGGCCAGCGGCCCGGCGCCTGAGGCGGTGAGCGTGAATGTGAGGGTGCCGCCTGCGCAAACAGGACTGTTACTGGTAAGACTGCTGATGGCTGGGGCCGAAGGCGCGGCGCCCACGCACTGGCAGCTCGCGTTCCACGCATCGTTCGTCGTGCAGGGATTGTTGTCGTTGCATGCTGCGCCAGGAACAGCCGTTCCGCCGGGCACGCCCAGGCAATCGTTCACAGGGCCGCCGCCCGATGCCGTTCCGATCGCTCCGAGCGAGAGATTGAAATAGCTGCCGCTGAATCCCGACTCGAGCTTTACCGCGCGAACCATGTATTGCTTGCCGGCAACGAAAGGGATGGCTGGATTCGTGTAGCTGGTGCCTGCCACCGGACTCGTGGTCAAGCGTGTGATGGTACCATCCGTCTGGAACTCGTAGATGTGATAGCCCGCCAAACCTGGTTCCGTACTGGCCGTCCAGCTGAAAGCAGCATTGCCGCCGCTATTGTTCACGGTGAGATTCTGCGGCGGCGCCAGCATGATCATGCGCAGCGAGGGATCGCCCATAAGGCCCAGATGGCACTTGCCGATGGAGCCTTGCCAGCCATCGGTGAGCGGCTGGTAAAGGCTCGTATTGTTCATTGTGATCCATGTGCTATAGCCGATGTTCTCGCCCTGGCCCATGTGGTGGAAGTACCAGCCGGGAATAGCGGACCAGACATTCGTGAGCGCCTGGCCGCTCGCCAGCGGAGCGCGCAGGAAGTTGTTCTTGTTGTCCCAGTCGCCGAAGTAGCTGCCGAATGCCATGTTGAACACGCCGTTCATCGGGGACGCAGCGTAGTCATGCACAGAGCCTACGTTGGCTGCGCCATGATAGGTGATCACGCCCTGCGTGGTCTCCTGCCCGCCTCCGCCGCTACTGTAGGTCCAGAGGTAACTGTCGTCGACCAAGGTGTAGAAGGGCCAGGCAGCCTGCAATGCCGTGGTGATGTTCGAAGCACCCACCAAGGGACCCATGGCGCGCCAGCCCGATGCAGCCAGCGGATTGCCAACCCACTGCAGGTTGTCGAACATGATCCCGCGTGCCTGAGGCGTCCAGGCCTTCGTCTTGAAGCCATGCGCTTTGTTCAGGTAATTGCGCATCAGCTCGACGTTCGATGTGCTGAAGGCCGGCAGATCGGAAAGGTCCACACGGCCCACCTGCAGCTCGACCGGATTCGGGAAGGTGCTTTGATCGAACTTGCCGTCGCCGGGCACGTTCGTGTTCTGCGGGCGCTGCATGCCGCCACTGTTCACGGTGTTGTCCGTCCAAGTGCCGTTCAGCTCGCCGTAGTAGCCATCACAAGGCCAGGCCCCGCTGTGCTCTGCATGGCCATCTGGATTCTGATTGCCTGAATAGGGCACCGGCACATGTCCGATGATATACACGGCCTTCACGTTCGCGGGGTCGCTGTTGTAGTGACCGATCACCGTGGCGCGAACACTGGTGACAGAAGCCGAGGGTGAAACATCGGAGCGCAGCACCCCCCAACCGTCGGCTCGAAGGTCCTGCTCCAATTGCAGCAGTTCGCTGCTCAGGGATGAAGCGATGGTGTTGTCGACGAGCAGTATCAGCTTGCCGCGGAAATCGATGGGAGCCACCTCGACTCCGGTGCTGATGTAGCCGTTGCCGGTGACCCCATTGCTCACGCGCACAATACGATACTCGTAGGCGGTGCCAACCGTGACCGTGTTGTCCTGCCAGCTCAGATCGCTGGCGGCAGGGGTAGCGATGGCGCTGCCCCAGCTCGTACCACTCTTCAACTTGCGGTAGATGGTGAGGCTGGTGGTGCTGGCCATGGAAGGCCACGACAGCGTGATCCTGGGCGGAGATGATTGGGCCGTGGCGCTCACGAGAACGGCGGCGCGCTGGGAGCTGGTCTGCGCGAGGAGCAGGCCGGTAGCGAGCACGAAACAGAAGGAAAGCAGGTATCGCATCATGGCACGCGGATGTTGGATCGGCGCAGCCATATCCTTCCGTCGCTACGGGCCGGAATCGTCGCGAGGCAGCGCGATCGATCCCCGGAGAGGGCGGTGCTGAGCCGCGGCCTTCTACCCGTTCGGGGAGGCCGCGGTTACACCGAAACGACAAAGGCCATCAACTCTGGGTCGGAATGCTTCGTCTCGCCGAATGGCGCAGCGCCTTAGAAGCGCACGACACGCGCGCGTGCGAGCGGCCGTTGCTTCGAGTCGAG
>JAEUSX010000184.1 GCA_016788405.1 Flavobacteriales bacterium
GCCTGGATGGCTTGGATAAGCTGGGCATCGGTGAGCTTGCTGCCGTCGTAAGTCACGATGGCGTGGTTCGGGGCTTCCGTTTCGCTCATTTTGATCTCCGTGCCCTGAACGCCCAGCTTGGCCAGCGCTTTCTTGATGGCGCCGCCGCACATGTGCTCGCAACTCATGCCCTCGATGCTGAGGTCGGCGATGGTCATCGGTTCGCCACTGGTGATGCCCACGATGTTCTCGGTGCGCGGCACATCGGCCACGGCAACTTCAACCGGAGCATTCCCGCTGCAGGCGAAGAGAAGGACGACAGCGAAGAGCGAAGGGAGCAGGTTCTTGAGGCGCATGGTCCTGGCGTTTATCCGAACATGAGACGAGCTCGCGGCCAATCGGTTACAAATGTAGCCGGGCCGATGGCCGGTATTTTCGCCCGCTGTTATGAAATCTGAACGCGCCGGGGGCACCTGGCTCATGCTGGCCGTTCTGGCGCTGATCTGGGGCAGCAGCTTCATCCTGATGAAGCGCGGCCTCTACCACGAGGGCATCCCGGTGCTCACCCCGTGGCAAATGGCCACCGCCCGCCTGAGCATCGCCTGGCTGGCGCTCTCGCCCTTGCTCTTGCGGCATGCCAGCCTGCTGCGGAAGCATTGGAGACCCATGCTGGGCAGCGGCCTGCTGGGGAATGGCCTTCCGGCCCTGCTCTTCGCAACGGCCCAGACCCGGATCGACAGCGCACTGAGCGGCATGCTCAACAGCCTCACACCGTTGATGACCTTGCTGACCGGGCTGCTCTTCTTCGCCACACCGGCGCGGCTGGTGCATTTCATGGGTATCGGGCTCGGCCTGCTGGGCGCTGCCGGGCTGGTGTTCTTCGCTGAAACGGACGGCCTAGGCGGATGGTCTTGGTTCGCTTTGCTGCCGGTGCTGGGCACCTTGGGCTATGGCCTCAGCGGCAACATCGTGAAGCGGCATTTGCACAGCGTGCCGCCGATGGCCACTGCCGTGGGCGCGCTCACGTGGGTCGGCCCGCTGTCTATCCTATTGGCAATGCTGAGCGGCCTTCCTGAGAAACTGCGCACCGACCCTTACGCCTGGCGGGCCCTGGGGCATGTGGCAGTGCTGGCCGTGATGAGCTCCGCCGTGGCGCTGGTGCTCTGGAACACGCTCCTGCAACGCACCACGGCCGTCGGGGCCAGCATGGTGACCTACCTGATGCCTGTGGTGGCCATCGGCTGGGGCGTGCTCGACCACGAAGCGCTTAGCCTGCTGCAGGTGGGCATGATCGTACTGGTGCTCGGGGGAGTTTGGCTGGTGAGCGCCGCCGAACGCACGCGTTAGCCACGTTTTCAACGCCGGCGCATGGACGATGCGCAACGAATCGGCGCGGATGGCCGTATGAGCCGCCTCAACTTCGCCTGCATGTACCTCGGACAGAAAGTCGTGATCGTGCTGCCCGCTTACCGGGCCGCCAAGACGCTGGAGCAGACCTACAAGGAGATCCCCTTCGACATCGTGGACGAAGTGGTGCTCGTGGATGACAAGAGCCCGGACAACACCGTGGAGGTGGCCAAGGCCCTCGGCATCAAGCATGTGATCCAGCACCAGGTGAACCGCGGTTATGGCGGGAACCAGAAGACCTGCTACGATACCGCCAAGAAGCTGGGCGCCGACATCGTGGTGATGCTGCACCCCGATTACCAATACACCCCGAAGCTGCTGGTGAGCATGATCGCGCTCATCGGCAATGATGTGTACCCGGTGGTCTTCGGATCCAGGATCCTGGGCAAAGGCGCGCTGAAGGGCGGCATGCCCATGTACAAGTACATCGCCAACCGCCTGCTCACCTTCACGCAGAACATGCTCTGCGGGCAGAAGCTGAGTGAGTACCACACCGGTTATCGCGCATTCCACCGCCGGGTGCTCGACACCTGCCCTTACGAGCGCTGCTCGGATGATTTCGTGTTCGACAATCAGATGATCGGCCAGATGTTCTGGCACGGATTCGACATCGCCGAGATCACCTGCCCCACCAAGTACTTCGACGAGGCCAGCAGCATCAACTTCAGCCGCAGCACCAAGTACGGCTTCGGCGTGCTCAACGTGAGCTGGCGCTACTTCCTGGC
>JAEUSX010000199.1 GCA_016788405.1 Flavobacteriales bacterium
GTGGAACAGGCCGCTGCTTCCAGCAAGGAGAAGCCCTATCGGCAGCGCGTGTATCGCCTGCGCGAACTGAACGATAGCACGTACACCAGCGAGATCTTCACCATCCGGAACGGCGAGCAGCACTTCGGTGCCTACAAGGACCACGGCATGCTCGCGGCGTTGTCGCCCGATTCCGTGGACCTGATGGAAGGCTGCCTGATCACGTTGCACCGGAAAGGAAGCGTGTACATGGGGGGCACAGCGGGACGGGATTGCCGCAACAATCGGAGCGGCGCCGCATACGCCACCAGTGAGGTCACCGTGCGGAGCGATAGAATGGTGAGTTGGGACCGCGGCTACGATGCTGCCGGCAATCAGGTATGGGGAGCCGAGAAGGGAGGCTACGTGTTCGTCAAGCGGCCCCGCTGAACGCGCCGAGGCCGCGCCTTACGGGGCACGGCCTCGATGCTTATGGTGTATGGAACGTGGTTCACTCTGTGGCGGCCACCTGTTCGGCGACCTGTGCGGGCTTCTCCTGCGTACGGTTGCTTGCAACGGCGCAAACGAGCAGGATGAGCAGAACGCTTGCTTGAAGTAGGGTGCGGTGCTTGGTTTCCATTGGTCCGGTGGTTGGTTCCAAGGCTGTGAACGGGCCCTGGCCGCGGCGGTTCCTCAATTTCGACCGATTTCCACTGGTTGTCGACGGTTCCTGTCAAGCCCTTCGCCGGGCGTCCCGCTTCAGCCTCCCAAGTAGCCCTTGATGGCGGCCACATAGGCCTCGAACGCGGCAATCCCCAAGGCGGATGCGCGGCAGGCGGTATTCGGGTAGTTCTCCTTGAACGATTTCGTCACCTCGATGTAGCCGGCCTCCTTCAGCTTGCTGATCTGCACGCTGAGGTTGCCGCGTGTGGCGCCGGTCTTCTCCAGCAGGAAATTGAAATCCGCCGATTCCAATGGCACCAGCAGGCTCATTACGGCCAGCCGAAGCTGGTTATGCAGGATGGGATCAAGCGGTGCGAAGGCCATTCTCCTCGCGCTTGAGCAGGATTCCGGGAATGATGTACCCGAGCAGCATGGCCCCACAATAGAGCAGCGTGTGCAGATAGGCGTCGCTGGTGAAGTGCATGACGGCACCTGCCAGCCAGAAGATGAGCCCGCCCAGGATCAGCGGCCTGAACCTCATGATCTGCCCGGTCATGAACGTGGGGATGCCTGTGAGGATGGTGATCACCGGCCCCGGGTCGTGCTCAGCGATCACGCTGCACGCGATGATCAGGATCAAGGTGATCACGAAGGAGCCCCACATCCAGCCGATGATGCCGTCCATTGGGTTATTGACAACCATTGATCGACCCTGGCGTGCACCATGCACGGAACTGATGATTCCGCCCAGGACGCCCGCAATGCCCCACGGCGCTCCGTGGGCCAGTGCCGGACTCAGGTCGCGCAGCAGGTAAGTGGCCAGCATTGCGCTGGAGAGGAGAACGCCCCACAGGAGGAAGTAGAAGCTGAAACGGCTGAAGCTGCGCTTGGCCTGTCCAATCATGCTTTCGATGACCTTCAGGCTCTGTTCGGGGGTGAGGTTGTTGTCCATGATTTGATGATTCGAGGCAAATATAGATAAGTCTATAGTATAAACCAAATGAATGTTTCTCTTTGTCCCATGCGCCTTCTGCTTGCCGGAGCTTCTGGACTGGTCGGTGGTGCGGTGCTTGAGCGTGCGTTGGCCTTGGATGCTGTAACCGCCGTGATTTCCCTCACGAGGCGACCCGGGGTCAAACGGCATCCAAAGCTCATCGAATGGCTGGGTTCATCGGACAATCTGTTGTCCGGTCTTCGGCATGAGCCGGTCGATGCCGTGATCTGCTGCTTGGGCACCACGATTCGGAACGTGGGCGGCGACAGGGCCAGATTCACCCACGTCGACAAGGACCTGGTGCTCGGACTGGCCCAATGGGCCGCGGGGCAGGGGGTGCGATGCTTCAGCGTGGTGAGCGCCGTAGGGGCTGATGCAGGGTCCCGGGTCTTCTACAACCGGGTGAAGGGCGAGATGGAGAAGGAGATCAAGGCTCTTGGGCTGCCGGAACTGCACATCTTCCATCCGTCCATCCTGACCGGTCCACGGAAAGAGAAGCGCTCGGGAGAGCGGATCGGGATCGCGTTGATGCGTGCGTTGGCGCCACTGCTGCCCGACCGCTATAAGCCGATGCCGCACGATGTGCTGGCCAGTGCATTGCTGAACTGCTTCGGCACCCCGGGCGGCACGCACACGTATCGCGATATCCTCGCGCTCGCAGCCGTTCAGAAGTCGACCGTGCGGGATTGAGCGAACGTGAGCTGCGCCTCATCGAGGCGCGAGCCAAGGCTATCGCGAAGCGCGTTGAACGCGACGCGATCGGCATCCGCGATGGGCTCCGCGCTGGGGAACTCCTCTTTGCGGTGATCCACTTGCACGCCGTTCTTCCAGAATCGGAAGCACACATGCGGGCCGGTGGCCAATCCGGTGCTCCCCACTTCGCCGATCACATCGCCCTGCTGCACGCGCTGGCCCTGCTTCACGAGGATCTTCCGCATGTGCAGGTACTGCGTGCTGTACACGCCGTTGTGGCGGATCTTGACGAAGTTGCCGTTGCCACCGGTGCGGGAGGCCTGCTCCACCACGCCGTCGCCCACGGCGAGGATCGGCGTCCCGTACGCCGCAGCATAGTCGGTGCCGAGGTGCGCTTTCATCACTTTCTGCACCGGGTGCAAGCGGCGCGAGGAGAATCCCGAGCTCACGCGGCTGAATTTCAGCGGCGCCTTGAGGAAGGCCTTGCGCAGGCTGTTGCCCTCGTCGTCGAAGAACGAGGCGCCATCGCCCTCGCCGAATCGGAAGGCTGCCTTCACGGCATCACCGCTTGTATAGCGGGCGGCCAGGATGCGCGGCGTTCCCACGCGCCTGCCCTCCACCGATTGCTCGGCGTACACCACGCTGAACACATCGCCTTTCTGGATGCGGTAGAAATCGATCGTCCACGCGAAGACCTCGCTGAGCAGCACGGCGAGAACCGGATCGGCTCCTGCGCGCTCCAGGTCGTTGTACAACGCGCCGGTCACGGTTGTGGCGATGGCGTGCTGGGTGAAGACCACGGGCCGTTGGCCGAGCGTCACGGATTCCGCCCCGGCGAGCAGGTGGAAGACGACGTACTGGATCGGGTCGGCTTCATAGATGAAGTAGCGCGGCGCGCTGCCAGTCGAATCCGGCGTGATGAAGGCATAGGGGTGCCCGGCCCGCAGCTTGCGGACATCGAAGAGGCCTTCGGCCTTCTGCACGAGCGCCTCGATCACCGAGGCCTTGATGCCCTCCGCGCTGAGCAAAGCGCCGAAGCTCGCCCCCGCTTTCACGCGGCCTTCGCGCAGCACCATGCCTTCCATGGGAACGCCGAAGGCCGTCGGGGGCGGAATGGGGACGGTGGTGGTGTCCTCTGCCCAAGGCTCTTCCGTGTACTCCACATGGGGCCGCACATCCACGCCGATGAGCACATACACGATGATCGCGACGGCCATGGTCCCCAATGTCCAGCTCACCCAGCGCTTCATGGTGGGGAAAGAAACGGCGCGGCCCCGGCGGGAGGCCGGGGTCGCGATGAAGCGTATCAACGAGGCGCTGTTACAGCTTGGCGATGGGATGGCTCAGCCCTTCGTAATCACTCAGTTCCATCTTGATCGAGCCCACCAGCACCTTGGCCTGCGCCAATACGGGGATCTTGTTGCCGTCGTCGGTGATCCACACGTTCAGGTCGTCGTTGGTCTTGAACACGCGGCCCTCCTGCACCACGGGCTGGAATTTCATGCAGCGGTACTTGCCGTTGCGGAGCTTGATGGTCTCCTTCCCGAGGTACTTCATCTGCAAGGGCCAGAGCTGATCATCGAGGAAGGTCTCGATGGTGTACACATCGCCGGGGCGCGCATTGCTGAAGTCGAAGGTGCGGGCATAGTAGAAGGCGCTGAGCATGTCCTGCACGCTGGGCGGCACGGCGTGCGTCTGCTGCTTCTGCGTGGTCACTTCGCGCTTGTGCTGGCGGTAGAAATAGTCCTGGCTGAATTCATAGCCGCCCTCGCTCACGCGGCGCTGGAAGATCCACGGGAAGACGCCCTCGGCATCGAACTGGCTCTCGTAGTGGTCATCCACCTTGTAGAACGTGTTGAAGGCGCCTAGGCTCTTGCCGCGGCCCACCGCGCGAAGGACCTTCCGGCCCATCACGGGCGTGGGTTCCTCACGGAGCTCAACGACGGCCTCGCCCGCGTTCATCCACCCGTAGTGGACGACGTACGTGAGCTTCTCGCCGGGCTTGAAGGCATCGTGCTTCACAGTGCGGTAGAGCGTGGTGTCCGAGGCCACCGAGGGAGCGCCCTCGGCTGGCCGGTCGCTCTGGGCGAAGGCCATGGTGAGCAGGCCCATGCCCGTGAGCAGGAAGGATGCGGTGCGTGCCATGCCCTGTTCAACGCAAAGCCGGTGCCGATCGGTGCGAGTGCAGCCTCGAGCCACGAGCTGCGAGCCGCAAGCCCGCCTTCGGCGGCAGCTCGCTCGAGGCTCGAGGCTGGCAGCTAGCGACTTGAGTCCGCTCATACCACGATGTTCACGATGCGCTTGGGCACCACGATCACCTTCTTCGGGGCCTTGCCTTCCAAACGGCTCTGCACCTCCGGATTCGCAAGCACCTGGGCCTCCACCTCCTCCTTGCTCAGACCGATGGGGAATTCAAGTTGAAGGCGGGTCTTGCCGTTGAAGCTGATGGGATAGCTGAAGCTGTCCTCCACCAGGTACCGGGCATCCCACTTCGGCCAGGCAGCCAGGGTAACGCTGGTTGAATGCCCGAGCTTCTCCCACAATTCCTCGGCGATGTGCGGCGCGAACGGCGCCAAGGCGATCACCAGCGGCTCCAGCACCGCGCGCTTGTTGCACTTCAATGCGCCCAGCTCGTTGGCGGCGATCATGAATTGCGCGACGCTGGTGTTGAAGCTCATCTTCTCGATGTCCTCGCTCACCTTCTTCAGCGTCGCGTGCAGCACTTTCAGTTCGGCTTTCGTCGGAGCCTCGTCGGCAACGCCGAACACATCACCAGCGCTATGGAACAGGTTCCAGAATTTGCGCAGGAAGCGGAAGGTGCCCTCGATGCCGTTGGTGTCCCAGGGCTTGCTCTGCTCCAAGGGGCCCAGGAACATCTCGTACAGGCGCAGCGTGTCGGCGCCGTACTTCTCGATGATATCGTCTGGGTTCACCACGTTGAACTTCGACTTGGACATCTTCTCGACTTCGCCGAAACATTTGAAGTCAAGTTCCTGCGGGTCGGAGACACTTATGCCAAGTCCACTTCGATCCGTGTAGACCTTTCCGCGCCACCACACTCTGCACTTATTCAGCACAAATGCTGCGTCTTTGAATTCCGGACGCTGACTAATGAAAGTGGCCACGTCCAGCACACCAGATTCAACTAGATCGATAGGGACGTTTATCTCAGTGTAACTATCCCTCACGCTTCCCTTGATGATCGACTGGTATATATCCGCAGAGATGAAGCTCGGAACGGGTTCATCCGATGTGAGCCTTATCCCCGGTTGAACAATTCCAGATTCATCGTAGAGGTCCACTTCTGCGGATTGCCCCTTCCTGAGGTACACTTTCTGAGATACCCCTTGTATCATCCCCTGATTCACCAGCTTCTTCGCTGGCTCATCGAAGTTGATCCAGCCGCGGTCGTGCAGGAACTTGGTCCAGAAGCGGAAGTAGAGCAGGTGGCCGGTGGCGTGCTCGCTGCCGCCCACGTAGAGATCGACCTGCTGCCAGTAGTTGATGGCCTCCGGTGAAGCGAAGCGGCCTTCGTTCTTCGGGTCCATGTAGCGCAGGAAGTACCAGCTGCTGCCGGCCCAACCGGGCATGGTGGTGGTCTCCAACGGATGGCCCTGATAGCTCCAGTCCGCCGCGCGAGCGAGCGGTGGTTCGCCTTCGGCCGTGGGCAGGAACTTGTCCACCTCGGGCAGTTTCAAGGGCAGTTCGCTTTCCGGTAACGGGTACGGCACGCCGTCCTTGTAGTAGATGGGGATCGGCTCGCCCCAGTACCGCTGGCGACCGAATGCGGCATCGCGCAAGCGGAAATTGATGCGCCGTTCTCCCGCGCCGAGTTTTTCGAGTTCATCGATCGCACGTGTGATCGCATCGGGCACTTTCAATCCCTTCAAGAATCCCTCGCTGCTGATCGTGGCGTCCTTGCGCTCATCGGCTTCCTTGCTGATGTCCGCGCCCTCGGTGACCGCGATGATCGGAAGGCCGAAGTGCGTCGCGAAATTCCAATCGCGCTGATCGCCGCCAGGCACGGCCATCACCGCGCCGGTGCCGTAGCCGCCCAGCACGTAATCGCCCACCCACACGGGCACTTCCTGTCCGGTGAACGGATGGATGCAA
>JAEUSX010000084.1 GCA_016788405.1 Flavobacteriales bacterium
GAGGTGAGCCTGAACCATTTCACCATCGATGGCCAGCGCTTCGTGATGGGGCTGATCACCGACATCACGCTTCGGCACCAAGCCGAACTGGAGTTGCAGCGCACCAACCAGGAGCTGGAGGACCGGGTGGAGCAGCGCACCGCCGAGCTGCGCGAAGCCGAGCACAGCGTGCGCGAGGCGCTCGAGAAGGAACGGGAGCTCAATACCCTCAAGAGCCGCTTCGTCTCCATGGCCAGCCATGAGTTCCGGACGCCGCTCACCACCATCATGGGGAGCGCCGATCTCATCGGCCGCTATGCCCTGGGTGATGAAAAGGTCGAGAAGCACGTGGCCCGGATCCGCTCCAAAGTGCGCGAGATGACCGCCATGCTCAACGAGTTCCTCTCCATCGAGCGCATCGAATTGGGACAGGTGAACGTGAACCTGGCTGAATTCGACATCGTGCATCATTGCATCGAGCAGATCGAGGAATTGCGCGGGCTTGCGAAGCCGGGGCAGTCCATCGATTACGATCACAGCGGTGATGAGCGCACCATCACGAGCGATCGGGCCATGCTCGGCCACGTGATCACCAACCTGGTGACCAACGCCGTGAAGTACTCGCCCGAACAGGCCCCGATCGAGCTCAGCACGCGGATCGGGAACGGGATGCTCACCATCACGGTCGAGGATCGCGGCATGGGCATCCCGAAAGAGGATCAGCAGCATCTCTTCGAGCGCTTCTTCCGGGGCAGCAACGTGATGACCGTGCAGGGCACCGGCCTCGGGCTGCACATCGTGAAGCGCTATCTCGACCTGCTGGGCGGCACCATCAGCTTCGTCAGTGAGCCGGGCCGCACCGTATTCACCGTTCAACTCCCACAACGAAACGCATGAAGACCATCCTGCTCATCGAAGACGACGCCGACATGCGCGACAACACGGCCGAGATCCTGGAGCTCGCCAATTACCGCGTGCTGAAGGCCGAGAATGGGCGCCGCGGCGTGGAACTGGCCCGCAAGGACAAGCCTGACCTCGTGCTCTGCGACATCATGATGCCGGAGCTCGACGGCTACGGCGTGCTCCATTTGCTCGGCCGAGATCCCGCGACGGCCGAGCTGCCGTTCATCTTCCTGAGCGCGAAGGCGGAGCGCGGCGATGTGCGCAAAGGCATGGAGCTCGGCGCCGATGATTACATCACCAAGCCCTTCGAGGAGGGCGAGCTGCTCAACGCCATCGAAGGCCGCCTGAAGCGGAGCGAGCTCTTCCGCAAGGGCTTCGACGATGGCTTCGAGGGCTTCTCCAAATTCCTGGATCAGGCGCGCGGCGTGGATGCGCTGAAGACCTTGAGCAGCGACCGCAAGACGCGCGTGCATGGGGTGAAGGAAGTCCTCTTCCACGAAGGGGATGAGCTGCGCCATGTGCCGTATGTGCTCCGTGGCAAGGCGCGCACCTACAAGATCAACAACGACGGCAAGGAGTTCGTCATCGGTTTGCACGGGCCGGGCGAGCTGCTCGGCTACATGGGCCTTCTGGAGGGCGGCTACGCCTTGGAGACCGCCGAGACGCTGGAGGAATGCGAGGTGGCGCTGATCCCCCGCGAGGACCTGCTGGCCCTGCTCTACAAGGACCGCGACGTGAGCATCCGCTTCATCAAGATGCTCGCGCGCGACGTGAAGGAGAAGGAGCAGCACCTGCTCTCGCTGGCTTATGCCAGCGTCCGGCAGCGCGTGGCGCAGGCCATCCTGCGCGTGCATGCGCGCTACGCGGCGAATGGCGGCGCGGGCCTCGGCGTGAAGATCAGCCGCGAGGACCTGGCGAGCATCGTGGGCACGGCCACTGAATCGCTGATCCGCTGCCTCACCGATCTGAAGGAGGAAGGCCTCATCGTCAGCGAGGGCCGCGACATCCGGATCGTGGATAAGACGCGGCTGGAGAAACTGGCGCATCGCTAGGTTCACCGGGTGCCGGAGCTCGACCTGCTCTTCCTGGCCCTGCTGTTCTTCGCTGAAGTGCTCGGCACCATCGGCGGATTCGGCAGCAGCATGCTGGTGATGCCGCTGGCCGGTTGGTTCCTGCCGTTCGACCAGGCGCTCGGACTCACGGCGGTGTTCCACGTCTTCAGCAATGCGGCCAAGATCATCCTCTTCCGGCAGGGTGTCGACCGGCGCTTGCTGGTCTGGCTGGGCGTGCCGGCCGTGATCGGTGTGATCATCGGGGCGCGGGTCACCGTGCACCTCGACGAGCGCCTGCTCAGCGTCGTGCTGGGTTCGCTGCTCATGGTGATGGGCCTGGGCCTGCTGATCAAGGAGGAATGGAGGCTGCGAGCGACGCGCGGCAATGCGCTCACCGGCGGCGCCATCAGCGGCTTCATCGCTGGCGTGGCGGGCACCGGCGGCGCGGTTCGCGGCATCACGCTCGCCGCCTTCGCGCTGGAGAAGAGCGCGTTCGTGGCAACGAGCGCGTGGATCGACATGGGTGTGGACCTGAGCCGCAGCGTGGTGTACGCATCGAACGGCTTCGTCACGCGCGAGGTGCTCGTCTACCTGCCCGCCATGGCGCTGATCAGCGTGCTGGGCTCATGGCTCGGGAAGATGGCGCTGACCCGCATGGAGCAGGGCCAATTCCGGCGCGTGGTGCTCGCCCTGGTCATCATCATGGGCGCCGTGAGCCTGGCGCAAGGATTCAGCGACTGAAGGCAAGCGAAAAGGCCGGGTCGCCCCGGCCTTTCCCAGCATGCGTTCGATCGCCTATTGAAGCTTGGCCAGCTTCTCCTTCATGACCTGGTATTTCGCCTGGTCGTTGGTCTTGCCATACAGCTTGATGAGCTGCTGAATGGTCTGCGTGTCCTTGTCGTTCAGCTCATGGGCCTTCTCGAAATAGGGAACCGCTTTCAGGTAGATGTCGTCGGCGACCTTCTTGCACTTGGTGTACTCCGTATCGCTCTTGATGGCGTTGCACTTCTCGTACTCGGCCGCCGCGCGGTTGTTGTAAACCACGCCCACATTGAAGTACGCATCGAAGAGCTTGGGGTCGATCTCGATCGCCTTCAGGTACGCTTCCTCCGCCTTCGTGTACGCAGCGGAACGGGCCGCATCGTCCTTGGCATCGCTGGCCTTCTTGTCGTGCAGGCCGCCGAGCACGCTCCAGAGCACGGCATTGCCCGGCTCCTTCTCCAGCGCGGCGCTCACGCTCGCCTCGGCTTCGGCGCTGCGGTCGGCGGCGAGCAGGTATTGCATCTCATCGAGCATCAGGTCCTTGTTCCCGGGGAACTTGGCCAGACCTTCGCGGATGGTGGTGATGGCTCCGTTCAGGTCCTCTCCCTTGCGTTGCAGGCTGGCGATGTACCGGTACACTTCAGGCTTGTTGTAGCCTGCCGCGATGGCCTCGCGGTAGCTGCTCACGGCATTGGCCCCATCCCCAGCGCTTTCATAAGCCAGCGCCCGGTTGAAGATGGCGTTCGTGTCCGCGTGCCCGAAGCTCTTGGCGATGGATTCGCTCCGACGGTAGCACGCGATGGCGCGCTGATAGTCCTTCTTGCTGAAGGCGTCGTTGCCGGCATTGAGCGATGCGCCTTGCAGGCCGGCCAAGGCCTGCGCGTTCTCCCGTTTATAAGCGCCTTTGGCATCGAGCTCATTGGCCTTCATATAGCTCTCGGCCGCTTTGTCCACGGCGTCGGGGAATTGCGCCTTCAGGGCTTCATCCGTGCCCAGCGCGATGGAACGATAGATGTCGCCGCGGTAGCGCCACGTCTTCTCGCTCAGGCCGGTCTTGGCGTCCTGGGTGGCCGGTTCGATGTACTCCACCGCCTTGGCGAACTGGCCGTCCTTCATGTAGTTGAAGGCGTTCACCACGTTCGCGTTCTGCGCTGTTAGACTGGCGGCCATCACAAGGCCGGTGACGGAAAGGAAAGCGTGCTTCATTGGGTTCTCGTTTGCTTCTTCTTAGGCTGGTTCGTCGCCGTTGGCAACATCAGTGCCATCGGGTCCGGTCGCGTCATCGGGCTGATCAGGCGCCGGTTCATCGGGTGCCGCTGGCGGCTCCACTTCGTTCAGGTCGCTATCCACCTTGGCCACGGCGGCGATCTGGTCGTTGCTGCGCAGTTCGATCAGGCGCACGCCCTGCGTGGCACGGCCCACCACGCGCATCTCACTCAGGTCCATGCGGATGGTGATGCCGTTCCGGGTGATGATCATGAGCTGGTCATCGGCGCGCACATCCTTGATCGACACGAGATGGCCGGTCTTCTCGGTGACCTGGATCGTCTTCACGCCTTTGCCGCCGCGCGATACCATGCGGTACTCGTACTCGCCGTTCTCGTCCATGATGGCGGAGCGCTTGCCGTAGCCATTCTCGCTCACCACCAGGATCTGGCGTGTGGCGAGGTCCGCGCTGTCGATGGCGATCATGCCGATGACTTCGTTCTCCTTGCTGCCGCCATCGAGGTTCATGCCGCGCACGCCGCTGGCATTGCGGCCCATCGGCCGCACATCCTCTTCCTGGAAGTGGACGGCCCGGCCATCCCGGCTGGCCAGCAGGATGTGGCTCTTGCCGGTGGTGAGGCGCGCTTCGAGCAGTTCATCACCCTCCCGGATGCCGACGGCGATGATGCCATTGGCACGCGGGCGGCTGTACGCTTCGAGCGTGGTCTTCTTGATGATGCCCTGCTTGGTGCAGAGCACGACGAAGTGATTGTTGATGTA
>JAEUSX010000202.1 GCA_016788405.1 Flavobacteriales bacterium
CGCGAGATCGCGATGTGCGAGTGCTCATCGACGATGCCGCAGGTGAGGTGCCTGCCCGTGCCATCAAGCTCCATCACGGCAGGCTTGTGCTTGCCGGGGAAGAGCGCCTGGGCATCGAGCTTCTCGCCCACTGCCTTCACCCTGCCCTCATGAATGAGCACATCCGCATTGCGCAGGATGCCGTTCGCGGCGTTCGTCCAAACGGTCGCGTTGCGGATCACGATGGTCTCGGGTGCCGGCGCTTCCCTCCAACCATTGCCGACCAACGGGTGATTGATGGCCCCGAACACCGGCGCCTTCTTCTCTTCCTTTTCTTCCTTCTCCTTCTTCCCGGCATTGCCTTCGGCCCTCTTCACCGCGCTCCAAGCGAACCACGCCGCTCCTGGCCGCTGGCCCTGGCCGTCCCAAACGCCGCCGCCGCCATGGATGCTGCCATTCAAGCGGATGATCTCATCGGCCTTGCCTTTCGGCGCGAAGCTCAAGCTGACCACATTGCCGGTCACCTCCATGCGGGCCTTCACCTTCAGGCTGTCGGCGTCATCCGGGCGGCGAACCGTGGCCTCGTGCTTGCCGGGCTCGCCGGTCACCTCGAGCAGCCAGATCGATTCAGACAGATTGAGATTGTAGCTCCCGGCGAGACGCGGCTTGTCCGGATCATCCACCACGAATCGCTTTCCTTCGATCCAGGTCTCGTGGATGATGTTCTTCTCGTGAAGCAGATGCTGCGAGGTCAGGATGAAGCTCGCGCGCATGCCGGGGCGCAACGCGCCGTAGCGCGCTTCCAAGCCGTAGAGGCGCGCCGGTTCCGCGGTCAGCTTATCAATCGCCTTCGCGCTGTCCAGCCCGCTGGCCACCACCTTGCGCAGGTCCTTCCAGACATCCTTCAGCTCCTTGCGGCCATGCGTGGTGAATGCGAACGCGACACCCGCACTGTCGAGCAGGTAGGGGTTGCGCATGGCCAGCTCCCAATGCTTCAGCCGCGCGTAGCTCACCTCCAGCGCGTCGTACGGATCGTCCACGTCGTACGCGTCGGGCTGCGCGAAAGGCACGATCAGCGGCATGCCCGCAGCCTTGATCTCCGCAAGGCGGGCATACTCGTCGCCGCCGCCCTTCACGATGCCCGTGAGCTGGAACTCCTGCAGGAGCCGCGACCAGCGCAGCACATCGTTCCGGTCGCTCGCCTCGCACACCAGCCTGCCATCGAGCTGGCAATCGAGCGCGTGCAGCACGGCATCGGTCTCCTTCTTCTCCGTGAGCGATGCGTACCAGCGCGCGTCGAGCAGGGCCTGACGCAGCAGCGCGATGCTGCCCATGAGCGAGTTGGGGTAGTTCTCTGTCGAGCTGCCCTTGCGGAAGCTGAAGTGCGCGGCGACATCCGCATGAACGATGCTCTTCACGGCCGCTTCATCGTTCAGCGCGATCGCTGCCGATGTGCCCCGCGCGATGCCGTCCATGCGGTGCGCCAAGACCAGCGCGAAGCCCTGCTCACGCAGTTTCGCGGCCTTCTCCGCATCGGCCTTGTACAGCGCATGCGCGCTGGCATCAGCGCGGAGCGCGGGGTTCCAATGGCGTGCGGCCCTGTTCTCCGCCTTGCGCTCCTCGGGCGTGCTCGAGGGCAATCCAAGATCGCTGTACGGCTCGATCAACGCCGGCCAGATATGCAGCCCATTGAGGTCGCGGACGATGGCGCCCGCCGGGATGCTCACCTTCTCACCGGCAGCCAACACCTCGCCATCGCGGATGAGCAAAGTGGCCTTCTTGAAGGTCGTGCGCGCATCGGTGTGAAGAGTGGCGTTCGTGAAGGCGAAGATCGAGGGGGCGGCATCGCGCACGTGCGATGGCGGTGGCGTGCTCTGCCCGAAGCAGAGCGCGGGAAGGAGGATCAGCGTGAGTGGCGTGAAACGCATGCGGCCCGGCGAATGTATGATCGGCCGCACGGCATGAAAGGCCTCAACGGCCGGTCCCGATATGCTTCTCCAGCCAACCGAACACCGCCTCGTGCCATTGCTTCGAGTTCTGCGGCTTCAATACCCAATGGTTCTCGTCAGGGAAGCGCAGGTACAGCGATTCGATGCCCTTGCTCTGACAGGCGGTGAAGGTGCCGATGCCCTGCTCCAGCGGCACGCGGAAATCCTTGTCTCCGTGGATCACCAGCATGGGCGCGCGCCAGGTGGACGTGTGCAGCATCGGATTGAACTCATCATAGGCCGCGGGATCCGCGAACACGCTGGTGCCGTTCTCCCAATCGGTGAACCAGAGCTCCTCGGTGGCGTAGCCCATCATGCGCGAGTCGAAGATGCCGCAATGCGAGACGAGGCACTTGAAGCCATCGGGCCAGTTGCCCGCGATCCAATTCACCATGAAGCCGCCGTACGATGCGCCCAGCGCCGCCGCGCGATTGCCATCCAGGAATGCGTAGTTGCTGAGCGCATGCGTCCAGCCTTTCTGGAGATCCTCCAACGGACGGTCGCCCCAATGCTGGTTGATGGCATCGGTGAAAGCTTGGCCATAGCCCGTGCTGCCATGGAAGTCGATCATCACCACCGCATAGCCCGCGCCGGCATAGGTCTGCGGATTCCAGCGGTAGCTCCACGCATCGCCGAAGCTGCCCTGCGGTCCGCCGTGGATGAGGAAGGCTACCGGGTACTTCCGTCCTTCCTGGTAGTTCGCCGGCTTCAGCACGTAGCCATGCACGAGCTCGTCGTTCCAACCCTTGAAGTTGAACTGCTCATACGCGCCGAAGGACTTCTCCTTCAGATTCGCATTGAACGAGGTGAGTGCTTGGGCTCCCTCATCGACGAGCGCGGCTTTCGGTTTGGCGGCGTAGAGCTGGGCAGGGCCGCTCAGCCCGCTGCGCAGGAAGACGAATCCTCGCGGCGTCTCCGCGAATGCATCCAGGTGGCCGTAGGTGGTGAGCGCAGTCGCCTTGCCGGTCTTGATGTCGACGCGGAAGAGCTTGTGCCTGCCCAGGTCATCAGCGGTCACGAGCAGGCTCTTGCCATCGCGGCTCCACTTCATGTCGGCCACGCTGCG
>JAEUSX010000213.1 GCA_016788405.1 Flavobacteriales bacterium
TACACCTACACGCTCGCGGCGGTCGCGCCGTGCATCGGCAGCAGCGCGACGGTGACCGTGACGGAGAACGCGGCGACAGATGCGGGCGCTGACGGCAACGTGACCGTGTGCGACGTCGGTGCGGCGGTGAGCCTGTTCGCGCAGCTGGGCGGTTCGCCGGATGCTGGCGGAGCCTGGAGCGGGCCGAGCCCAGTCGTCGGTGGCAGCTACGACCCGGCGACGATGAACCCCGGCGTGTACACCTACACGGTGACCGGCGTTGCGCCCTGCGCGAACGCAGCAGCGACGGTGACGGTGACGGAGAACGCTGCAACGAACGCCGGCACGAACGGCACGCTCACGGTGTGCAGTGATGGCGCGGCGGCGAGCTTGTTCGCGCAACTGGGCGGGACACCGCAAGCCGGTGGCGCTTGGAGCGGGCCATCGCCGGTCGTCGGCGGCAACTACGATCCCGCGACGATGGCTCCAGGCGTGTACACCTACACGGTGACGGGCGTGGCGCCCTGCGCGAACGCTGCAGCGACGGTGACGGTGACGGAGAACGCCGCGACCAACGCGGGAACGAACGGCACGCTGACGGTGTGCAGTGACGGCGCCGCGCAATCGATGCTCGCTCAGCTCGGCGGCGCGCCGCAGGCCGGTGGCGCGTGGAGCGGGCCATCGCCAGTGGTCGGTGGCAACTACGATCCCGCGACGATGGCACCGGGCGTGTACACCTACACGGTGACCGGCGTTGCGCCCTGCGCGAACGCGGCAGCGATGGTGACGGTGACGGAGAACGCGGCGACGGACGCCGGCACGAACGGCACGCTCACGGTGTGCAGCGATGGCGCTGCCCAATCGCTCTTCACGTCTCTCGGCGGCTCGCCGCAAGCCGGCGGAGCATGGAGCGGGCCGAGCCCTGTCGTCGGTGGCAATTACAACCCGGCGACGATGAACCCCGGCGTGTACACGTACACGGTGACGGGCGTGGCGCCATGCGCGAACGCCAGCGCGACGGTGACGGTGAACGAGACGAGCTCGCCGGACGCGGGAACGAACGGCAGCATCACGGTGTGCGGCGATGGCGCGGCGACCGACCTCTTCGCTCAGCTGGGCGGAACACCCGACGCGGGCGGAGCCTGGAGCGGCCCGAGCCCGGTGGCCGGTGGCAGCTACGATCCCGCGACGATGAACCCCGGCGTGTACACCTACACGCTCGCGGCGGTCGCGCCGTGCCCAGGAGCTAGTGCGACCATAACCGTGACCGAGGAAGCACCCGGGAACGCAGGGACATCGGCTTCCGTGGATCTATGCCCCGGTAGCGCCCCGATCGACCTGTTCAATTTACTTGGTGGCGCTCCGCAAGCGGGAGGTGCGTGGACGCATCCAGGAGGCGTGGTATTCTCTGGTGTCTTCGATCCAGGGTCCGATCCCTCAGGCGATCAGGTGTATTCGATCGCGGGCAACACCTGTCCCGACGTCACCGCCACCGTCACGGTGAATGTGCTTCCTGGTCCGGACGCAGGCGATGACAACGCGATTTCGGTGTGCAACACACAAGCGCCATTCAGCATGCTGTCTCAACTGCTTGGGGCACCCGATGCAGATGGCGCATGGACTGATGCTTCCGGTTCTGCGGTGAGTGGCACATTCGATCCTTCTCAAGGAATCTCTGGAACGTTCTCCTACACGGTGCAGGGCGGAGCATCATGCCCGGATGACCAGGCCACGCTCACGATCACCGTGAATGTTGCACCGCTCGCAGGCATCAGTGGAAGCCTGACACTTTGCGCGAGCGGCGCGATCACGTCGCTCTTCGATGGGTTGACCGGCACGCTCGATGCAGGTGGTTCATGGACCGCGCCGAACGGTGATCCGCATGGCACCACGATCGATCCTCAAAGCGATCCATCCGGCAGTTACACGTACACGGTCATCGGTGCCGCACCCTGCCCTTCGGCGAGCTCCACGGTGATCGTCACGGTGAATCCGGTTCCCAGCGCTGGAGAGGACGGCGTGCTCAGCATCTGCACCTCGGCCCCGTCCGTGAGCCTTTTCGCGCAACTGCAAGGAGTACCGGAGGCAGGCGGAACATGGACGGCGCCGAATGGCAGTGCTTCGACGGGCACCTTCAATCCCGCGAGTTCGCAGCCAGGCGTGTACACCTATACGGTTCTCGGCCTTGCGCCGTGCATCGATGACGCCGCGCAAGTGGTCGTGAGTGTGGGTATCGCTGGCGATGCAGGAACTTTCGGTTCCATCTCGCTCTGCGATGGCGACCCGGCTGCCGACCTGTTCGCGCAGTTGGGTGGCACCCCGGATGCTGGAGGGGCCTGGAGCGCGCCTGATGGCAGCGCCACCGATGGCACTTTCGATCCGTTGACGGATGCGCCGGGGACGTACACGTACACGGTGACCCCAGGCCAGCCATGCCCTCAGGTCAGCGCGCAGGTCGGCGTGGTCGTGGTGCCGCCGGTCGTGGCCGACTTCCTCGCTCAGAGCAATGGCGAGTGCGTGCCGCTTGAGGTTTCCTTCTCGCACGGATACACCGGGCCTGGCAATTGCACCTGGATCCTGGGCGATGGCCAGACCGTGGAGCAATGCGAGCCCTTCACGTGGACCTACCCGCAGCCGGGCAGCTTCGATGTCACGCTGATCATCGATGCTGGCAATGGATGCGGCGCGGATACCGTGACCGTGGAGGATGCGGTGACCGCCTACGCCCAGCCGACTGCGAGTTTCACCATGCTGCCCGCGGTGATCACCACGCTTCAGCCGGTCGGCTTCTTCAGCAACACGACCGCTGGGGCGAATACTTATCAGTGGCTGGTCAATGAAGAGCTCGTCTCAGAGGAAGTCGACATGCAGCACACGTTCCCCGCGCAGATCGGCGATGCCTACGGCGTGTGCCTCATCGCGTACGCCAGCGCGCTCTGCGCCGACACGGTCTGCCAGACCATCACCTTAGAGGATGGCATGGTGCTCTGGGTGCCGAACACCTTCACGCCGAACAACGACAACAAGAACGAGGGCTTCGTGCCCATCACCTACGGCATCACGGACGACTTCTATCGCTTCGAGGTCTTCGACCGCTGGGGCCTCCGCGTGTTCGCCAGCGAGGTGCCGGGCGAGGGATGGGACGGCCGTCTGGCCGATGGCACTGAGGCGCCCATGGATGTGTATGTCTGGCAGGTGCGCGTGAAGGATGCGTACAGCGGGGCGCGCGTGGAGCGCATCGGGCACGTGAACCTGCTGCGTTGACGCTCGCTCGGCCGGTCGGCCCACCGGTATCTTCGCCGCGCTTTGCCGGAACGCCTCGTCATCATACCCACATACAACGAGCGCGAGAACATCCGCGAGATCATCGCGCATGTGCTCCGGCTGCAACCATCCTTCGAGGTCCTCATCGTGGATGATGGCTCACCCGACGGAACAGCGAGGCTGGTGAAGGAGGCCATGGCGCAGAGTCCTGACCGCGTGCACCTGTTGGAGCGCAGCGGCAAGCACGGTCTCGGCACAGCGTACATCGCCGGATTCAAGTGGGCGCTGGCGCATGGTCATGAGTTCATCTTCGAGATGGATGCCGATTTCTCCCACAACCCCGATGACCTTGTCCGGCTGTGGACGGCATGCGCGGATGGAGCGGACATGAGCGTGGGCTCGCGCTACGTCAAAGGCGGCCATGTGAAGGACTGGAGCTGGGACCGCGTGGTGCTCAGCTACTGCGCATCCATCTATGTGCGCGCCGTGCTCTGGCTGGGCGTTCGCGACACCACGGCAGGCTTCGTGTGCTACGCGCGCCGCGTGCTGCAGGCACTGCCGCTGGATGAGGTGCGCTTCATCGGCTATGCGTTCCAGATCGAGATGAAGTACCGTGTGCGCCGCAAGGGATTCCGGATCGCCGAGGTGCCGATCACCTTCGTGGATCGCCTGAAGGGCACGAGCAAGATGAACACGAGCATCTTCCGCGAGGCCATCGTCGGCGTGCTGCAGATGCGCTTCGGCGGCTGGATCAAGTGACCATGGAGAAGCTGCTGATCCGTGATGCACAGGTGGTGAACGACGGCCGGGTCATCCGGGCTGACGTGCTCATGCACGGCGACAGGATCGAACGGGTGGCTGCCGAAGGGATCGGGTCATCGAACGGAGCGAAGGAGCTCGATGCCCGTGGGCGTCACCTCCTTCCCGGCGCCATCGATGATCAGGTGCATTTCCGTGAGCCCGGACTGACGCACAAGGAGGACATCGCCCATGGCAGCGCGGCGGCGGCGGCTGGGGGGATCACCAGCTACATGGAGATGCCCAACACGGTGCCCCAGACCCTGACGCAGGCGCTGCTCGAGGAGAAGTACACGCTGGCGAGGGCGTCGAGCGTGGTGAATTATTCGTTCTACATGGGCTGCGGGGAGCGCAACATCGAAGAGGTGGTGCGTACTGACTCGCGCACCGTATGCGGGCTTAAGGCATTCCTGGGCAGCAGCACCGGCGACATGGTGATCACCGATGAGCGCGCTTTGGATGAGCTTTTCCGTCGTGCGCACATGCTGCTCGCCGTCCACGCCGAGGATGATCCGACCATTCGAAGGGAGCTGGAGGGACGCATCGCCAGGTATGGCGACGACATCCCTATCGAGGACCACCCGCTGATCCGCAGCGCGGAGGCGTGCTATGCCTCCAGCAGCGCCGCGGTCGCCCGTGCGAAGGAGTTCGGCACACGGCTGCACGTGCTGCACATCAGCACGGCCAGGGAGCTGGATCTCTTCGAGCCTGGTCCATTGGAGGGGAAGCGCATCACTGCGGAGGCCTGCGTCCATCATCTCTGGTTCACCGATGCCGACTACGCGAGCAAGGGCAATCTCATCAAGTGGAACCCTGCGGTGAAGACCGCCGCCGACCGCGATGCCATCCGCAAGGCCGTGAACGACGGCCGCATCGACGTCGTGGCCACGGACCACGCTCCGCACACACTGGATGAGAAGGCGATGAAGTACAGGCAATGCCCCAGCGGCGGCCCTTTGGTGCAGCACGCCATGCCGGCCATGCTGGAGATGGCGCGCGATGGCGTTTTCTCCGTTCCCGAGGTGGTGGAGAAGATGTGCCATGCGCCTTCACGGATGTTCGGCATCACGGATCGCGGGTACGTGCGCGAAGGCTGCAAGGCCGACCTCGTCCTCGTGGACCTGGAGGCCCCGTGGACCGTGAGCCGCGATGGGCTGGAGAGCAAGTGCGGCTGGTCGCCCTTCGAGGGGCAGCGCTTCCATGCGCGCGTGCTGCGAACGTGGGTGAACGGGAGGCTGGTGTTCGCTGAAGGCAGAGTGGATCACGCCATCCGCGGCGAACGGCTGCGATTCAACCGATGAGTCGCTCCGCCCTTGTCCTCACCCTGCTGCTCCTGGCGTGCGAGGCCCCTGAGCAGCTGCCGGCGGACGTGATGGACCGCGAGCGCTTCACCCGGGTGATGGTGGGCATGACGCTGATCGAGGCGCGATTGAGCCAGGAGATGATGACGGCGCCGCCTGAGCC
>JAEUSX010000215.1 GCA_016788405.1 Flavobacteriales bacterium
TCATTCGATCATCACGCCTTTCACATTCATCAGTGGAAGCAGGGTGAAGTTCCCTTCATCGATGCTGCCGGCGAGGAAGATGTACTTCTTGTCGTGCAGCTCACGGCCTACATAGAAGCTCAGCCAGTACTGGTTGCTCAGCGGGAAGACATCCTCCACGATGCGCTCGATCCGCGCCCAGCTATTGGGGCCCAGCAGCTGCAGATGGTGCCGCATCTCGCTGGTCACGCGCGCTTCCCCCTCCAGCTCGCCATAGCCGCGCGAGCTGATGAGCACATTCTCCAGCGCGTGCTCATTGAGATTGATGAGGTAGACGTACCACGCGTCAGCGCCCTCCTCGTCCTGCTCGCGCACCACGGCCATGGCCACGCCTTCCACTTTCGGTGGCACGATGTCCTTGCGCATGGTCAGGCCGGTTGCTTCCGCGCGAGCTCGCGCGCGATGCCGATCCATTTGAACACATCGGTGGGGTGGCCGGTGGCGTTCACCTCTTCGCGCTTCATGCCGAGGCGCACCAGCACCAGGTCCTCGTGCGGGATCACCACCACGTACTCGCCGTGGAAGCCGCGGCAGTAATGGATCGGCTGGCCATCCACTTCAGCGAGCCACCAGAAATAACCGTATCGCGCATTGGGCGCGCCATGGTCCATGAGACGTGCCGGCGTGATGCTCGCCTCCCAGTACTCGCGCGGCACCACCTGCCTCCCATGCCACATGCCGCTATCGAGGTAGAGCTGCCCGATGCGCCCGAAGTCGCGCGCGGTTGCATAGAGGCAGCAGAATCCCTTGAAGTCGCCATCCTCGCGGTCCTTGCCCCACCAGGCCGTGTGCTCGGCGCCGAGTGGCTGCCAGATCTTCTCGCGCACCAGGACATCCAATGGCTCACCGTAGGCCGCCTCCAGGACCTCCGACATGATCTGCGTGGCTCCGCTGATGTAGTCGAAGTCCTTGCCCGGTTCATCGCGGCAGGGCTGGGAGAGTGCGAGTTCACGCACGTTGGTGCCGTAATAGCCTTTGGCGTTGTCGCTGAAGGGATCCTTGCCGCTCTCGCTCCAATCGAGGCCGGTGCTCATGGTGAGCACATGCCACAATTGGATCTTCGCATAGCAGCCTTCCTTGAACTCAGGCAGGAAATCGCCCACGGGCTGGAACACGCTGTTGATCCTGCCTTCGCCCATGGCGATGCCGGTGAGCAGGCTCACGTAGCTCTTGGCCACACTGAAGCTGTTGGCCACGCTGTCGGCATGCCAGCCGTTCCAGTACTGCTCGAAGATCAGGCTGTCGTGCTGCCACACCGCGAAGGCCACGCTGTGCAGGTCGGTGATCTCCTTCTCCTGTTCGCTGCTCAAGGCCAGCTTGCCGTAGCGCGCGCCTTGCGGCCACGGCTGCGGATCGTTGGCAGCGATGGCGCTGCTGGGGAAGAAGTCCCGATCGTCGATCTCCGGGCCGCTGCGTCCCATGAGGTAGGTGAAGCGCACGCCGCGCGGGATGTGGTCGTTGCCGGTGGCATAAGCAAGTGCGATGAGACCGCCGATGAGCAGGACGAGCCAGAGGAGGAGCTTGCGGAGGAGGCGCATGGTGCAGTGCTGCGCGAAGGTACCCACGGCGGTTCCGTCATCGCGCGAATCGACTTGCCGTTCCATCAGGGGGTATGGACCGCGCACCTACCTTCGGTGAGGTTCCGCTTGCCATTCGATGTCGGCTGCCAGATCCAACAGACCCCGAGCATGGGGCGCATTGCTGAGCGCTCTGCTGCCCGCGCTGGCCATTGGGCAACACCCCAAAGCCATGGAGGGGCCATCCTTCCACGAGTTGACGGAGCGATTCAATGGGATGTTCAGTGAACCACCGGTGCCAGCCGGCGCGGGCTTCAAGCGCTTCAAACGGTGGGAGTGGTATTGGGAGCCGCGCGTGCTTCCAGGCGGGCGCTTCCCGGAGGCTGATGCGCTATTGAAGGCGACCACGGAATACAGCAGGCAGCAGGCCCGTTCACGTGTCGGGCGGCCGAAGAACGCATCGAATTGGATGGAGGTGGGGCCAACGACTTTCGAATTCGCAGGATTCGGAGGGATCGGGCGCGTGAACTGCATGGCGTTCCATCCTTCGGAACCCCTCACCTTCTGGGTGGGGACCCCGGCCGGCGGAATCTGGCGCACCACCGATGGCGGGGGATCCTGGTCCACCACCACCGATGAGCTTCCGGTGCTCGGCGTGAGCGACATCGCAATAGATCCCAGCAACCCGGATGTCCTCTACATCGCCACCGGAGATGCGGAGACCGCGCTGGTGGTGCCATCGAGCACCAAGAGCATCGGGGTGGTGAAATCCGTGGACGGGGGCGAAACATGGACCGCCACAGGCCTCACCATGGAGGTGTCGGCGCAAAAACTCATCGGGCGATTGTTGATTCACCCGGATGACCCGGAGGTGCTTTGGGCCGCCGCTTCGGATGGCGTGTGGCGCACCACGAACGGTGGCCAGACTTGGACGAACATGAACGGCGGGTGGTTCATCGACATGGAATTGCAGCCCGGAACCCCGAATGTGATCCTCGCTTCGACCTTGAGCAATACGGGAAACGCCCAGATCATGAGATCAGCCGATGGCGGCCTCACGTGGAGCACAGTCACGGCATTCCAAGGCGTGAACCGCATTGCGCTTGGCGTGAGCCCAGCAGCGCCGGGCCTTGTGATGGCCGTGTGCGCGGACACTTACGGCCTGGGCGGCCTCGAAGGCGTGTACGTATCCAACAACGGCGGACAAAGCTTCGTGCAGACCGTTGATGGCGATTGCTTCAACAATATGCTCATCCGGACGAACGATGCGAGCGGATGCGGGGGACAGGGCGTGTTCGACCTGGCCTGCGGGATCAGTCCGGTGAACGCCAGCGAACGCTGGATCGGCGGCGTCAATCTGTGGCTGACGACGGATGCCGGAGCGAGCTGGAACCTGAATTCCATGTGGACGACCAATCCGATGCACAATCCGGATGGCATTCCCTTTCTTCATTCAGACAAGCACGCGCTGATGCATCATCCGCTCGCGCCGAATGTGGTGTATGCGGCCTCTGATGGAGGGATCCACGTCACCAACAACCTCGGCGCGACGTGGTACGACCGGACCCCAGGCCTCGGGATCAGCCAGATGTACAAGGTGGGGATCAGCGCGACCGCGCCCGACGTGATGCTCTGCGGGCTGCAGGACAACGGGCTGAAGCAAGTCGATGGCGGCGAATGGAGGGAGATCATGCCCGGCGACAACATGGAGTGCATCATCGACCCGGAAGAGCCGCAGGTGCAGTACTCCTGTGCGCTCACAGGCCTGCTTTACCGCACGACCGATGACTGGGCCAACCGCACGCTCATCGCCGACAACATCCCGGGCTTCTCCGCTTACATGCAGCAGTACGGCTTTGGGCCGGGCGCATGGGTGACGCCGTTTGCGATGGATCCGCAGGACAATCAGGTGCTCTACATCGGATTCAAGCAGTTATGGTGCTCGGCCAACCGTGGCGATGACTGGAGCCTTGTGCCGGGACTTCAAACGGGATCGCACTTGCGGCATGTGGCAATAGCGCCTTCCGACCCGCAGATGATCTATGCCTCGACTTACGACACCCTTTTCAAGAGAACAGGATCGGATTGGAGCGCCATTCCGGTTGGCATCATCACCGGGAATCCGTCGAACGCTATTTCCGGGATCGCCGTTAGCGACATCGATTCGCAGCGTTTGTGGGTCACGCTCAGCGGTTACGATGCGCAGCGCAAGGTGTACTCATCGGATGACGGAGGGCTGTCTTGGGTGAGCATGACGGGCACATTGCCGAACGTTCCGGTGAATTGCATTGCGCATGAGCCAGGCACTGCCAGCTCACTCTACCTAGGCACCGACATCGGCGTGTTCCAGTGGTTGGAGTCCGAAGGCGATTGGGAGCCCTTCGACAACGGCTTGCCCAATGTGCAGGTGAATGACCTCGAGATCGCACCATCCAATGGCACCATCGTCGCGGCCACCTTCGGACGCGGGCTCTGGCGCTCGAACCTGGCATCGTGGGTGAGCGCACCCGATGCCGTTGGCCCTGAGGCGGCGTTCATCGTGGCGCCGAACCCGGCCCAGCATGCGGTCACGATCACGCTGCGAAGGCCGCAACAAGCCCGGATGGAAGTCCTCAATGCGTTGGGAGAGTGCGTTTCTGCTCATGCCTTCACAGGCACCTCGGCGGTGATCGACCTTGGGCAACTCAGTCCCGGCACATACCTGATCAGGATGCATGGCGCTTCGGATGCCGGATACGCCAAGCTGATGCTGGTGCGCTGAGGCCTATACGCCGAGGCTGACCATCTCCGCATCGAACAGATCCGCGATCTCCAGCCGCAGCCTCTTCTTCACCTCTTCTATGTCCACCACGCCGCCTAGCTCGGCCGCCATGCTCGTCACACCCTTGTCCGTGATGCCGCACGGCACGATGTTCTGGAAGTAGGAGAGGTCCGTGTTCACGTTGAACGCGAAGCCGTGCATGGTGACCCACCGGCTCGCGCGGATGCCGAAGGCGCAGATCTTCCGGGCTTTCAAGGGGTCGGCCCAGTCCAGCCAAACGCCCGTCAAGCCTTCGATCCTGCCGGCTTTGATGCCATACGCTTCGAGTGTGCCGATGATGGCCTCCTCCAGCGTGCGCAGGTAGCGATGGATGTCGGTGAAATGGTGATCGAGATCGAAGATGGG
>JAEUSX010000095.1 GCA_016788405.1 Flavobacteriales bacterium
GCGCTCACCGAACGACTCGCACGAACACTGGACGATCTGGCCGCGACCCGATGACCCGATCAATGACCATGACCCATGAATGACCTGGAGCGCTATTTCAACGAGAACAAGGGCCGCCTCATCCACAAGTGGATGCACTTCTTCGACGCGTACGACCGCCACTTCGCGCGCTATCGCGGGAAGGAGGTGGTGGTGCTGGAGATCGGCGTGTTCCATGGAGGAAGCATGCAGATGTGGAAGAGCTACTTCGGCGACAAGGCGGTGATCCACGGCGTTGATGTGAACCCGCGCTGCAAGGAGCTCGAAGAGGACCGCGTGCGCATCCACATCGGATCGCAGTCCGATCGGGCCTTCCTGCGGCGCTTGCGCGCGGAGCTGCCGCCGATCGACATCATCATCGACGACGGCGGGCACACCATGGATCAGCAGATCATCACCTTCGAGGAGCTCTATGGCGCCGTGAAGCCCGACGGCGTGTACCTCTGCGAGGACCTGCACACGTCCTATTGGCTGCAGTACGGAGGAGGTCATAAGCGCCCCGGGACCTTCATCGAGTACGCCAAGGACTTCATCGACCGGCTGAACGCCTGGCATTCGGAGGAGCGCTCATTGCAAGTGGATGCCTTCACGCGCAGCACGGCCTCGGTGCATTTCTACGACAGCATCGTGGTGCTGGAGAAGCACCCGCGCGAAGCGCCGGTGGTGCGCATGTCGGGCACGCCGAGCTTCGACATGCCGGAGCCGCGCGCGAAGGGCGTGATGAAGCGGATCCGGCTCGGCAGCCTCCGTGCCTGGAACATGCTCCTGCGCGCCTTCGGCCTGCCCAGCGTGATCTGGGGCCGCTGATCGCGCGCGAACCTCGCGCGTACCTTGCCGCCGATGGGCATCCTCGTGCGCCAATCGCTCTTCAACACGGCGCTCGCCTATTTCGGCATCCTGCTCGGCTTCGTGAACGTGGTTCTGCTTTATCCGCGGGTGCTGGCCGTGGAGGAGTTCGGCCTGACGCGGCTGCTCGTGAGCATCGCCACCATCGCAGCGCAGGCCTCGCAGCTGGGCGCCGAGAACACCATCATGCGCTACTTCCCGTACTTCCGGGACACGGCGCGGAAGCATCGGGGGCTGCTGGCCATGCTGCTCCTCTTCGGACTGGCCATGTCGTTGCTGGCCATGATCGCGCTGAGGGCCTTGCACGGAACGCTCACGGCCGTCTTCGCGGATCGCAACACGCTCTATGGCGCTTACGGTCTTCTGCTGCTGCCCATCGTGCTGGCCGAGATCTATTTCATCCTGCTGCGCAGCTACAGCCGGTCACTGCGGCGCACGGTGCAGCCCACCTTCATCCGGGAGTTCGTGCTGCGCGCGCTGCAAACGGTGCTGATCGTGGCGCAGTGGAAGCTGCGTATGCCCTTCGGCGTCTTCATGGCCGCCTATGCCTCGCTCTTCCTGATCTGCACGCTCGCGCTGGTGCTCGACCTGAAGCGATCGGGGCATTTCGATCTGGGCTGGGAGCACCGCTGGCTGCCTGGCAGGCTGAAGCGCAGCTTGGCCACTTACACCCTGTTCACCTTCATGGCGAGCATCGCGGGCATGGTGCTGGGCAACATGGACCAGATCATGATCGGCGCGCTGCTGGGCCGCGACGCGCTTGCGCAGGTGGCGCACTACGCAGTGGCCTTCTACTTCGGCAGCGTGATCGCCGCTCCGGGCCGTGCGCTGCAGCAGGTCGCCACGCCCATGATCGCCGATGCGTGGAAACGGCACGATCACGGGACGGTGAGCGGCCTTTACCGCCGCAGCGCGTTCGTGCAATGGCTCGTGAGCGGGCTGCTCTTCGTGCTCATGTTCACGGGCATGGAGGATCTCTTCGCGCTGTTGCCGCCCTCTTACACCGGCGCCTCGCTCGTGGCGTTCATCATCGGCCTGGCTTATCTGCTCAACAGCAGCATCGGCCTCAGCGCGCCGGTCATCAGCATGTCGCGCAGCTACGCGCTCGATGCGTACAGCAGCATCGCCATGGTGCTGATCAACCTGATCGCCAACTTCTTCCTCATCCGCTCCATGGGCGTAGCGGGCGCTGCATGGGCCACCTTCATCGCGCTCACCACGGTGAATGCCTACCGCACCTGGTTCCTTTGGTGGCGCTATCGGCTCTGGCCGTATGATGCGCGCTTCCTGATCGTGCTGGCGTTGATGCTCGCGCTCATCTTCGTCGTGCCGTGGATCCCGTTGACCGGCAAGCCGATGCTGGATCTTCCTATCCGCGCGGCGCTGGTCGTGGCCGTCTTTGTGCCGACAGCCTATGCGCTCGGTCTGCTGAAGGATGCCGAGGCCATGATCCGCAAGGCGATGGGCGCTTCAACCAGCAAGGTCGCGAAGTAGCGTCCACAAGCCGTTTGCGTGATCCCGGTAGTAACCATCGCGCCATAAGCCGAACGCCGATCGGCATCGCTTCGCCGGACCGGCAGCGCGCAATGCCATGCGGCGCTGGGCGAAGATCAAGTGCTGTTGGAGCGCGGCCCGGAGCCGGGCATCGAAGCCAGGGGAGCGGTCGGCGGTTGCGATGGCCATGGCGTACCGCTGCACGAAGTGGTCCGGTGCTTGAGCCCGGGCCGTGCGCATGCGTTGCTTCCAGTGCGCTGGCGCGAGTGGATCGAAGCGCGTGCCGCCCGAAGTGTTCCTCCCATGCAGGCGATGCTCGATGAGATGCTCGGGCAGGGCCCGGACGTGACCGCTTCCCCAGCCGAAGAGCGCGGCCCAATGATCATGGCCCCAATAGTGATGGAATCCACCAGGGGTCCGTGCGAAGAGTTCGCGTGCGAACGAGCCTTGGATCGCCATCGTGCAGCCTTTCGTGTCCGGGTTGGCCGCGACCTCGAGCGGGTCGCGATCGCAGCCTTTCGCGAGCAGTGCATGCTTGCGCGTGCCCCAGATCGTGCGGCCGACATGCATGCCGCTCGCGTCGATGATCTCGCCATCATGGTACACGAGCACCAAGGAACCGTCGGCAGCGAAGGCCTCCTCGATCCGCTTCAGCTTGTCGGGATGCCACAGGTCGTCCTGATCGCAGAAGAGGATCACATCGCCAGTGGTGCGGGCCACGGCGTTGACGAAGGAGGCCGAGGCGCCGATGTTCCGTGGATTGGCCATGACGCTGACTCCGGGCGCGCCGGCTGCATTCAGCAGCGATCGCGCCAGTTCAAGGCTGCCATCCGTCGACGCGTCGTCCACCACCACCCATTCATCGGGCTTCCGGCTTCCATTCAGGATGCTCTTGATCTGCCCTTCGAGGTACGCAGCGCCGTTGCAAGTGGCCAGTGCGATCGAGATCCTCATTGCGGGCTGCCGGGCTTGTCAATGGTGATGACGTAGCTCAGCGTGACGAAGTCCCTTACGTATGGGAGGAGCAGCAACGGGAATAGGGCGTAGGTGACCAGCATGTTCAGCTTCCAATGTCGATTGGTCTCGAAGAAGCGGAAATTGCGCTTGGCCAGTCGCCATCGCGCGCCGGGGCATTGCGCGGCGAACTCGCCGAGGTTGCGCCGCATGAAGATGCTGCGGTGCGTCTTGTCAAAGATGCCGCGCTCGTTGCGCTGCCACCGCTGCGTGAGCCAGACCCAGAGCGTGTGCCAATGGCCGTAGTTGGGCACGGAGACGATCAGGCGGCCGCCCGGGGCGAGGTGCCTGTACAGCGCTGCAGTGATTCGCTGGTAATGCACCGTGTGCTCCAGGACATCGCCGGCGATGATGTGGTCGAAGAGCTGCGTGCCGAGCAAGGCGCCCAGATCGGTGGTGTCCAAGTCGGACACCCAGCCTTGCACCAGGTCAGGCTTCGCTTGGGCGAGCGCGGCTTCGTTGATCTCGATTCCCCAGACCTTGACGCCGGGCTGACGGGCCTTCAGTGCGCGGGCCACCGCACCGTTGTTGCAGCCCACGTCCAGCACGGCATGCGCTTCCCCAACTTGCGAGAGCAGGTCGGGCCTGGGTCCTCGGTAGGAATCGTGGTCGTGCATCGAACGAGCAGGGAAGAAGGTCCGCAGTTTGCCGACACTTCCTCATCGAGCGTGCAAGCTAAACGCTGGTCCGATGACAAGGCCTGGCCTAGTCGATCACTTGAATCGGTTTCAATCGCGCAAACAGGGATTTACCTGAGCGAAGCTGAGGAACATATGTGCCCGGCTCCAAATCCTCAGGTACGATGAAGGCGCTTCCCGACCATGCCGTGCTGCTCCTCAGTCTTCCTTGGGTATCGATTAAGTCAATTGTGTCGACTGATTGGAAAAAGGCCCCATCAAGGCGCACATTTTGGCCCCGTAGAACAGGATTCGGGAAGAGGTTCGAGCTCAATCGTGTGATGGACTCTACCATATCATTGGTGTTCACTTTCAGATTGAGGCGCGGGCGTTTTGCAGGGTCGGAGTAACTGTTGCCGCAGAAGAAGAGCGAACGCGTCGGTTCCTCGACTACCAACCTGATCATGAACCCATGCGAAGTGCTCGGCGCGTTGATCATGTCCTGCACCATGTCAGTTACGTCGATCCCCTCATAATCCTCGATTGTCTGGGAGCTTATTGGAAGGGTCACCGAGTTGATGGAAGTGTAGGAGGGCGCAGTGTTCCAGGTAACCGTGTAGTCAAGCCAGGTCGAGGTGATGCGTTCAATCACGCAGAAATTCGCACCCGTGTTCCCAACCGTTGCAGCGGCGCCGGTGCCTGCCACCGGGCCTCTCCCGAACAGATCGAGTGTAGCATCGTCGACTGGCGTGCCTTGCGGGTATGCGGTGAGGTCGAAATAAATCAAACTCCGTGCGTGGTTGGGCCCGCCGTGGTTGCCCTGCTGCGACATGGCGCCGTACCAATCTGCGGAATTGTAGTTGGTGTTCGCGCTATTGATGCCGTAATGGTAGCCGATGACAGCATCCTTCGTGGATAGAATCTGCTCTATTGCTTGAGCGGATGTGACAGTGCTCAGGCACATCATTGATCCTAGGGCGATAATATGAGGCATGAGAGTGAAGCTAGTGCTTGAACAAAAGTAATTCAGGTAAGGAAGCAAGAAGTGTATCGAATAGGCCTTGGGCGCCCATCACCTCACCCACGTCTGCGTCCGAAAGAAGAAGGCCACGTAGCCGCGCACCTTAAGCATCCCGTTCTCAATCCAGAGCTTGCAGTCGTAGACCTTCCCGGTCTCGGGGTCGAGGATGGTGCCGTCGGTCCATTCATCGCCATCGGACTTCATGCCACGGATGATCTCGAGGCCCACGATGCGCTTGTCCTTCCGGTCGCCGGGGCACTTCTCGCACACCTTCTCCAGTTTGGACTTGTCGTGCAGGTCGATGATGCGGCCGATGAGCGTGTTGTTGACGATGGCGAGCTCCACGGTGCTGCGCGGCTTTCCGGTGTTGTCATCGATCGTGGTCCATCGGCCCGTTACGCCTGGCGGAGGCTGGGCGCAGCTGAGCGAAGCGATGAACACGAACAGCGAGGCGGTGACGAGGCGCATGCTTCAGAAGTTCCGGCCGATGGCCACGATGTAACGGAAGGCGAAATGCTCGGTCTCGGTGGCGGGCAAGGCCGAGAGGAGGAGCGGCATGTCGAAACGGATGGTGAGCGGCTTGATGTCGGTGAGCGGTCCCCAGCGCTTGATGGTCAGGGCGAAGCCGGCCCCGGCGTCCGCGCGCGGCTCGGCGAATTCCTGCACGGTGCCCGCGCCATCCATCCGGCGGTAGCCCATGCTGCCCACATCGCCGAAGAGGTAGGCGTCGAGATGCAAGGTCTGTCCCAGCTTCCCTGGCTTGAATCGCACCAGGCCATCGAGATCGAGCTCGGCGTTGATGGCAGCACCCGTGTTCCCCGCGTAGGTGAGCACCTGGTTGCCGTCGGAATCCGTCTCCGGTGCGAGATAGCCCGCGTAGCCGCGTAGCCCGAGCCCGCCGCCCTGCTGGAAATTGTTCACGCCGCTCCCGAACCCGGTCCAGTCGTAAGGCACGAAGCCCACGCTGCGCACGTACTTGTTCTCCATCATTTCCTCCGGGGATGCGCTCGCGAGGTAGAGGGCGCTCTCACGCGGGGTGGCTCCCGATCCGTACTGGGCGA
>JAEUSX010000243.1 GCA_016788405.1 Flavobacteriales bacterium
GTGATGACGGACGCCGACATCGACGCCCTTGCCGCTTGCCCAGTCGCCGAGACGCCGCTTGCGACCCTGCTCCCCTCCTGCTCCTTCTTCCTGCGCATCCCCTACGCCCCTGCCCGCGCTATCATTGACCGCGGCCTGCCCGTTGCTCTGGCCAGCGATCACAACCCCGGCAGTACGCCGAGCGGCAACCTCAACCTGGTGCTCTCGCTCGCCTGCATCCAACTGCGCATGCTTCCAGAAGAGGCCATCGCGGCCCTCACCTTGAATGCAGCGGCGGCCATGCGGCTCGATGAGGAGCTCGGCGGGCTCACCGCAGGCAAGCGCGCGAGCTTCATCATCACCAAGGAAGTGCCATCCCTGGCCTACCTGCCCTATGCCTTTGGCACAGACCACATCGATACCGTGATCATTGATGGAAAGCCCTTCCGAGCAGGAGCCGCGCTCCAGTGATTTCATGCCCCTTCAGCCCGGGCGGCCCGCTTGGCTGGAATTCGCCATGGGCCTGTCCTTGTTCTCCATCGCCATCTCCGTTTTCGCCGTGGTGCAAGGCATCGCGATCCACCATTTCGTGAGCGCCCAGGATCCGGATGTGGCGCGCGTGCCTTTCGGATTGGGCTGGTTCTCCGATTCGCTCGTCAAGGAGGCTCTGCTCAAGCACGAGCGAAACGGTGACCTGATCGCCTTGGAGACGATCTGGTCGGGCCTGCTCTGCTCGTTGGTCATCCTGCTGACCTGCTGGCTCTGGAAGCGCTCTGGAGTCAAGGTCCTGCTGGGGTTGGCGCTACCCCGCTTCATCGAATTGATGAAGTGGCTGGTGCTTTTCGCACTTGTGGTCGCCGGGGTCGAGGTCATCGGCCAACTGATCCCATCGCTCGGCACCGACTTCATGAAGGACGTGGTCGGATCATCAACCGACCTGATCAAGCTCGCATTGGGCGTGGTGGTGCTGGGCCCGCTCTTCGAGGAGCTTCTGCTGCGGGGGCTGCTCTTCGGCACCGTGCGGCACATCGCCGATGAACACGTGAGCGTGGCGGTCACGGCCGGGGTGTTCGCCTTGATGCATTTGCAGTACAGCGTGCCCATCATGCTGCTGATCATTCCGTTGGGCGTAGTGCTTGGGTACGCGCGCGCCCGCAGCGGCAGCATCCTCGTTCCCATCGTGCTGCATATGGCCAATAACAGCCTCAGTGTGTTGTGGCCCTGAGGGCCAGCCCCTTGGCCAACCTTGGGCACCGGCTTCCGTATGAAGGCCCGCCGTGGCGCAAGGCCCGGCATACAACACCTTGGCCGCCCCTTCCGACCGCAGCGCTCGCAGGATCCTCGTGATCCTGTTCGGAACGCTCCTCGTGCTCTGCGCGGCGGTGATCGCTGCGGCGCACTGGCATGAGATGAAGAGCCAGCGCGAGGAAGCGCTCGACCGGCTCGCCACCATCGCCACAGGGCTGGCCGATCAGATCCCCGCACGGCACGCGAGCCTGCTGTTGGAGAAGTACACGTCGCCAGGGCTCATCATCAAGCCCACCCAGGATGCGCGCTATTACGTGGTGCACGGCCAACTGCGGAAGGCTGCCGCGCGGAATGGTATGGAGTGCCCGCTCCTCCTCGTCACGAAGGATGAGCGCGGCGATCTGGTGATCGTGGCCACGTCTGAAGAGAGACCGCGCTTCAGGGCGAGCCTCGATCTGGACGCCCCGCTCAGCGATCTCTATGAAACCGGTGGCCATGCGGTCGTGGGCGATGAATTGAATGTTCTGGCGCCGCTCGCCGATGAGCAATCCGCCATCACCACGAGCGCCATCCTGGCGCGGTCGCCTGCATCGGCGGCCATGAATGCCGCCTATGCTGCGCTCTGGCGCAACATCGCCATCGCCCTGGTGCTGTTCGGCCTTGCGGCGCTGGTGCTGTTCCGCTCGGTTGGCCGCTGGGTGCAGCAGACGGAAGCTGATAAACTGGCCCTGGCCTCGCGCAACCTCGACATCACGGATAGCATCACCTACGCCGCCAAGATCCAGCGAGCGCTCGTGCCGCCCCCGCAGGCGTATCGGGAGCTCTTCACCGGCGCATTCGTAATCGATCGGCCGAAGGACCTCGTGAGCGGCGATTTCCACTGGTGCCATCGGCTGAACGACGATGCCTGCATCGTGGCTTCAGGCGATGCCACCGGCCACGGCTTGCCCGGAGCGATGATGGCCGCCATCGGCTGCTCGCTGCTCAACGAGATCGTGCCCATGAATGCTGATAAGGACCCCGCCGAGCTGCTGAACCTGCTCAATACCCGCGTGGTCACCACGCTTCACCAGCAAGGCCAGAAGCGCGGCGCGGGGGACGGCATGGACATCGCGCTCTGCCGCATCGACCGGCGGCAGCGCGAGATCCTCTTCGCTGGCGCGTTCCGTCCGCTCTATTGGCTGCACGAGGGACAACTCTCCATCATCAACGGCGACCGGAAACCCGTGGGCGGGTCGCACCAGGACCTGGACCGCAAATACACCTGCCACCGTCTCGCGTATTCCGCAGGCGATCGCATCTACCTCTTCAGCGACGGTTATGTGGACCAGCTTGGCGGCCCTGAGCACAAGCGCTTCATGACCACGCGCCTTCACCAGCTCATCGAGGCGAACAAGCACATGCCGCTCGATCACCAGGCGGAACTCCTGGAAAAAGCCTTCCTCGACTGGAAAGGCGCC
The DNA here is from genome assembly GCA_016788405.1 of Flavobacteriales bacterium. Lineage (GTDB taxonomy): Bacteria > Bacteroidota > Bacteroidia > Flavobacteriales_F > PHOS-HE28 > PHOS-HE28. The sequence goes on from JAEUSX010000243.1 coordinate 2,688, forward strand.
GAAGAGCAGGTGGATGATGTCTGCATGCTCGGTATCGCCGTTTAGGCCCTTGCTTGCGGGGGCGCGCCCCCCTCTATATTCGCGACGTCTGGCCCCAAGGGCCTGTCCGCTACCCTCGCATGGCCACCAAAGCAGAGCTGCTCGCACGGCTCCAGGAACTCGTTTCTCAGGAAGATGTCGAAGCCGCCGCCGAGGCGGTCGAAGTGACCAAGGAGGCCTATGAGGCCATCGTGGCCGCGCAGCATCAGCACGCGGAAGCCGAGGCCCAGCAGGGCGAAGCGGCCAGCGCGGAAGGCGCGCCAGCGAGCGAGGCGCCGATCGCCATCGAATCCGCGCCGCTGGCGGATGAGGACGACAAGCGCTTCAAGCAGCTGTTGGATGCCTACAACCAGCGCGTGAACGACATCCGCCGGCGCAAACAGAAGGAGGAAGCCGACAACCTCGCTGCGAAGAACGCCGTGATGGAGGAGCTGAAGCAGCTCATCTCCTCGGAAGAGAACATCGGTACGGCCTTCAACCGCTTCAAAGAGCTCCAGGAGCGGTGGAAGTCCATTGGTCCCGTCCCTGGCCAGGCCTACCGCGACCTTCAGCGCGACTACAGCCACCTGCTCGACGAGTTCTTCTACCACATCCGCATCTACAAAGAGCTCCGTGACCACGATCTGCGCAAGAACACCGGCCTGAAGCAGGCGCTCGTGGCCGATGTGCAGATGCTCAGCGCCATGGAGGCCAGCACGCCCCAAGCCGTGCGCGAGATGGAGGCGCTCATCCGCAAGTACCAGGACGAGTGGCAGCACATCGGCCCCACGGTGAAGGAGGAGTGGGAAGCCATCCGCGACGGCTTCTGGAACGCCACGCGGGTGGTGTACGATAAGATCAACGAGCACTACCGCGCCCGCCGCTCGGAGCACGAGGCCAACCTGCAGGCCAAGCAGGACCTGGTGGAGAAGGTGAAGGCGATCACCGCGGACCTGAAGGCCGAATCAGCGAAAGAGTGGAAGGACATCACTGACAAAGTGCTCGAACTGCAGAACGCGTGGAAGAGCGTCGGCTTCGCCACCAAGAAGGACAACGAGCGCGTGTGGAAGGAGTTCCGCGATCAATGCAACGTGTTCTTCGCCGCCAAGCGCGACTGGTTCGATGCGCTGCGTGACCGGTACAAAGGCGTGCGCGACAGGAAGATGGCTTTGCTGAATGAGGCCATCGCCCTGAAGGACAGCACCGAATGGAAGCGCACCGCCGATCGGCTGAAAGCCCTGCAGCAGCAGTGGAAGGAAGCCGGCAGCGCCGGGCCGCGCGATGAGAACAAGCTCTGGAACAAGTTCCGCGAAGCCTGCGATGCCTTCTTCCAGAACCGCAAGAAGACCTTCGAGCAGCAGGATGCCGAGCAGGCCGCGAACGTGCAGGCCAAGGAAGCGCTGCTGGCCGAGATCGAGGCCTTCCAGCACAGCGGCGAGCGCAACAAGGACATCGAATCACTGAAGGCCTTCAGCCTGCGCTGGATGAACAGCGGCCGCGTATCGCCGCGCGACTTCGACAAGCTCAATGAGAAGTACCGCGCCGCGCTCGACAAGCATTGGGGCCAGCTGAAGATCGAGGCCGATGAGCGCATGCGGATCCGCTTCCAGGGCCATGTGGAGGAGATGAAGAGCGGCCCCGACGGCAAGTTCCAGATCGAGCGCGAGAGCCGTTTCGTGAAGCGCAAGATCGAGGAGCTCGAAGGCGAGATGCGGCAGATGGAGCGCAACATGGGCATGTTCAACTTCAAGAGCGCGAGCGGCGAGGAGATGAAGAAGGAGATGCAGAAGAAGATCGACAAGCTCGCCCGCGATGTGGAGCGCCTCAAGGGGCAGCACCGTGAACTCGTGAAGGAGCTGCGGTGAGCGCCTCCTCCCCGTTCGTCGTCAGCATCGAGATCCCCGTGGCGTGGGGCGAGCAGGACGCCTTCGGGCACCTGAACAACGTGGTCTACTTCCGCTACTTCGAGAGCGTGCGCATGCATTTCCTCGACCGCATCGGCGTGCTGCGCTCGCATGATGAACAAGGCATAGGCGTGATCCTCGCCAGCACCACGTGCGATTTCAAGCGACCCGTGAAATGGCCGGCGCGCCTCAGCATCCGTTGCGGCTGCACCAGCGTGGGCAACACCAGTTTCACCATCGCCTACGAGGCGATCGATGAGCAAGGCGAAGTGGTTGCCAAGGGCACCAGCGTGCAGGTGATGTACGACTACCGCGCTGAGACCAAGGTGCGCGTGCCGGATGCGGTGCGAGCAGCGATCGCCAGCGTGCAGGACGGTAGCTTCGCTGCATGAACCGCCAGTCCTCGACCATGCTCGTCGCCCTGCTGTTCACGGCATGCACCACCTCTCCGGGCCCTATGATCGATGCGCCTTCTGAGAAGCCGGGCACCGACAGCATGAGCTTGCGCTGCAGCGAACTGGTGCTGAAGCTCATGGGCGATTGGGTGGATTCCATCAGCGAGCCGGGCGCGGTGATCCATGAGCAATGGCAGCGAACGGACGACGGCTTCCATTCAGGCCTTGGCTTCGTGATGGTGGAACAGGACACGGTCTTCATCGAGCATCTTTCATTGGCTTACGACAGCATTGGCGCGGTGAGCTACGATGTGCGCGTGCCCTCGCAGAACGAAGGGGGAACGGTGCGCTTCCCGCTCACGGCGTGCATCGGCGACAGCATGGTGTTCGAGAACCCCGCGCACGACTTCCCGCAGCGCATCGTTTACGCCTTTCAGGCCAATGGCGATTGGATCGCGCGCGTGAGTGGCCGAGGCAAGGACGGCGCGCAACGCGGATTCAGTTACCGTTTCAAGCGGGCAATGGCTCAAGCCACTCCATGAGCATCCCCTTCGAAGCCATCGACTGGTCGGCATTGCCGATCACCACGGTGCCGGGCATAACAGGAAGCGCCACCATGCGCGTCGTTCAGCACGAAGGCCTGCGCATCCGCATGGTGGAATACTCAGCCGATTACCTCGCCGACCATTGGTGCCGGCTCGGCCACCTGGTCTTCGTGCTCGAAGGCGAATTGATCAACGAGCACGAGGACGGTCGCGTGAACGTTCTCACCGCCGGCATGTCCTACCACGTGAGCGATGGGCTCAGCTCGCACCGCTCCCGGACGAAGGGGCCGGTGAGGCTGATCGTGGTGGATGGGGCGTTCCTGAATTGATCTGCTGTTCAGCACTCACATCCTCCTGTACCACCCCTTGATCCGATCGCGGTCCAACACCTGCTGCCAATCGGGGCCGAAGGCGTGGTCCCACATGTGCGGCAGGTTGTAGGCCACTTCGGCCATGGCGCTGATGGTGTCCTCGCTCCAATCCTTGGCGAGGCCTTGTGGGATGTTGACCTTATTGTGCTTCACCATGCCCTTGAACTCCTGCAC
>JAEUSX010000246.1 GCA_016788405.1 Flavobacteriales bacterium
CAATGGCGGCTACTTCGCGCTGTACAACGAGTTCAACGACCGCGTGGAGATCAGCAAGACGCGCTACGAGAGCGTGCAGATCGAAGTGGTGGATGAGGACCCGCGGCAGGCCCGGGACATGGTGCTGGAGATGCTGGATCAAGTGAATCTGCTGGCCCGTCGCCTGCAGCGCGAGAAGAGCAATGAGGTGCTGGTGATCGCAGAGCGCTCCCTCGCGCACGAGCGCCACAAGCTCGACAGCGTGGAGGCTCGCTTGAACGTCCTGCGGCAGGAGAAGGGCTTGTTGAGCTACGACACCCAGGTGAAGGAGCTCACCAAAGGGCTGGTGAAGGCTCTGGGCAGCGGCTCCGCTGCGCAGCGCGAAGCCCTGCAGTCGAGGATCCGCGACCTGGAGGAGAAGGGCGGCGAGTTCCGCGAGCTCATGGAATTGAGCAACCTCTTCCGCCAGAACTACGACAGGCTGCTCACCGAGTACGAGAAGGTGGTGAATGATGTGACGAAGGAGCTCACCTATGCGAATGTGGTGGTGTATCCGGAGGTGAGCGATAAGAAGGTGTGGCCGGTGCGATGGCTCATCGTGAGCACCACGGTGCTGGCGGCGCTCTTCCTCTGTTTCGTGCTGCTGGTGTGGCGCGACCATCGCAAGTGACCATGGTGGCGGCCCTGCGGCAGCATTGGATCCTGGCGGCTTGCATCGCCTTCGTGGTGGTAAATGGCGTGCTCACGGCGGCCGAGTTCCCCTGGCTCGCGTTGCTGCCGGCGGCCATGCTCGCCGCATGGGCCATGGTGGTGGTGCCCGAGCGGCTGCTGCATTTCATCGCCTTCGCCACGCCGCTCTCCATCAACCTGGAGGAGCTGGACCTGGGCGGGCTCGGGATCTCGCTTCCCACGGAGCCGCTCATGATCGGTCTCATGTTCCTGCTGCTGCTTCGCTTGGCTTTGCAGCGCGGCGTGCTCGATCATCGCTTCGTGCGGCACCCGATCACGTGGGTGGTGATCGCCCAGTTGATCTGGATGGCGGCGTGCATCGTTCCCAGCAGCATGCCGCTGATCTCCGTGAAGTACTTGTTGGCGCGGCTCTGGTTCGTGAGCTCCATCTTCCTGATGGGTTCGTTGCTCTTCCGCGACCCGGAGGCCATGCACCGCTTCGCCAAGTCCTTCATCGCGGGACTGGTGATCGTGATCGGGTACACCCTCTATCAGCACTCGCTCTTTCATTTCGAGCACGAACCGGCGCACTGGGTGATGAGCCCCTTCTTCAAGGACCACACGAGCTATGGCGCGGTGATCGTGTTCATGCTGCCCTTCGCGGTGGCGGCCATCGGCATGCCGGGCTATTCACGCACTGAGCGCGGCGTGGCGGGGCTGATGACCGCCATACTCGTGGTGGGCCTGATCTTCTCTTATACGCGGGCGGCCTGGCTGAGCCTGGTGGGGGCGGTGGGGCTCTTCCTGGTGATGCGTTTCCGTGTGCCTGCCTGGGTGCTCGGCCTGCTCCTGGTTGCGGGCGCGGTGACCTACTACGTGAATCGGGACCAGATCACCATCGCGCTGGAGCGCAATCGGGAGGAGAGCAGCGATGACCTGCAGGAGCATGTTCAATCGATCTCGAACATCAGCAGCGACGCCAGCAACCTGGAGCGCATCAACCGGTGGAACTCCGCGATGCGCATGTGGCAGGAGCGGCCGCTCTTTGGCTGGGGCCCGGGCACCTACATGTTCCAGTACGCGCCCTTCCAGGCCTCCGAGGACCGCACCATCATCAGCACCAACTTCGGGGCCGGGGGCAATGCGCACAGCGAGTACTTGGGGCCGTTGGCCGAGCAGGGCGTGATCGGCATGCTGCTCATGGTCGCGCTCGTGGCGCTCACCACAGTGCGTGCCATGCGCCTGTACCACCGCATGCCGCCAGGAGCCGATCGCAGACTGATGGTGGCTGCTTTCCTCGGGCTGGTGACCTATTACCTGCACGGCGCACTGAACAACTTCCTCGATCTCGACAAGGCTTCCGTGCCCTTCTGGGGCTTCACCGCCATGATCGTGGTATTCGATATCAAGTACGCCGCCGCCCCCCGCGATTCACGCCGGGCGGTCACTTGACCCGGCAGCAGAGCACCGCGATATCGTCGAGGTAGGGCTCGTTGCCTCGATGCGCCTCGAAGGAGGCGCGCAGCGCTGCGACCACGCCATCAGGACCTGCTCCAACGAACCCGGTGATGGCGGCAGTGAGCGGGGCCAGCTCGAAGGCATGTCCATGGGCATCCTCCTGCTCCACAAGGCCGTCGGTGTAGCAGAGCAGCATCGCTTCCTTGGGCAGCGCGACCTCCCCGACGCGCAGGAAAGGGAGTTGCGGCATCATTCCTAGCGCGATGCTGCCGTCGTGCAAGGAGGTGACCCGGCCATGGTCGAGCAGCAATGGGTCGTTGTGCCCGGCGTTGACGAAGCGAAGGGTGCCCTGCCCCTGATCGAGGATGCCCACGAAGAAGGTGATGAAGCGCTCGCCTCTGGCGCTCGCGTATACGCGCTCGTTGAGATGGCGCACAAGCCGGTCCAGGTCATCGGCCTGGTGCAGCACAGCGCGCACCTGCGCTTGGAAATTGCTCATGAGCAGCGCTGCGGCGATACCCTTCCCGCTCACGTCCGCCACGCACGCCAGGTAACGTCCGCTGCCGATCGGGAGCAGGTCGTAATAGTCACCACCGATATGCCGGTGCGGCTGGTACCAAGCGGCCGCATCGATGCTGACCGTGCTCGGGAGCTCGGCCGGGATGAGCTGCTGCTGCATCTGCGCGGCGAGCTCAAGGTCGCGCCGGTCGCGCTCCTGCTGCAGCTGCTGCTCGGCCATGCGGCGGTTCTCCAGCGCCACCACCACCAGGTTGGCGAGCGTCTGGATGAAGTTGAGGTGCTTCACCACGGGGCTCATGCGCTGCTCCTCCTCATCGATATCGCCGATGAGCAGCAGCGCGAGCGGTTTCTCGCGATGGAACACCGGCACGGCCACATCGAAGGCGCCCAGCTGTCCTTCGGACTCCGAACCGATGGTCTGGATATCCGTGTAGCTGCTGAAGAGGCGCTCAGCATCAGCGGTCAGTTCAATGCCATCGCCGCCGTAACCGATCACGCGCTGCCATCGATCCACGTGCTCATACAGGCTGAGGCGCGTGATGCCCAGCTCCTCCCTGGCGATGCGCTCCAGGAGGTTGAGCAGCTCGCCCCGGCTCACGTTGTTGTTGATGGCCTTGCTCACATCGAGCAACGTGCGCAGCTGGAACTCCTTCAGCTCCAATCGTTCAATGATCCGCTCGAGCCTGGCCATCTCAGATGCCGAGCTTCTTGGCGATCTCGGGCAGTTTCGCGCGCAAGGCGATCTCGCGCATCATCTGCTTGGCTTCCCGTGCAGGCGACCCTAGATAGGTCTTCCCGCCTTCAACCGACGAGAGGATGCCGCTCTGGCCAAGGATGACCGCGCCCTTGCCGACGCGCAATTTGCTCGGGATCCCCACCTGCCCCCAGAGGGTGACGCCCTCCTCGATCACGCAGGCCCCGGCGATGGCCACATGCGCCGCGAAAAGGCAGTTCGGCCCGATGAGCGTGTCGTGGCCCACTTGCACATGGTTGTCCATCTTGGTGCCGCGACCGATGCGCGTATCGGCGCTGACGCCCCGATCGATCGTGCTGAGCGCTCCGATCTCCACATCATCCTCGATCACCACGTTCCCGCACGGCTGCATCTTGTCGTAGCCCGAGGGGCGCTTCTTGTAATAGAAGGGATCGGCTCCGATCACCGCGTTGGCGTGGATGATGACACGGTCGCCGATGGTGGCGCGTTCATAGATCACCACATTCGGGTGGATGATGCAATCCTTCCCGATGCGCACGTGGGGCCCGATGACCGCAGATGGGTGCACCTCGGTTCCCGCGCCTACCTCGATGCCTTCGCCGCTCCAACCGGCGCGTGGCATGAATCGCTTCACCAAGGCGTTGTAGTCGCGGCAGGGATCGGGGCTGATGATGATGGCCTTGCCTGTCGGCGGCTCTACTGCCTTGTCGATGAGGATGGTGGTGGCCGCGCTGTTCAGGGCCTTGTCGTACCACTTGGGGTGGTCCACGTACACGAGGTCCCCTTCCGTCACCCGGTTGATCTCGTTCAGGCCTGTGACAAGCCGGTCGGCATTGCCCTTCGCTTCTGCGCCGATCAGCTTGGCGAGCTCGGTCGCGGTGAGGGGTTCAACTAGTATCACGGCTTCAGGGTATGGCCCAAATGTAGCCGCGCGCGTGAGGGCTGGAATGAAGAAGCCCCCGTTGTTGCGGGGGCTTCTTCATTTGATGGTCGAGATCACTTCTTCACCCGGTCCAGGTACTCGCCGGTCTCGGTGTCGATCCGGATCAAGGTGCCGGCTTCGACGAAGATGGGGACCATGATGCCCGCTCCGGTCTCGAGCTTGGCCTGCTTCATCACTTTGTTGCTGGTATCTCCCTTCACGGCGTGCTCCGCCTCGGTCACCAAGAGCTCCACCTGCTTGGGCGGGCGGGCGAAGATGGGTGTGTCGCTCTCGAAGCCGATCTGCACCACCATCTCCTCCTTCATGTACTGCATGGCATCCCCGAAGAGCGATGCGGGGATGTACTTCTGATCGAAGGTCGACTGGTCCATGCATACCAGGTTGTCGCCTTCCCGGTACAGGTACTGAAGCTCATGCACTTCAACCCGGAGCACCTCCATGGTCTCGCC
>JAEUSX010000111.1 GCA_016788405.1 Flavobacteriales bacterium
GCGCCGTGCCATTGATCGACCACCCATACATCGAAGCGGTACGTGATCATGTTGATCAGATTGCTCAGATGCGCCACCACGCTGAAGGCGATGATGGGTCGCGAGGCGGCCAGGGACCAGATAGGGCGAGGGGCCACGCGCACATGGATGGCGTACAGCCCGGCGGCGGCGGCCGCGTGCAGCAGTTGCACCGAAAGGGTGATGATCAGCGTGGCGGCCAGCAGTTCATCAGCCTGGAAGCGATGCCGCAGGAGGAACAGCGATGCGAAGCCCACCGCGCTCAGCGCGGCGCTGAGGATGCTCAATTGGTTCAATTCACGGAAGCGCTTCTGGCTCAGCAGCAGGGCGGAAGTGCAATTGGTGAAGAGCGCGAGCATGATGCTCACGTACACGAAGCCCCAGTACATCCAATGCCCGGCTCGTTCCGGCATGAGCACGGCGCTCGTGGCCGGCACCGCGCGCAGCAGCGCCAGCAGCGCGGGGGCCAGCAGCAGATTGATGAGCAGCAGCGAGACCGCCGTGCCGACCACCTCGCGCGTGGGCCCGTTCCTGCTCGCGAAATAGCTGATGCCGTAATTCACGTTCAGTGAGAGCAGCAAGGTGAGCAAGGCCACCTGGTTGGTGATCAGAGCGTATTCCCCGCGGCCCTCATCGCCGAGCATCCGCGTCATCAGCGTGCTCGATATGAAGAAGAGCAACAGCGTCGGCGCTTGCGCCAGGAACGTGTACAGAAGGCCGCGCTTCATGCTCATGGCTCAGAGTCTGAAGGGCAGGCGCTCGAAAAGGCGCTCATAAAGCAGGTCACGCGCATGCGCGATCCTGCGCTCGATGCAGGCGCCGGTCTCGCCTTCCGCGCGCCACCGTGCGAACAGTTCAAGGGCCTCCGCGTGCGAATCGCTCATGTGCACAAGGTCGCGGTGGCCGGCGTATTCCGAGAGCCAGCTGCAGAAGAAGGGCTTGCCCTGCGCCAGGAACTGCACCACTTTCTGGCTGGAGATCCGATTCGCCTCCAGGTCGTCGTTCATGTACAGGAAACCGAAGGCGCATCCACTGATCAAGGCGCGCAGGTCACCGTAGGGCACTTGCCCGGTGAACGTCACATTCGGCAGTCGTTTCACCGCTTGGAGGTGCCGGGCCTCTGAGTCGGTGGCGCGTACCGGGCCCACCACGACCCAATGCATATCGGCGTGCGCGCGCATCAGTTTTTCCCACAGCAGGAAATCGTGTCGATTGTTCACGTTGCCGATGTACAGGCCGTAACCCGACGGGAATCGGGGATGTGATGCGGTCGCCGGTTCAAGATCCTCTTGTGCCAGCCCGTGGGGCACGTGATGCACCGAGGGGTTCACTCCCAGGAAGCGCGGCATCAGGCCCTTCGCGATGCAGAACACGTGATCCACGCGCCCGGCAAGCTTCGATTCCACGTGCACGCCCAAGCTATGGTCATCGGCGCAATGGTACACGGAGAGCACCGGGTTCAGCAATGCCGGCGAAGCGAGACGACTCGGATCGAAGGTCCAGATCAAAGGCGCGTAGCGGCCGGTTCGCCTCAAGTAGCGGCGCAAGCGCAGGCTCACCACGCGGTCATTCAGGCCGCGGAGACTTCCGCCGAGGTACGGGATGGCGTTGAAGTAGGAGATCACATCCACGCCTTCGGGCGTGCGCCGCTCGCTGATCGACCAGCGGAGCAGGTTCATGGGCTGCCAGCGCATGGCCGGGTCAACGAACACAACGGAGCGGGAAGCCGCCAGGGCGATGGCTGTTCGATGCTTGCTGTAACGGGGCCCGTCCCAGGCTTCGTTGGAGATGATCAGCACAGGGCTTCCCCGAGGGACCATCGGCTTGTCGCTGTCGTGCGCCTTCACCGGTTCATCAAGCGCATGGAGGATCCGCTGGGAGAGCGCGCCGTAGCCCACCGTGTCCAGGTAGGCGTCGATCGCCGCGTCATCGACGCCCCGTTTTCCTTCCAGCACTTCATTGGCGAGCGCCAGGAAGTGATCCGGATCCTCCGCCTTGAAGAAGCCCCGCCCTTCCACTTCCGGCACGTAGCTGTTATTGGTGGAGACGACCGGGCAATGCTGAGCGAGGTAGGTGAGGGCCTTCAGCGGTGTGCGCCCTGCCTCTCCGGGAACGGAACGTGTTTCCTCGAAGTCGTAAGTGACCAAGGACAAGCTGGCCGCCCGGATCAGGTCCTTGAGCCGCTCGGGATGCAGCACTCCTGCGTAATGCACATTCGGCAGGCTGAACAGGGCATTGCTGAGCTCCTGTTCCCTCTTCGGTAGCGGGAATCGCTTCCCTGCGATGACCAGCGGGACATCGGGCCGGGTGCGGGCCAGTTGCAGCAGCAACGGGAAATTCAAGGACCTGCTCAAGCCGCTGGCCAGCACCGCGAAACGCCCGTACCGCTGCCGGTGCTGATGCACTGCCTTCGGATCGCTCGTGCGGCTGGCCGCCTGCATGCCGTGGGGCACGAGGAGGCATCGATCGTTGATGCGGCCGTAGTAGCGCAGGTACCACGGATTGATCGCCACCACCAGATCGGCCTGCCGGGCGAAGGACCGGTCGTTGGGCCGGTCGATGTATGGATCCACCACATGGTAGATCACTTTGCTCCGGGAGTTGCGTCCCGCCAGATGCTTCGCCAGGGATGTAGGGAAGAAGGACCAGATCACGTATCCGCGCGCGGGCATGATCCGCGAGACCTTGAGCGCATTGAGCAGGTTCATCAGGCTCGCCAGCCGCCGGCCCAGCAAGCGCAAGGGGAAGTTGTTGCGGTACTCCAGCACGCGCACGCCTTCCGGCGTCTCGCGCAGGCTGGCTGTGAAGGAGAAGAGGTCCTTCCAACGCCAGCGGTCCGGCAAGCTCACGAAGTACACTTCGCGTTCACTGGCAAGCTGGGCAGCATAGTGCTGCTTCGAGTACCACATGTCGCCCCAAGGCTCCATGGATACGATCACGACAGGTTGGTGGCGCGCGGCCTGTTCTGCGGGGCTCATGGCATGGCACTCCCCTGCGGCAAGCGCTCCGCGATGATGTCCAGGTGGCACCCGGTCAGGTCCGACCGGAGCGGCGCCTCATCCTCCGCGGCATGCACCCGGTATCCGCGCCCGCTCAGCCATTCGACGAGCTCCCTTGCCGAGGCCCCCTGCTCGCGCAGGTTGTCATCGTCGAGCTCGATGAAGAGCGCGGGCCGGTCGCGCAGCAGAACGGCCTCGCTGCCGCGAAGCACCTCCATCTCGTATCCCTCCACATCGATCTTGATGTGCGTGACGTGCATGACGCCTTGCGCTGCCAGCGCCCGGTCGAGCGTATCGATCTCGATCTCCTGGGAAGGGAAGCGCGAATCGGCTTCGGGATCGCTGATGATGCGGTTCATGCCCGGATTGGTGCCCACCACTTCGTACAGACGTGCGGAGCTCCGAGCGTTGCCGATGCCCAAGCGCACGGGCACGAGGTGGTGAAGCTGGTTCGCCTCAGCATGCGCCTTCAGCCGGGCGAAGCTCACCGGATGCGGCTCGAAGGCGATCACCCGGCCGTTCCGCGCGGCCTTGGCGAAGGCCATGGCCCGCAATCCGATGTTCGCACCGATGTCCACCACGATATCAGTTGGGGCGATGCTGCGCAGGAAGCGGTCGGCCCCATGATCGGCCAGGCCGAAATACGCGCTGTGGCCTACGGTATCGGAAAGGTCGAGTCGGCAGAGCATCCCGTTCAATCGTGCCTCGCGCCAGCTGCCCGCCCGGTACAGGTACTCCGGCGGGATCAGGCGCGCGCGCAAGGAAAGCGGCTGCGCGCCTTGGGTGAAACGTCGCAACAGGCGCTCCAAGGGTCCCCATTGCAGCAGCCGGCGCACCTTGTTCAATGCGCGCGTCTTCAGCGACAGATGCTCATAGTAGGCGTAGGACCTCATGTTCCGCAGGCCGCGCGAATGTAACCCGGGGCATTCCGCAGCGGTTGCGAGGCGAAGCGGTATCCTTGCCATGCGGAGCGCGCCTTGGCTCGTGCACATGAGGCTTCCATTCAGCATCAGGCAGATCGTCACCGTTGTCGGGGCAGCGGTCGCTGTCCTGGCGTGCGGCTTGGCGGCGCATGCGCTGTGGGGCACCGCAGGGCTTGCGGCGCCGATCGCATTGTCCGTCCTGGCGGTGCTGCTCTTCGTGCTGGAATCGCGTGATCATCAGCATCGCCTCTTCTTGCGCACGCTTCAGGAGCAGCGGTCCATGTACACCCAGCTTGAGGCGCTTCAGCACGTCATCCGCGCCACGGAGCCGATCGCTCCGCTGCCCGCCATGCGGAGCTGGGCCGCATCGCCTGATCTGCTGCGCGAATTGGTCGCCCGTATTTTGGCCGAGAAGCCCACCCAGGTGGTCGAAGCGAGCAGCGGGGTGTCAACGCTCGTGATCGCGTATTGCCTGAAGCGCCTTGGTCGCGGAAAGGTCCGTTCGTTGGAGCACGACCCGATCTACGCGGCGCGTACGCGCCAGCTCATCACGGAGCACGGGCTCGGTGCCTTCGCGGAAGTGATCGACGCTCCGTTGGTCGAGCAGCGAGCCGATGGAGCCATGCTCCGTTGGTACGACTGCTCCAAGGCGGGACTGGCCGGTCCCATCGATTTGCTGGTCGTCGATGGCCCGCCCGATACCACCGGTCCGCAGGCGCGGTACCCGGCGTTGCCGCTGCTCAAGCACCTGCTCGCTCCCGGATCCCTGGTCGTGCTCGATGATGGCGGGCGGGATGATGAGCGCTTCATCGCGAAACGGTGGGCCGATCTGGTGCCCGGAGCGGAATTGCGCTATCTCGAACTGGAGGCGGGCGCTTGGATGCTGCGACTTCCCGCCGGGAGGTGACTACTCCGCTCCGACGATTGACTGATCGCGCGTCCAGTTCGCGGGATCCCGCTCGTAGCCGATCACCGGGCCGAATCGGTTGCGTGCATGCCAGTGCAGGTAAATGCCTCGTGCATCCTGCACACGGTAGCGCGCAGCGGTGAAGTACGGGTCATCCAGGCCGAAATAGGGCGTGCCCTGGTCAACGCTTTTCCGCATGAGTTGCTCGTTGCGGAAGTGCCGGAAGGAGACCAGGCGCCGCAGTTCACCATCCACCGCTACGATGCCGATGGCCAGCCCCGCGCAGAAGACGAGCAACGCCGGGCGCGGAAGGCGGTCCCAGACACGCTGCCCACCGAGCGCGTGCTCGGCCAGCAGCAGCAAGGGCGCCATGGAGAGCACGGTGTAATAGTGAGGGACCTCGGCGCCGACGAGCGAGCCGCCGCGCATGATCGGCACGGAGCAGAACACCGAGCCGTACCAGAGCACGTAGAGCCATGCCAGCCGGCGGTCGCGGCTGCGGCGCATGAGCGCACGGACGATCACGGTCAGCACGATCATGCTGGTGAGCCATGGCGTCAAGGGGCCGAGCGCTCCTTCACGAAGCAGGATCATCCGCGATGCGTTCACCCCGAAGAGATAGGCGCTCGCGTGCAGCATGCCAGGGATGCCTCCGATGGAGAGCTGCTTGGTGGACCGCTCCCCGCCCAGGCCGAGCTGCAAGCCGACGAAGAGCACGAAGAGGAGCAGGAAAGGCGCTACGCGTCGAAGCTCCATGATCAGTGGCCGCTCCGGGCGCCGGAACAGCCAGACGCCTGTCGCGAGGGCGAGCGGGAGGAAGATCCCATTCCCGAAGAAGTAGTTCTGAACGACGACGAAAACGAGCGTCAGCGCGAGATGAACGTTGCGCTCCGTCTGCTGCCAGCGCAGGAAGCAGAGCACCGAAAGGGCCTGGAAGAAGAGATGCGCGGACATGCACTGCTCGAAGATCCAGCCCACGTGCTGGAACATCATGGGGTGCGC
>JAEUSX010000004.1 GCA_016788405.1 Flavobacteriales bacterium
GTAGCCTTTGCCGCTCTTCCGACCGAGCCAGCCGCTCTCCACCTGCCGCTGCTGCGTGATGCTCGGTCGGTAACGCGGGTCATAGAAGAAGGCTTCGAACACGGTCCTCGTCACGGCGAAGTTGATGTCGTTGCCGATCAGGTCCATGAGTTCGAAAGGGCCCATCTTGAAGCCTCCAATGGTCCGCATCGCATGATCGATGGTGGCCATGTCGGCAATGCCCTCTTCGTAGATGCGCAGCGCTTCTCCATAGAACGGCCTTGCCACGCGGTTCACGATGAAGCCCGGCGTGTCCTTGCACACCACGGGCGCCTTGCCCCAGGCTTTCATCAGCGCACACATGCGCGCGCCGAGTGCTGGGTCTGTCGCGAGGCCGGGCACCACTTCAACCAAAGGCAGCAGCGGTGCGGGGTTGAAGAAGTGCAGCCCGATGACGCGCTCGGGTATGCCGCATGCCGCTGCGATGGCCGTGACCGAGAGCGATGAGGTGTTGGTGGCCAGCACGGCGTCCGCGCTCAGGATTCCCTCGAGATCAGCGAAGAGCTTCTTCTTGATGCCGAGATCCTCGATGATGGCCTCGATCACGAGCCCGCTGCCCGCAAGTTCCTTCAGGTCGCTTGCGGACGCGATGCGGCCATGGATGCCATCGGCCTGCTCCTTCGCGAGCTTGCCTTTCTCCACCAGCTTGTCCAATGTCTTGCGCAACATGGCCAATGCCTTGTCCACCACCTCGCGGCGGGTGTCGTACAGCACCACATCGTGCCCAGCTTGCGCGGCCACCTGCGCGATGCCGCTGCCCATGGTGCCTGCGCCGATCACGGCGATCTTCGTTGTCGCGTCCATTCGGTTCTGCTCTTATCGACTCGGTGGTTCGACGGTATGGATGTGTTGGCTGCACTACGCGCCGGTGTACACAGGCTTGCGTTTCTCCAGGAACGCCTTAACGCCTTCGTTGTAGTCGTGGCTGCGGCCAGCGATGGACTGCAGTTCGTTCTCCACATCGAGCTGCGCTTCGAGCGTGCTTCCCTGCGAGCGGTTGAGCGCCTCCTTGGTGAGGGCGATCGCCTTGGTGGGCATGGTCGCGAGCTTCTTCGCCAGGGCCGTGGCCTCGTTCATCAGCTCCTCATCAGGCAAGGCCTTCCAGATCATGCCCAGCGATTCCGCCTCCTTCGCGCTCACCTTGGGCGCCAGGATCATCTGCCCGAAAGCGCGTTGCATGCCCACGAGGCGTGGCAGGGTGAACGTGCCGCCGCTGTCGGGGATCAAGCCGATGTTGATGAAGCTCTGGATGAAGTTGGCGCTCTCAGCGGCGAGGGTGAGGTCGCACGCGTAGGCGATGTTGGCCCCGGCACCGGCCGCCACGCCATTCACGGCTGCGATCACAGGCTTCTTCAGGGCGCGGATCCTGCGCACGATGGGGTTGTACTGCGTGGTGAGGATGTCCTCGATCTTGGTGCCGGGGGCGATGGCCTCGGCGAGGTCCTGCCCGGCGCAGAAGGCACGGCCAGAACCGGTGATGAGCACCGCGCGGACGAGCGCATCCGCCGCGCATCGGTCCAGCGCGTCTATCACCTCTAATGCCATCTGCCGGTCGAAGCTGTTGAGCTTGTCGGGCCGGTTGAGCGTAAGGGAAGCGACGCCGTCGGCGATGTTGAACTGGAGTTTCTCGTAGGTCATGGGGCGAATGTGATCAGAAGATCAGACAATCAGTGCATGGCTTCATGCGCTTCGATTCCCAATGCGCACTTGAAGTGCCCTTTCGGGCAGGCGCGGTGCCCATGCAAGCCACAAGGCCTGCAATCGAGTTCCTCTTTCGTCTCCACGACGCGCCCATTCGCCCGCAGCGGTCCGAAGCCGAATGCCGGCACCGTGCTGCAGAAGATGGCGGTCACCGGGGCATTCATGGCACTGGCGATGTGCAGGGGCGCGCTATCGTTCACGTAGCTCATGGTGGCGCCTTTCATCAGGTCGGCAGTGCCGAGCAGGGAGAGCTTGCCCGCCAGCACTTCACCGCGACCCGCGCCGTTCGCGATGCGCTCGCACAGCGCCACATCACCTGGCGCACCGATGAGCAGCACACGATTCTCCGATGGAAGCGCCTTGATCAGTTCAACCCACTTCTCCTCCGGCCATTGCTTCGTGAACCAGACCGAGGCCGGGGCTATGCATACGTACGGCGAAGCAGGATTCGCTTCGGATTCGTGCCCTTCGACGGGGTAGAGGCGGGGCGTCGGCCGTGATGCATCGGTCAAGTGCTCAATCAGGGCGTTCAACCGGTCCACTTCATGGCGGCCATCGCCGATCACATGCCTCACCTTGCGCGTGAAGAAGAAGCTGAGCGGGTTCTTATCGTAGCCGACCTTCTCCCTCCCTCGCGCGAGGACGGTCATCAGCCCCGTGCTGAAGAAGCGCTGGCAGTTGATCACGTGGTCGTATTCGGTCTTGCGCAGTTCGC
>JAEUSX010000040.1 GCA_016788405.1 Flavobacteriales bacterium
GCGCCGCAAATATCGACAACCCTTCAGTCCTTCACCTCAGGTGCTTAGGTTGGCGCCGGCCCTCATGATCAATAGCTCATTGTCCTCTTCCGCTCTCACCAAAGCCCGCGCCTATTGCGCCCGCCAGGAGCGCTGCCAGCAAGAGGTGCGCGACAAGCTCTACGCCTGGGAGGTGCCCGCGCGCGAGATCGAGCCGGTCATCTCCCAGCTCATCGGTGAGGGCTTCCTGAACGAGGCGCGCTTCGCGGAGCACTTCGCCGTGAGCAAGCTGAGGCAGAAGGGCTGGGGCCTGCGCAAGATCGAGGCGGCGCTGAAGCAGAAGCGCGTGAGCGAGCCGTGCATCCGTGCAGCGTTGAAGGCCATCGACCAAGATGAGCAGGCTGGTCGATTGCGCGAGCTGGTGGCCAAGCGCTGGGCGAAGGAAAAGGAGCCGGACGCGTTCCGCAGACGGCAGAGGGTGATGTTGTATTTCCTGCGGCGTGGCTTTGCCATGGACGAGGTGGAGAAGGTGCTTTCTTCAGAATTGAGCTGAAGGCATCACGCAGAGGCGCTTAGAGCGCAGAACGGGCCGGGCATCGGGGTTTTTCCGTCCTCTCAACGCCTCTGCGTGAGACTATGGTTGGTCTTCCTTCCGTGATACGCCACCAATGCGCTCTCCCCCCCGCCTCCTACTTTCGCGGCGCTTTCATGATCACCATAGACAAGATCACCGGCCTGAACGAGCGCCTCGAAGCCCTCAAAGGCTACCTCGATATCGATGACAAGCGCGGCCGCATCCTGGAGGAGGAGAAGTACACCCTCGATCCCGACTTCTGGAACGACGCCAAGAAGGCGAAGGCGGTGATGCACAAGATCCGCGAACTGAAGCGCTGGGTCGCGATGTGGGAGGAAGTGAAGCGCGAGATCGATGATGTGGGCGTGATGTTCGAATTCTGGAAAGCGAAGGAGGTGAGCGAGGAGGAGCTTGAGGCGCAGTTCAAGAAGGCCTCCGAGAAGCTGGAGGAACTGGAGTTCAAGAACATGCTCAGCGCCGAGGAGGACCCCCTGAGCGCCGTGGTGCAGATCACCAGCGGCGCGGGCGGCACGGAGAGCAACGATTGGGCGCTGATGCTGCTGCGCATGTACCGCATGTGGGCCGATAAGGAGGGCTACAGCGTAAAGGTGCTCGACTACCAGGACGGCGAGGCGGCGGGGATCAAGCAAGCCACCTTGGAGGTGGACGGCGAATTCGCTTTCGGGATGCTGAAGGGCGAGAACGGGGTGCACCGCCTGGTGCGCATCAGCCCCTTCGACAGCAACGCGCGCAGGCACACCAGCTTCGTGAGCGTGTACGTCTATCCATTGGTGGATGAGAGCATCGAGATCGACATCAATCCCGCCGACATCACCTGGGACACCTTCCGCAGCGGCGGCGCTGGCGGCCAGAACGTGAACAAGGTGGAAACGGGCGTGAGGCTGCGCCACGGGCCCACGGGCATCATTATCGAGAACACCGAGACGCGCAGCCAGCTTGAGAACAAGAACAAGGCGCTGCAGCTGCTCAAGTCACAGCTGTACGAGGCCGAGCTGGAGCGGCGCCGCAGCAAGCGCAGCGAGATCGAGGCGGGCAAGAAGAAGATCGAGTGGGGCAGCCAGATCCGCAACTATGTGCTGCAGCCCTACAAGCTGGTGAAGGACGTGCGCACCGAGCATGAGACGAGCAACGTCGATGACGTCCTGAACGGCGACATCGGCGAATTCCTGAAGGCGTACCTGATGATGCACGGGCAATCACAGAAGGTGTGAGAAGGATGAACACGGGATATCGAACACCGAATGTCGAAGTGGATGACCAGCCTGCTTCGATCTTGATCATTCAGTGTTCGGTTCGATATTGAAGCGAAGCCATGAGCGACTACCGGATCGAGAAGGACACCATGGGCGAGGTGAAGGTGCCCGCCGACAAGTACTGGGGCGCACAGACCGAGCGCAGCCGCAACAATTTCAGGATCGGCCCGCCAGGCAGCATGCCGCGCGAGATCGTGCATGCCTTCGGCTACCTGAAGAAGGCTGCGGCCCTCACCAACCTGGAGCTGGGCAAATTGCCGAAGGAGAAGTGCGAGCTCATCGGCCGGGTGTGCGACGAGATCATCGCGGGCAAGCTCGACGACCAGTTCCCGCTGGTGATCTGGCAGACTGGCAGCGGCACGCAGAGCAACATGAATGTGAACGAGGTGATCGCCTACCGCGCGCATGTGCTCAACGGAGGCAGCCTGGCCGATGAGCAGAAGGTCCTCAACCCCAACGACGACGTCAACAAGAGCCAGAGCAGCAACGACACCTTCCCCACGGCCATGCACATCGCGGCCTACAAGCTCACGGTAGAGGTGACCATCCCCGGCGTGAAGAAGCTGCGGGAAACGCTGGCGCAGAAGGCCAAGTCGTTCAATGCGATCGTGAAGACCGGCCGCACGCACTTCATGGACGCCACGCCGCTAACCTTGGGCCAGGAGTTCAGCGGGTATGTGCAACAGCTGGACAACGGCCTGCGCGCCATCGACAACGCGCTGCACATGGTGGGCGAGCTTGCCTTGGGCGGGACGGCCGTGGGCACGGGCCTCAATGCGCCCAAGGGCTATGCGGTGAAGGTGGCTGAGCAGATCGGAAAGCTGACCGGGCTTCCGTTCACCAGCGCGCCGAACAAGTTCGAGGCGCTGGCCGCGCACGATGCCATGGTGGAGCTGAGCGGCGCATTGAAGCGCCTCGCTGTCTCCCTGATGAAGATCGCCAACGACATCCGCATCCTGAGCAGCGGCCCGCGCAGCGGCATCGGCGAGCTCATCATTCCCGACAATGAGCCCGGCTCATCCATCATGCCCGGCAAGGTGAACCCGACGCAGCCGGAGGCGCTGACCATGGTATGCGCACAGGTCATCGGCAACGATGTAGCCGTGAGCGTTGGCGGCATGCAGGGCCATTTCGAGCTGAATGTCTTCAAGCCCGTGATCGCGGCCAATGTGCTGCAGAGCGCGCGTCTCCTAGGTGATGCCTGCGTGAGCTTCAATGAAAAATGCGCCGCGGGCATTGAGCCCAACCATGCGGTGATCAAGCGTCACTTGGAGAACTCGCTGATGCTCGTCACCAGCCTCAACCCGCACATCGGCTATTACAAGGCCGCCGAGATCGCGAAGAAGGCGCACAAGGAGGGCACGACGTTGAAGGAAGCCGCGGTGGCCTTGGGCCACGTCAGCGCGGATGACTTCGACCGGTGGGTGGATCCCGGTAAGATGTGCAGCGAGGGGTAGGTGGATCGGGCCTGCGCCGCGGAAGGAGAAGGCCCGGAGCATCGCCCCAGGCCCTCCCTTCCGGCAAGCCCGCACGCCTACCTCATGACGGGCTTGCCTTCGGCCGTCCAGGCCTGTATTCCTCCGTCAAGGTCTTTGACATCCTTGAATCCCTTGCGGATGAGGAATTCCCGGGCCGCCGCGCTCCGTCGGCCCGAAGCGCAATAGAGGAGCACGGGCTTTGATTCTTCGAGGCCTTCCGACACCGCCTCGAGTTGACCGCTGTTCCAATCAAGGTTCGTGGCATTCGCGAGATGTCCGCTGCTGTATTCTGCAGGTGTTCGCGCGTCGATGAGCATCACGCCCGGTCCCGAAAGGCGCGCTTCGAAGGCATCAGGAGACAGGCTTCTGCTCCGATCCTGTGGACTGCAAGCGCCGAGGACTAGCGGAATGGAAAAAAGGAGTTGGCGCATCATCCCTCGGCCGCAATCCGGAAGAGAGGTGCGCGCGCACGTTCCCTCGCCCGGCAACGCGCTCATTGCTTCAGGTTGTTCACGCTGGTCCATGCGCCGCCGTTATACACGTCGTAGCCGTGCCGCTTCAGGACATCCGCTGCCATTCCGCTGCGCGCGCCGCTGCGGCAACAGGTGATCACGGGCTTGTCCTTGCTGATCTTCTTCAACTGATCCTGGATGCGGTCCAGCGGGATGTTGACCGATCCCTTCACATGGCCGCTGCGGTATTCCTCCGGCGAACGCACGTCGATGATCTGCGCGCCTTCCTTGATCTTCTGGCTGAGGTCCACCTTGGTGCCGCCGATGCCGAACAGTGTCTTGAACATGGTTGCTGTTGTTGTGCGATGCAAAGGTCTCGCAACGAGGAGCCGCCTTTGGTGAGGCAGGTCACAGAGCCTAGAACGCGTAGCTGACGATGAGCTCGCCGTGGTACAGGTCCACTTTGTTGTAGGCCTGCTTGCTGGTGTATTCCGCGTTGGGCGCGGCGAGCTTCATCAGTTGCAGCACCTGCACGGCGAGCCCCTGCCAGTCGCCTTTGAATGGGTATTGCGCATTGATGCCGAATTGGTAGTAGGATGGCATCGCGTATTTGTTCGAGCGGGCGTTCGCGATCGGCGGCAACCAGTAACGGCCGGCATCGGCCTGGATGCGGAGCCCGGCCCTGCTCCGCCAGATCAGATTCACCGTGGCGGCGTGGACGTCGCCAGCGCCCTCGTTGCGTTCGCGCGGCAGGAAGGTGTAGAAGGGCTCGCGGCCCCATTCGCGCGGCATCAGGTAGCGGCCTTCGGCGGTGATGCGCGTGTAATTGGCCTGCCAACGGAACCGGCCGTGGTTCATGCGAACTCGGCCGCTGATCACCGTGGATCCATCCGTCTGGTAGTAGGATAGGCTGTCAGCCACGTTGCCGCCATTGCCGACGCGGTCCTGGCGGATGACCATTGCCCCGGCCATCCATCGGTCGTCGCGGGTGCCTCGCTCGACCTGGAGCATGGCCGTGTTGCTCACGTTCGCGGTGAGCATGTCCCAGCCCGTGACCGTGAAGCTTTTCCGCGCATGCCATTGCACGCCCAGCATGCCGATGCCGGCGGAGGTGGTGTTGCCTTGGTACCTGCTCGGCCTGCCCCGGGCATCCACGCCAACCGGATAAAGTCCGATGCTCTTCTCGGTGGCGTACCAGCCCGCCGTCGATCGCGGCGATAGGCCGTGAATGAAGCCGGCCTCGAAGCGCAGCCTAGCTGCGCGGTGCGCGAGCCACGCTCCCTCGGCGAGGGTAGGGTGCATGCGACCATCCTGACCGTTGATGAACGGCGTGGCCAATTCCTGCCGCCCGATGGTGATGAGGGTGCGCTCATTCCTTGATCGGAAGTTCAACTGGAAGAGCTGCACATAGGCGAGCTGATTGTCCCGGCGCGGCGCGGTCACATCGAAGAGACCCAGTTCATAACGGTTCGGCTGCTTGGTGAGGGGATCCGCGACGGTGAGGTCGGAGCTCCAGAGGTCGAACGTGTAGCCACCGCTCATGCGGAATTGCAGGCCATGCCACCGCTGCGATGCGAATCCGAGGCTGCCGCCGAAGGCCTGCGCGTGATGATCAGCTGGCGCACCGTCGTTCACGGTGCCCATGACGAAGAGACGGAACCGGCCTTCCAGCGTGCCTTTCTTGATGGCGTCGTGCAGCGCGGCTCCCTGACGCAGGGTATCAGCATGCGGAGGATCCTGATCGCTTTGCTGGCTCTGGACGAATGCCGGCAATAGGACCGAGAAGATGATCGGGATGAGCCTGCGCACCGAACCTCAGAAGCCCGCTTTGATGTAGCTCCATCCATCCTCCTGGCGCTCCACGATGTGGATGATGCCCGCTTTCACATGGCCCGCTTCGGGCAGCACCTTGGCAGGGTCCAGGTTGCGCTCCCGGATGGTATTGTCGCAAGCGAGGAAGACGATGCCTTGAGCGGCGAACTCCTTCAACTTTCCCTGAACGATGCTGCGATCGCTCATCAGCATGTCCATGCCAGGGCCGTGGCACACCACTTCAAGCTGAATGGAGGGAGAGGCCTCCTTCATGTTCTTGAATTGCTTCATCAGGTTCTTGTGCACGAGCGTATCGCCGCTGGTGAGCTGCATCACGACGCGATGCTGACGTTCACCGTGCTGAGCAACGGCTGTCGTGCCGAAGAGCAAAGCGAGGAATAGGAGGAGCTTCTTCATGCAGCAAAGGTCCGGGGGCGAGCGCCGCGCGACCGTGACCTCGCTCACAGAGCGTTAGCGGAACTCGTAGTCGTACCCTTCCAACTGGCTCAGCAGGGCCTGGGGCGCATCCGTGGCGGTGATGCGGCCTTCCACACTCGGGGCCACCGGCGAATGCTGGGCGAAGTACTCGCGCAGGATGTTGTGCATGGTGGCATTGGCCCGGCGCGGGTTCGAGACCTTCTCCATCCGGCATAATGTATCGTCCGGGTCGCCCTCGCGCTCGCAGGCGGCGATCAGGTAGGTGCGCGACAGGTCAATCGGCTTCTTGCCCACCTTGATCCAGTTCACGCGCTTGCCAAGGTCATTGTTCATCGTGAAGTTGGCCGTCATGCCCTTGAAGCGCACCACCCAACCGCCGAAGCGCTTGGCCGGATCCTTCGCGAACACGTTGTGCAGCTCCTTCTCCAGCCAGTCCCAGATCTGCTGTCCCGTGGCTTCGCCGTACTTGGCATCACTATCCACGGGGATCATGCTCCAGATGTGGTCGTTGGTGATGGGCGTCGGCGACTTTCCATCGGCCACGATCGGCGGGCAGAACCGGAAGCCGTTGCTGATGGCGACGTCCGGCTTCAGCTTCCACATCAGCGCGTCCGTGATCAGGTTGTCCATCGGGTTCTCGATCACGTAGTAGCGCACCAGCGTGTTCCTCGTGCTGCCGACGACCTTCCCCAGCTGCTCCTTGTAGGGCGCGCTCACTTCATCCACCAGCGCGAGCATCTCCTTGTCCGCCTGGTACTTCTCCGGATCCACATCGAGCAGCTCGTAGTGGCTGTCCTTCACCTTGCCGTCCTCCACCACGATATCGAGGCGGGCGATGAATGATCCGAAGGCCCCCGGCTCCGTGACCTTGCTGTATTTCCCCTGGATCGGGTTGCGCACGCGTTCATGCGTATCAGCGCCAAGGATGAGGTCCACGCCTTCCACTTCCGGTTTGTTCGCAAGGTCCACCTGCTGCGCCAGGCCCATGTGCGTGACGAGGAAGACCATGGCGCACTGCTCGTAGTCGCGCAGGATGCGGATGTACTTGGCCACGTTCGCCTCGGGCTTGGTGAACTTGATGCCGCAGCTGTATGCGGGTGATTGGCGTTTGGGCGTGAGCGGATCGTTGTAGCCGATGAAGCCGATCTTGATGCCGGCGATGTTCCTCGTCCAATAGGGTTGGAAGATCATCTCACCGACGAGGTCGGCGTTCGGGTCCCGCTTGTCACCGCAGTAGTCGGCGAGCTTCTCGTGCCACATGTTGGCGCAGACCTTCGCCGCACGGTACCCGCCGAGGTCCTTCAGCATCATCTCCTTTCCGTAGATCACTTCCCAGTTGCCGGGCAGGATCAAGTCGTAGCCGATGCGATTCATCAACGGCACCAGCGCACGGCCTTCGCTCATCGCAGCGACACCGCCGCCTTGGAAGCAGTCGCCGCCGTCGATCACGAGGGTGTTCGCCGGATCCTCCGAGCGCAGCGTGTCGATCATCGTCTTCAGCACACCGAAGCCCCCGCGCTTGCGGTACACCGGTTCGCCGCTTTCAAGGAAGAACTCGTCGTGCGTATGCAGCTGGGCGTGGATGTCGCTCGTGTGCAGAATCGTGAACTTCTGAGCCTTGCCCTGCACCACGGCTCGGTTGCCGGTCAGCTCTGTTCGGTGATCGCCAAGGGCGCCCATCGCCACTGCAGGTCCTGCGATCATCCCGGCACTGAGCGCGCCGAGCGATTTGAGCAGGTCGCGCCGCGTGACGCCCCGGTTGTCGTCGTCATGCGCGCCGCATGCGCAGCCTTCGGGATGGTAGGTCGTACTCATGGTTTTCCCGTTTGGCTGGATTTCGTTCCGTTCAACTTGTAATGGGCTGCTATGGGTCCGAAAGGACCAAGCTTGTGCTGCGACGCCGTGAACGGATCGGCATACGGGCCGAAGGGATGATCCACGGGCTTCTTGCTGATGTCCGGCCAATCAGCGCTGAGGTCCCTGCCGGGGCGAGGTTGCGAGTTGACGAAGGCCGCCACGTCCCAGGCCTCCTCATCGGTCAATTGCGGGGAAGCGTAGGTGGCGCCTTGCGGCATGTTGTTCTTCACGTAGCCTGCGAATCTCGATAACCGATAGAGGCCGGCGCCGTGATTGTAGCTGAGCGGGCCCCAGAGCGGCGGGTATTGCTGCGTGCGCCCATCGGCCTTCAGCATCCCTTGCCCATCCTTGCCATGGCAACTGCTGCATTTGGTCAGGTAGACGGCCGCGCCCTTTTCAGGGTCAGCAGCACGATCGAGATAGGCCATGTCGACGATGCCTGTGCCTTTGGGTTTCTCATCACGGGCGATTCCGGTGCCCAGCCATTCCATGTATGTGAGGATGGATCGCATCTCACGCCCGTTGGTGTCGAGCGCCGTACCGTTCAGGCTCCGCTCCACGCAATCGTTCACCCGCTTCGCCACGCTCTCCAAACCGCCACTGCGCGCCCGGAATTTGGGATAGGTGCTCCAAACCGCGCCGTAGTTGTTGCCCCAGGGCCGCGTGCCCGCATCGAGGTGGCAATTCTGGCAATTGAGCCCGTTGGTGTTCCGCATCACGGTGCCTTGCTGGCCCAAGTAATGACTGGTATTCGCGATCAGTTCCCGTCCGTATCGGATCACGGCTTCCAGGCTGTCATTCAATGAAGCAAGGCGGCTGGTGTCCGCTCCGCTCCAGAGGCTATCCGCATTGAACAGCGCAGCTTGCGGAAGCGGAGGCGGTGGTGGCGGTGCAGGCTCCAGCAGGCCCTTCGGAACGAAGAAGTGCGCGGCCACCAGTGCGAGCAAGGCCCAGGTGATCCGCTTGCCCCAGGTCATGCGAGCGCCTTGCGCTGAACCGGTGCGCTCCCGCAGCACCTGGAGGGCATCCTCGGTCACGTGGAGGACGATCAGCACCAGAAGCGCCGCCACCAGCACGATGATGCCTTCGATCATGGCCTAGTGCGGGAGCTTCTCGCGCAGCAGTCCGTAGAACCAGGTGCCCGCGAGCGCGCTGATGAACGTGACGATGATGACGCTGAAGCCCGCGCCCATCTGAGCGAAGAGCGGCCCTGGGCATGCGCCCGTGATGGCCCAGCCAAGGCCGAAGAGCAGCCCGCCGATGACCTGGCCTTTGTTGAACTCCTTCTTCGGGATGTGGATCTCTTCGCCGTAGATGGTCCGCGCTCTCGTGCGCTTGATGAGGAGCACGCTGATCAAGCCGACCACCACGGCCGTGCCGATCACACCGTACATGTGGAAGCTCTCGAAGCGGAACATCTCCTGGATGCGGAACCAGCTAACGATCTCGGCTTTCACGAACACGATCCCGAAGAGGATGCCCCAGGCAGCGTACTTCAGGTTGTACCACCAAGGGTGCTTCAGCGTGCTCTCGTTCACGCAAATGGCGTCCTGCTCGCGAGCCTGCAGGTCAGCCAGCGCTTCGGCCGATGGGGTTCGTTTGACGTTGTTCTGCATGAATCAAAGCGTAAGGAGATAGGGCAGGATGAACCAGGTCATGACGATGCCGCCGACCATGAAACAGCAGGTCGCGACGAGGCTCGGCCACTGCAGACTGCTGAGGCCCATGATGGCGTGGCCACTGGTGCAGCCGCCAGCGTACCGGGTGCCGAAGCCCACCAGGAAGCCGCCGACGATGAAGAAGATCAAGCCCCGGACCGTGAAAAGGTTGCTCCAGCTGAAGATCTCAGCCGGCTGCAGCGCGCTGGTATCCGTGATGCCTTTGCTGGCCAGGTACTCCGCCGTCGGCTCCGCCAGCACGAGCGGATCGGGATTGCTCAGGAAACGAGCCGCGATGAGCGCTCCCACGGCGATGCCGCCGACGAAGAACAGATTCCAAGCTTCCTTCTTCCAATCGTACTTGAAGAACTTGATGTTCGCTGGCAGGCAAGCGGCGCACAGATGCCGTAGTGAGCTGCTGATGCCGAAGGTCTTGTTGCCCACCAGCAGCAGATAGGGCACGGTGAGGCCGATGAGCGCTCCGGCCACGTACCAGGGCCAGGGTTGTTTGATGGCGTCGAGCATGACTTCCGTCAGGTTGCTTGATTGAGGCCTGAAAAAGCCCGGACCTGCATCGATCCGGGCTTATCGAGGTCGGTCTTACTTATTCAGCGTGCTCGGGCAGACATAGTCGGTCACCTTCACGTCCGTCTTCTTGATCGCGTTGAAGCCGCCGCGCACCTCCACAAGGTTATGGTATCCGCGCGCTTTCAAAAGGCTGGCTGCGATCATGCTGCGGTACCCACCAGCGCAGTGCACGTAGTTCGTCTCCTCCTTGCTGAAGGCGGCCAGGTTCTGATTGATGAATTGCAACGAGGCATGCCATGCGCCATCGACATGCTCGGCCGCGTACTCACCGTCCTTCCGCACGTCCACCACCCGCAGCTTGCCCGCATGGAAGCGCTTGGCGAACTCCTCCGCATCGATGCGCTCGATGGTATCCGCCTCCTTGCCGCTCGACTTCCACGCGCCGATGCCGCCTTTGAGGTAGCCGAACACCTTGTCGTAGCCCACACGGGCCAGGCGCGTCACCACTTCCTCCTCCGAGCCTTCGTCTGCGACGATGAGCAAGGGGTGCTTCACGTCGGGGATCATGCTCCCGACCCACGGAGCGAAGTCGCCTTTGATGCCGATGTTGATGCTTCGCGGGATGAAGCCGTCCTTGAAGTCCTCGGCGTTGCGCGTGTCGAGCACGAGCGCTCCCTCGGTCTCGGCCACCAGCTCGAACTGATCGGGGGTGAGGGCGCGCAGCCCACGCTCCTTCACACTGTCCACGCTCTCGATCACGCCCTTGTTCATGGCCACGTTCTGCGGGAAGTACGCTGGAGGAGGAAGCAGCCCATCCGTCACCTCCTTGATGAATTGCTCCTTCGAGGCGGCCTTCAGCGCGTAGTTGTTCCGCTTCTGGCTGCCCAGCGTGTCGAAGGTCTCCTTACTCATGTTCTTTCCGCACGCGCTGCCAGCGCCATGCGCCGGATAGACGATCACGTCATCGGGCAGGGACATGATCTTGTTGTGCAGGCTTTCGTAGAGGAAGCCGGCGAGGTCCTCCTGCGTGACGGTGCCGGCTTTCTGCGCCAGGTCCGGGCGGCCGACATCACCGATGAAGAGCGTATCTCCCGTATAGATGCTGTGCGGCTTGCCCTGCTCATCGATGAGCAGGTAGCAGGTGCTCTCCATGGTATGTCCGGGCGTGTGCAGCACCTTGATCGTCACGTTTCCGAGCTTCAGCTCCTCGCCATCCGTCGCGATATGCGCCTCGAAGCTCGGATTCGCGTTCGGGCCATAGATGATCGGCGCGCCCGTCTTACGGCTCAGGTCGAGATGGCCACTGACGAAGTCCGCGTGGAAGTGCGTTTCCAGCACGTACTTGATCCTCGCGCCGCGCGCCTTGGCTCGCTCGATGTAAGGGCTTGTCTCGCGCAGCGGGTCGATGATGGCAGCTTCGCCGTTGCTCTCGATGTAGTAAGCGCCCTGTGCCAGGCAGCCGGTGTAGATCTGTTCGATTTTCATGGTCCAGTTTGGATTTGGTCGGGGCGGCGAATGCGCAGCCCTTGCAGGTTAGCTGAGATGCGTGAGCTCCCTTCCGATGATGTAGACGCCCATCGCGAGCACGAACCATCCGAAGGCGGGTTTGAGCTTCTCGTTGGGGATGCGCTTGCTGAGCATGCTCCCCGCAAGGATGCCAGCGACCGCGACCGTGCTGAAGAGGCCGAGGAAGCGCCAATCAATGACCTCAGCGCCGCTCAGGTCCCCCGTGAAGCCGATCAGTGACTTGGCGGCGATGATCATGAGCGAGGTGCCTACCGCCTGCTTCATCGGAAGCTTTGCGAGCAGCACCAGCGCCGGGATGATGAGGAAGCCGCCACCTGCGCCCACCAGGCCCGTGATCGTGCCCACCACGACGCCCTCGGCCAGGATGAGCGGGTAGTTGAAGGTCGGGGGTTGAAGGTTGATGGAGGTTGTGGCTTGAGCCTGATCGGCCTTCGCCTTGGGCTTCCGGATCATGCTGTACGCCGCAGCCACCATGAGCAGGGCGAAGAAGATGAGCATGCCCAGCGCTTTGCTCACCGCCGCGCCGCCCACGCTGAAGAGCGGGTCGGGCAAAGCCGGCACGAGCCATGCCCGGGTGGCGAACACCGCGACGATGCTGGGTATGCCGAACACGATGGCGGTGCGCCAGTGTATGTTGCCGAGGCGCATGTGGCTGAAGCTCCCGATCAAGCTGGTGAATCCCACGATGAAGAGCGAATAGGCCGTCGCGAGCACGGCATCCACTTGGAAGAGGTACACGAGGATGGGCACGGTGAGGATGCTTCCTCCTCCTCCGATGAGGCCGAGGGACAAGCCCATGAGCACCGCGCCGATGTATCCGATGATCTCCATGCTCAGAGGTTCTCGCAGCAGCTTTCGAGGTCTTTGATGATCTTCAGGAAGCCCGGCTGCTCCAAATGGTAGTAGCTGTACTTGCCCTCGCGTTCCACGCCCAAGAGGCCTCTGTCCCGCATCAGCGTGAGGTGCTGGCTGATGATGGCCTGCTCCAGCCCGAGCAGTTCGGTGATCTCCGATACGCACAGCCTGCGTTTATTGCCAAGGAGGTCGAGGATGGCCAGCCGCTGCGGGTGCGCGGCCACCTTCAGCAATTCACTGGCGCGCACGAGCCTCTCCGATCCGATGCGTTCGTCGAGCGTTGAAAGGGACATGGTTGGATTCTATGGGGCGAATGTATAGCTACATCGCTATGTGTGAATGTGAAGCTTGTCACCAAGCGTGCGCGACGCCCTTGGTCGGCTCAGGCACGGAGCGCTTGGAGAAGGGCCTCGCCGAAGTGCTCCACTTGGTAGCGGCGCATGCCTGGGAGCGCCGCCAACGCATCCAAGTCGCCGGGCAAGGTGCGAGCGATCTCCGTCAGCATCTGGTTGCTGGCCACGATGCCTAGTCGCAGGTCGTTCTCCTGGGTGAGCCGGTCACGGACCTGCTTCAATCGTTTCAATCGATCGTCGTAATCATTGTCACGAGGCCATCGCTTGCCGCGCGGAACATGCGGCCACTGCTCCTTGGGCATGTCAAGACCCCGCTTCACCGCCGCGAGCAGATCGCGGCCATGGCGGTGCATGAGCTTCTCGCCGACCCCTCTGCGAGCGCCCAGGTCCTTGAGCAGCCGCGGCGGATCGGTGGCCAGTTCCAGCAATGCTTCGTTCCCGAGCACCATGAATGGCGCGCGATCCAGTTTCTCCGCGATCGCTTCACGGAGCGCGTGCACCTCCTTGAGGATGGCGAGCTGGTGCGGCTTGAGGAGCTTGGCGCCCTTCATTTTCAGGAACGCGGGCTCATCGTCGACGGGCAGGTTGAAAGGCGCGTCGGTGAGCAGGGCGAATTCCTCTTCCGCCCAGCTCCAGCGATTCTTCGCGATGAGCAACTCCTTGAGCTGATCTCGCAGCGCGATCAAGTGGCTCGTATCGCCGGCGGCATACGCGAGCATCTCAGGCGGGAGAGGGCGCTTGCTCCAATCAGCCTTCTGGAACTTCTTGTCGACTTGCACGCCCTGATACTTCATCAGCAGCGAGGCGAGGCCGATCTCGGGCTCATTCAGCAATTCGGCGGCCACCAGCGTGTCGAACACATTCTCCACCCGGATGCCGTGGTACCTGGCCAGGATTCGCAGGTCGTAATCGGCATCGTGGATCACTACTTCCATGTCCTTCACGGCGAAAAGCCGCGCCAGAGGGGCCAGATCCGTCGCGGCGAGCGGGTCAACGAGGACGGTGCGGTCCCGGGTGCTGATCTGCACCAGGCAGACTTGTTCCTTATAGCGGTGGAAGCTGCTCGCCTCGGTGTCGAGCGCGATGATGCCCGACTGCATGAGTTCGGCAGCGCGCTTGGCCAGTGCCTCTCGGCCGGTGATGAGTTCGAACGTGGGCACAGGTGCTGACAGGGCTGCGTCGCAATGTAAGCGGCTAGGGGGCTAAGGCTTCCAGCCCAGGCAGATTGCGGGCCACGCCCCAGGCGACCAACGCGATTGCCCATGCCCAGACCACCCGGTTGTCACGGGCCGGGTCCAGATTCGTGAATCGCTTCCAGGTCCATTGCGCCGTGAGCGCGGGCAATGCCAGCACCAAGGCCGCGTTGTGCCCGAGGGCCTCGCCGATGCGCAGGTGAAGCAGGTCATGCACGCTCCGTTGGGCGCCGCATCCGGGGCAGAGCAGGCCGGTGAGCGCCTCGAATGGGCAGGACAGGAAAGAGTCGTGGGTCTCCGGATCGAAACAATAGAGCAGTACGCCCCATCCAGCGATAACAATGAATACGATCAAGCGGAAGGCCCGGTCCATGGGAACAGGACTCAGATATAGCGCTCGCCGCTCTCGGCAGTGAGCTCATTCACGAACTGCTTGATCTGCTGTTCATCCCGCTTGCGACAGACCAATAGCGCGTCGGCCGTGCTGACCACGATGAAATCATCGAGGCCTTGCAGCACGAGCAGGCGGCCGTCGTTCGCATGCACCACATTGCCGCTGCAATCGTGCAGCTTCACCGCGCTGCCGATGGAAGCATTGCCTTGAGCGTCCTTCGGCAGGTGCGTGTACAGGCTGCCCCAGGTGCCCAGGTCGCTCCAGCCGAATTCGCTGACGACCGTTCGCACATTCGACGCCTTCTCCAGGATCCCGTAATCGATGCTCTCGCTGGCGCATTCGGCGTAGATCAACTCGATCGCGCTCTTATCACCAGCCTTGCCCAAGGCTCCCGCATGCGCATCGAACAGCGCTTGCATCGCTGGCAGGTGCCGTTTGAAGGAAGCGTTGATGCTCTTCAGGCTCCAGATGAAGATGCCCGCGTTCCAGAGGAAATCGCCGCTTTCGATGAAGCGCTGGGCGGTGGCGTGGTCCGGCTTCTCCGTGAAGGTCCTCACGGCTTTCACGCGCGGGTGCGCAGTGCCGGGGCCTTCGGTGAACTGGATGTAGCCATAGCCGGTGTCGGGTCGGCTGGGCATGATGCCTAGCGTGACCAGGCAATCCTCCTCAACGGCCTGCTTCGCGGCGATGGCGATCGTCTCGTGGAAGGCCTCGTCCTTCAGGACAAGGTGGTCGCTGGGCGCCACCACGATCACAGCCCCCGGGTCGCGAGCACCGATCAAGGCATTGGCGAATGCCACGCACGGAGCGGTGTTCTTACGCTGAGGCTCCTCGAGAATCTGCCAAGGCTGCAGATCGGGAAGCTGCTCGCGCACAATGCCGGCGTACCGCGCATTGGTCACAACGAGTATCCGGTCCTTGCTGCAAATCGGAAGGAAGCGGTCGTAGGTCTGCTGCAGCAGCGTGCGACCGAGGCCGAGGAAGTCGAGGAACTGCTTGGGATAGGTCGTTCGGCTCATGGGCCAGAACCGGCTGCCAACGCCACCGGCCATGATCACGCACCAAGTATGCTCATGATTCATTCGGGCCGCAAGGTATTGGCTCCTTCGGAGGTAATGGGAGGGACCGTGCCTGATCCAGGGTCACTTGGATCAGAGGTTGCATGAGGAATTCGCGGCGATCGTTCAAGCAGGAGCATTTGAAGCGCTTCCGGAGCCGTGGTCCCTTCACGTACAGCGCGCCTCGAAATGCGAAGACGGCGCGTTCAGGCAGGCGCTCGAGCAGTAGGCCGGGAGCCGGATCATGGCGGTGAAGCGCCCGCATCAGCTGGGGGTCGGAGCAGCTGCTGGCCGGTGGCCGGCGCAGGTGCACGGTGAGGGCCAGGAGCACATCCGGCGGCAGCACCGATGGCGTCAGGTACGGGCGCATCAGGCGCTGATAGGCCGAGCGCCATTCGCTGCCATGCGATTCCGACCGGGGCGCTTCCAGGAATGCGGCGTGATGCGCGAATTCATGGACCAGCGTCACCAGGAAGGCGTACGGATTGAGGTCCCGATTCACGGTGATCCGGGCTTGGCGGTTCATGCCATCCACGCGATAGTCGCCCAGCTTGCTGCTCCTGGGCCTGGCCAAGCGCACCGACACCTGATGCTGCCGGATCCATTCGAGCACGGGTGGCCAAGCGGCTTCGGGCAGCCTGTTCCGCAGCGGATCAAGTGGATCAGCGGGCATGTTGCATCAAACGCGCACGGGCGCATCCGCCGCGGGCGCTGCGGGGGCAAGGTTCCAATGCGGGCAGTCGCATCCGCGCTTCTTCCTGTACTTCTTGGGGGTGCTCGCGCACGCCCCGAGCAACAAGGCGAGAGCCAGCGGGAACCAACGATGCAACGTGCGCAAACGCATGCGGCGGCAAGTTACGTGCGCGACGGCGGGGACTACTTTCGTGCCGCACACTCCCGCATCGCGTGCGCATCCTCTTCCACATCGGGCACTACGCCCTTTTCCTTCGTGAGACGTTCGCGCGGCCTGAGCGCATCCGCATCTATTGGCGCAGGACGCTTGATGAGATCGACCTTCTCGGCGTGAAGAGCCTGGGCATCGTTTCGGTGCTCAGCGGCTTCATGGGCGCGGTGATAGCGCTGCAGACGAAGAGCAACATCAACAACCCGTTCATTCCCGATAACCTGGTCGGCTTCGCCACGCGCCAGAGCTCCATCCTCGAGTTCAGCCCCACCATCATCGCGCTGATCCTGGCGGGCAAGGTGGCGGGGACGATCGCAGCCGAGATCGGTACCATGCGGGTCAAGGAGCAGATCGATGCTTTGGACATCATGGGCGTGAACAGCGCCGGTTACCTCGTGCTCCCGAAGGTGGTCGCTGCGCTCGTCATCTTCCCCTTCCTGATCATCATCAGCATGTTCCTGAGCGTGTTCGGGGGCTACCTCATCGTCGCCGCCACCGGCATCATCAGCACGGCCGCCTATGAAGAGGGCATCCGTCTCGATTTCGATCCATTCACGGTCACCTACGCGCTCATCAAGACCGAGGTGTTCGCGTTCATCATCACCACGGTGGGCGGCTATCACGGATACATCACCCGCGGCGGAACGCGCGAGGTGGGCATCAGCAGCACCACCGGCGTGGTGTGGAGCATCGTGGCCATCATCATCAGCAATTTCGTGATCACCAAGCTCATGCTCTGATGATCGAAGTGAAAGGCTTGAGCAAGCGTTTCGGTGAGGCACAGGTCCTTACGGACATCAGCGCCGTGTTCCGGAAGGGCCGGGTCAATCAGGTGATCGGCAAGAGCGGCAGCGGCAAGAGCGTGCTCGCCAAGTGCATCGTTGGCCTACATGTGCCGGAGGAGGGCGAGGTGCTCTACGATGGCCGCAGCTTCCACAAGCTGGGCAAGGATGAGAAACGCGCCGTGCGCCAGGAGATCGGCATGCTCTTCCAGGGCGGCGCGCTCTTCGATTCACTGAATGTGATGGAGAACGTCATGTTCCCGCTCCGCATGTTCGGGACCACCGATGTCAAGGGCATGCGCGATCGCGCGGAGCACTGCCTGCACCGGGTGAGCATCACGCCTGACAAGCACAGGCTCTATCCGGGCGAGATCAGCGGTGGCATGCAGAAGCGCGTGGGCATCGCGCGGGCCATCGCCATGCAGCCCAAGTACCTTCTGTGCGACGAGCCCAACAGCGGCCTCGACCCGCAGACCAGCATCGTCATCGATCAGCTCATCGCCGAGATCACCGAGGAGTACAGCATCACCACCATCGTCATCACGCACGACATGAACAGCGTGATGGAGTCGGGCGATAGCATCCTGTTCATCCACAAGGGCCGCAAGTGGTGGGAGGGCGGTCGGGAGCAATTGCTCCACAGCGACAACATGGAGCTCAATGAGTTCGTGTTCGCAGGCAGCCTGATGCGCCAGGTGAAGGGCGCGATGGGCGGTTGAGGGACTGGTGAAAAAGAGAAGCCCCCAGCGCCAAGCGCTGGGGGCTTCCAACAACGACTTCGGATCAGTTCAGCGTGACGCGCTGCACCGTGGTGGCGGTGCTTGTGCTCACACGAACCGAGTACACGCCAGCGGCCTCGCCGCGCAGGTCGAGCGCAGAGCTGCCGTTGCTGCGGGCATTCAACACTTCACGGCCAAGCGCATCCATCACTTGGATGGAGAAGCTGCCAGTCTGCTCGCTGCGGAACTGCAGCAGGCCATCGGTGCTGGGGTTCGGGTAGATGCTGATGCCGGTGAGTTCAGCCAGCTCGGGGACCGAAACGGCCGGGTCGAGGGCCAGACGGATGTGCATGGCGTTCCCGTTGCTGTAGACCTGATCATCGGGACCGGGGATGTCGATGCCCGAGGTGAGGCCGGGCTGCGGCACGGTCAGGTCGTCGATCACGCGCATGTTGTTCTCGCCGCCATTGCTGTACGTGGTGATGCCGATGTAGTAGCCGCCGGGCTGGAGCGTCTGCGCCGTTTCAAACAGCACGGTGATCTTCCCGTTGGTCACATCGTTATCCGACAGCACGGTCACGTTCTGGTTCTCGAAGATGGGCACATCCAAGTGGGTCTCGGCAGTGAGGGTGGTGTCCCAGATGGCCGGGATGAAATACGCTTCAGCCTCGGAGTTCGAGGTCAGGCCGATCTCGAGACCGTACACCGTCAACGGTTGGGAGATCTCGTAGTAGTTGAAGAGCACCAGACCATCGGTTACGTCAGTGAAGCTGTTGGTGCCGATGGAGGCCAGCGACTCGTAGCCGGCAGGGTGGTTCCCGATGCCATCCACGCTGTACCAATCGTTGTTCACTTCAAAGTTGCGCAGGTACGTGTTGTTGTCGGTATCGCTCTCCTGCGGGGTCTCGGTGCAGGCAGCGCCGAAGGTGCCGTTGTACAGGCCCTCTCCAAGGCTGCTGATGGCCGCATCTTGATCCATCGTGGTCGTCTCACCGCTGGCCAGGTTGGCCGGAGTGCTGTTGGCGCTGAACGGAGAAGGGCCGGCCACGGCGAGGCCTACGACCGTATTGGTCACCGCGTTCACCCCGAAATTCAGCACATCGCCGCCCACGCGCATCGTGGAGTTGAGTTGGCTCTGCGGGATGCGCCCGTACTCTTCGCCATTGCCGGTGTGGCTGATGAAGCCGTTCTGCATGACCAAGTCGTAGGGAGGCTGATCCATCACCTTGAAGTCATCCACGTACCAAGTGTAGCCCCAGATGCCCGTGAAGAGCAGGCGCACCCACACTTGGGGCTGGTCTCCAGCGGCTGCCGAGATGTTGATCCGACGGGTCACTGGGTTGCCTGGCGACACGCCCTGGGTGAGTTCACCGGGCTCGAACACGTAGAACACGTTGTTCATGCCGCTGATGTCGGTGGTCGGCTCAAGCGTGGTCGGCCAATCGGTGTTGTTCGTGCTCACCACCAAGTAGGTCTGCTCGTTGTTGAAGCGGCGGTACTGGGTCTCGAACTCCACAATCACGTTCGGGTAACCCACCGTGCTGAAGGAATTGGCCGTGGTCAGGTTGGCACGCTCGAGGTTGGCGGTGTTGTTGTTGCCAGCATCAGAATCGTACATGGCGTAACCATCGCCAGCGGTCGTGCTCTGAATGGCCGGAGTAGGGTAATCCCCGCCGGGCTGAAGGTCCACACCGATCTGCCAGTCGTTCATGCCGGGCAGGGTCCCGCCATGATTGCTGCTGATCGTCCAATCGGAGGCATTGGCGAAGGTGCTTTCCCAAAGGATGGTGCTGCGTGCAGCGCTCAGGGCAGGACCGACGCGGGTTGCGGGATCCAATGAGGCTTTGGCAGGGATGCGCGGGCCTTGGTAGGCCGTTTTCTGCGCGCTCACCGCACCGCTGAAGGCGAGGGTGAACAGAAGGACGGACGAGTAGATCTTCTTCATCGGTCAATGTTGGGTTACAGGAGTTCCACGAGGGGTTGTGGTACAAAGCAAACCATGCGGCCCATCAATTCCAAGTGCTCGAAGGTTCAGTTCGGCGACCATGCTTGTTAGGCCGAGGAAGCCCTTTGCCAGCCTGCTGGACGGAAGGGCGCTTCAGCCGCCAAGGAATGGTCAGGGAGCGTGACTGTGATGGTCGGTTGAGCAAGGGCTGAAAGAGAGGAGGGCGCCCACCGGGCGCCCTCCTCGAGATCTGGTCAGCAGTGGCCTACCGTTCCACGCTCATGCGGCGGGTCACGGTCGCGTCACCAGCACGCAGCGTGTACAGATAGAGTCCCTCCGTAAGGTCGAAGGTGCTCATGTTCACGCGGTAACTGCCAGCAGGGCGGAAGCCTTCGTTGACGCGCTTCACCAGCTTCCCGCTCACGTCATGGAGCTCGATCGCCACGTTCGCGGCCTTGTCAAGCGAATAGGGGATGGTGGTGGTGCCACGGCTGGGGTTTGGCATGTTCTGCCCCAGGCCTGCGCCGCTTACCATGGTCATGTCCTCCAAGCCAGCGCTGGGGTTGAAGCTCATCCGCACCATGGGGGTCGTGGTGGTGTAGAACCAGTCCTCGCCCTGTGTGGGGCTGATGTAGTAGATGAAAGAGGTCTGGGCATCGCTGGTGCCGCTGTTGCCGATGCGCACGTTGCCGTAGCAGTGGATCGTGAGCATGTAATCCGTGCCAGCGTCCAAGGCCACAGGTGGATCGAACACCACGTTGGTGAAATTGCTGCTGCCGTTGCCGCCGAGCATCGACTGGGCGATGGTGAGCTCAACGCTCTCCGCGATCACCGTGAAATCGGCGTCCACGTTACGGAGCTCCGCGATGATGGTGGCACCGATCTCGGAGCCATTGTTCAACGCCACGCGAGCTGCATACAGGTTGGCGGCATTGTGCACGTAGAACACGTTGCCCAGGATCAGCACGCTGCCGTCGCCGGCGCCATCCTCGTAGCTCGCGATGGTGCCATTGTCACGGGCATAGTCGTATTGGCTCACGCCGAAGCTCGCCGTCGCGGTGTTATCCGCAGGCGTGTTGTCCGGGTCGGTAGCAGTGATGGAATAGTTCACCGTGTATGTAGCAGCCGTCGCTGGCGGGGTGAACGATGGGTTCACGCCGACCTTCTGCTCAGAGGGGCAGAGCGGGAACGAGCCCAGGCTCTGGTCCTGATTAAGCACGGAGGTAGCGCCATTCAGCACCTCGAAGTTGGCCACCGTGCCGTCCTGAGGCATGGTGCTGTTGTTCAGCACGGTCATGTTCAAAGGCAGCGGGCGGAGCTGATTGTAGGGGTAAAGCGTGTAGCGCAGCGAATCGTAGGTGGAGGCCAGGTCGATGTCGAAATCGCTCACCGAGGCGCTCACCACACGGAGGTCGTGGTCATAGAGCTCCACGATCTTCACGTCATCCACCTGCCAGTGGTAGTGGCTGGTGCCGGCGTCCGCATTGTGACGGAAGCGGATCTTCACGCTTGCCGGGTTGCCCTGAATGGCGCAGCTCAGGTTCACTTTGAACGTCTGCGTCGCGGTCAGCGTATTCACGGCAACGCCGGGGGCGGCCGTGAAGACGCTCGGCCAGGTGGCGCCGCCATCGGTGCTTACTTCAACGTACTGAGGAGCGTCGCCGCAGCAGTAGCGCATGCGCTGCTGGAACTCCAACTGCACATAAGGGGTGGCGCTCAAGTCGAGGGTAGGCGACTCGAGGCTGCCCTCCCAGTTGGTGAACTGGTCGGTGGGCAGCGCGGTTGGCGTGTTGCCAGCCCAAGTGCAATTCGCGCTGTCGCTATTGAACATCATGAAGCCATTGGCGGCCGTGGTGCTCTGGATGATCGCGGTCACTGCGGTGTAGGCACCCAACGGGCCGGTGGTCTTGCGGCGCCAGATCGCGCCATTCGGACCAGATGTGGTCCAGGCGCCCACGCCGTTGTTGCCGGCGAGACCGTTGGCGAAGTCTTCGCTCCAAACCACATCACCGCCTGCGCGGCTGTCGTTCTCCTGAGCGGGGATTGAAATCGTCTCTTCACGCGCCGGAGCCACCGGGCGGAAGTTCTTGCGGGCAGCGACCCCGTTCGCCAACTGGGCGAAGGAAGTGCCGGCGACCAGCAAAGCGGGAAGCAGGATGTAACGTTGAGTCATGTTGTTGTTGGGTTTTCTGGTCCGAAGGGGCACGAAACTAGGAACTGTGGACGAAAGACACGACATGACCGGGATACGTTGTTCGCAGCTCGGCCCTGAACAGGCTTCGGCCAGTCTTGAACAGGCAACGGCCCAACGGCATTTCCGCCGTCAGCGTGCGATGACCAATCGGGCGGATTCCACGCCAGAGCCGTGCGTGAGCCGAAGCACGTAAACCCCTGGGGACAAGGAAGCGACATTGATGGGCTGCCGCTGGTCCCCAACCGACGAACCAGTGAGCGTCTGCTCCATAGCGACCCGCCCAGCGCCATCCAGGATGGTCAGGCCAGTCCGGGTCGATTCCGAAGAATCATATCCGATCCAGACGACATCGTTCGCCGGGACCGGATGAATGCGTGCATGAGAATCGGATTCGATGTCCGGCACGGCAACGCCGTAATCGCTCAAGTGCAGCCTGACCATGGGCATCGCCTCCAGCCAGGTGATATCGAAGGAAATGCCCTGCATCAGCGCTGCAGAGCCGATAGGACCATTGCCGCTGGTGAGCACGCCAACCGTACCGGCGCCGGGCAGGCGCTGGAGTCCGGCGAAGCAATCGGCGGCCGGAAGAGCCGGGGGCACCGGGAAGGGCAGGTGGATCGGAAGTCCGGCGCCCGCGTTCGCCAGATCATCGGGCGTGATCACATGTCGAAGCGTGGTATCGATGAGTTCGAAGCTCCCATCGAAGATGATCCCCCGGATCTCCTCACCGACTTGCGATGCCGGATCCAGCCTGGCGGTGATGGCGCGCGCGGTGCTGCCTTCGTTCACCAGTTCGCAACGGATCATCGCGATGAAGCCTTCATCGCTTCGCTGCACGCCTTGCGCCTCTCCTGCGTCCAGAGCCATGGCGCCGTACCCGTCGTCCCACCCAGGGCCGGTGATCGTGATCGTATCAGCTGCCGAATTGTCGCTGGGGTCATCTTCGCCGGTGGGCGAAACAGCGGATGCCTGATACGACACTGGCCCGAGCGCATCAGGCGCCCAGTCGGTAGGTACAACAACGGTGACGCGCTCGCCGCTGCTGATTGAATCCAGAAGTTGGGAAGTGAACGGCCCATGCATGAATCCTCCCTGCTCCACCAGCACGCTCACGGCCACTTCGTAAAGCCGGGCGGTCCCAGGATTGAAGAGGTCGACGCTCAAGGCCATGGGACGCGACTGCTCCAGCGGAAGAAGGCGATAGCCCAGGCTCAGCGTATCCGTGGCGAAGCAGGAAAGGCCCTCATTCATCACGCGCGTGTCCACCATGGACAGGTCATGCGTCAAGCGCTCACGGATGCAGATGTCGTCCAAGGCGAAGCCGCTGGCCCAGTTCGCGCTATCGCTCCATTGGAAGCGCAGCCGCAGATCGCTGATCCCGCCTAGCAGCGACATGTTGAAAGTGAGATGCCGCCAGCCCTCGCCCGAAGGGATCATCTCGAAAAGCTGCCATTCGCCGCCGTCCGCGCTGAAGTCGATCCTCGCCTCACCGCCGCCGAGCGCGCGCGTGTGATGCACGCGCACATCGAGCGCGATGTTGAAAAGGCCGCTGAGGTCGATGCTCGGCGTTGCCAGCACGGCGGAGTCGAGGTCGCAATTGCATGGCGCGGCATCATCGTTCGCCATGGCGAAGCGGTTGCCCGCAGGCATGTCCGGCACGGGGAAGAAGCCGCCTGCATTCGCATCGCTCGCCGTTCCTGCCGTGAATGCCGGAACGAACTCGCCGATTCCGACTCCAGCCGCGGTCTGCCTCTCCACCTGATTGGTGCTCCAGTCCACGGGGATGCCCTGCTCGAAGTCCTCGCTCCACAGACAGTCGGATTGGCGCGATTGCGCCGATGCGGCCAGCCCTGGCAACGATGCCACGAAAGGCAGAAGGATCCGTTTCCGCATCAGGCTTCCACGGTCATGTACTCCTCGATCGGCGGACAGGTGCAGATCAGGTTGCGGTCGCCGAAGGCATTGTCCACGCGGCTCACGCCGGGCCAGTACTTCCACTCGCGGTTGATATGCGCGGGGAAGGCGGCCTGCTCACGGGTGTAAGCGTGGTTCCACTCGTTCGCGCAGATCTCCGCGCTGGTGTGCGGCGCGTTCTTCAGTACGTTGTCCGCCTTGTCGGCCTTGCCCTCTTCCAGCGCGGCCACCTCCTTGCGGATCCCGATCATGGCATCGATGAATCGGTCCAATTCGGCCTTGCTCTCGCTCTCGGTGGGTTCCACCATCAGCGTTTCCGCCACGGGGAAGCTCACAGTGGGCGCGTGGAATCCATAATCCATCAGGCGCTTCGCGAGGTCGCTCACGTCCACCCCGGCGGCGCGCTTGAAGTCGCGGCAATCGAGGATCATCTCGTGCGCCACCATGCCCTGGCTGCCCACGTAGAGGATGGGGTAGTGCTTCTCGAGCTTCGCCTTGATGTAGTTCGCGTTGAGGATCGCGTAGCGCGTGGCATCGGTGAGGCCGTCGCCGCCCAGCATCTTGATGTAGCCGTAGCTGATGAGCAGGATGAGCGAGCTGCCCCAGGGCGCGGCGCTCACGGCGGGCACCGCCTGCTCACCGCCGGTCTTGATCAGCGGGTGGCCCGGCCGGAAGGGCTTCAGCTTGTCGTTCACGCAGATGGGGCCCATGCCGGGACCACCGCCGCCGTGCGGGATCGCGAAGGTCTTGTGCAGGTTCAGGTGGCACACGTCCGCGCCGATGTCGCCGGGCGAGGTGAGGCCCACCTGCGCGTTCATGTTCGCGCCGTCCATGTACACCAGGCCGCCGTTCGCATGGATGGTGCTGGTGATCTCCTTGATGCTCTCCTCGTACACGCCGTGCGTGCTGGGGTAGGTCACCATCAGGCAGCTCAGCGTGTCCTTGTACTGCTCGGCCTTCGCTTTCAGATCGGCCACGTCCACGTGACCTTCGGCGTCAGCCTTCACCACCACCACCTGCATGCCGGCCATCACCGCGCTCGCCGGGTTGGTGCCGTGCGCACTGCTGGGGATCAGGGCAACATTGCGCTTGTGGTCGCCGCGCGACTCGTGGTAGGTACGGATCACGAGCAGACCAGCGTATTCGCCCTGCGCACCGCTGTTGGGCTGCAGCGAGACCGCACTGAAGCCCGTGCATTTAGCCAGCGCATCGCTCAATTGTCGGAACACTTCCTGATAGCCTTCCGTCTGTTCCACCGGCGCGAACGGATGCAGGCTGCCCCACTCCGGCCAGCTCAGCGGGAGCAGTGTGCTAGCCGCGTTCAGTTTCATGGTGCATGAGCCCAGCGGGATCATGCCGTGCATCAAGCTGAAATCCTTGTTCTCCAAACGCTTGATGTAGCGCTGCAATTCCAATTCTGTGTGGTGCGTGTTGAACACCGGGTGC
The DNA here is from genome assembly GCA_016788405.1 of Flavobacteriales bacterium. Lineage (GTDB taxonomy): Bacteria > Bacteroidota > Bacteroidia > Flavobacteriales_F > PHOS-HE28 > PHOS-HE28. The sequence goes on from JAEUSX010000040.1 coordinate 25,335, forward strand.
GCAAGGATGGCGCTGGTCCGCTGCAGGTCGGTGGGTACCGCCATGCTGGCACCATTACCGGAAAGCGCGGGTGACGCCTTGCCGATGGCCTCGGCCAGTGCGGCCACCACGTCGGTCGCGTCGTTCGTGCGCACGGTCTCGTCCAGCGCGATGCTCACGTTGTTGCCGTCGTAGCGGAAGTTGATGCCGCGCTTCTCGGACGCCGCCCGCACCTTGTTCACGTCGGCCCCGGTCACCGTGATCGTGTCGAAGAAGCTGTTGTTCACCACGGTGTAGCCCAGCGCTTTCGCGGCCTCGGCCACGTTGCGCGTGTGGGCATGCACGTTGCGGGCGATGCGCTTCAAGCCGTCGGGTCCGTGGTACACCGCATACATGCCGGCCATCACCGCGAGCAGGGCCTGGGCCGTGCAGATGTTGCTGGTGGCCTTGTCGCGGCGGATGTGCTGTTCGCGCGTCTGCAGCGCCATGCGCAGGGCCTGGCCGCCGCGGCGGTCCTGGCTCACGCCGATGATGCGGCCCGGGAGCAGGCGCTTGTACTCTTCGGTGGTGCAGAAGAAGGCGGCGTGCGG
>JAEUSX010000087.1 GCA_016788405.1 Flavobacteriales bacterium
GGGCGAAGCGCCCACCGATGTCGGACTGGGATAGCCGCCTATATTGGCGAGCCTTAACCGTAACGCATGACGCTGGTGCAGAAAGAATCATGGGGCTCGCGCGTGGGACTGATCCTGGCCATGGCAGGAAACGCCGTTGGCCTGGGCAACTTCCTGCGGTTCCCCGTTCAAGCGATCCAGAACGGCGGCGGCGCTTTCATCATCCCATACCTCGTCTGCTTCCTGCTCATGGGCATTCCGCTGCTCTGGGTGGAATGGAGCATGGGCCGATTCGGCGGAAGGCATGGCCACCACAGCACGCCCTTCATCCTGCACCAGATGGACCCGAAGCGCGCACTCTGGAAATACATCGGGGTCTTCGGCATCTTCACCAACCTGGCAGTGGCCGCTTATTACTGCTACCTCGAGAGTTGGACGCTGAGCTACATCTGGCATAGCGTGGCCGGATCATTCAATGGACAGAGTTCCGAGCAGGTGGCGGCCTTTTTCAGCAACTACGTGGATGTGAGCACGACCACCACGGGCATTCCTTATGAAGCGATCGTATTCTGGCTCCTATGCCTGGCGCTGAACACGTGGATCCTTGCCCGAGGCTTGCAGGGCGGCGTGGAGAAAGTGGCCAAGATCGGCATGCCCTTGCTCATCCTCTTCGGACTGTTCCTCGCGGTGCGCGGTGTCATGCTGAAGGCTGGTGAGCACGGAGCCGTGAACGATGGCACCCTCGGCCTCAACTTCCTTTGGACACCCGACTACTCCAGCATTTGGAGCGGGAAGGTGTGGCTGGCGGCCGCGGGCCAGATCTTCTTCACGTTGAGCGTGGGCATGGGATCGATTCATTGCTACGCGAGCTACGTGCGTAAAAAGGACGACATCGCCCTCAACGCCATGAGTGCGGGCTGGATGAATGAATTCGTGGAAGTGGTGCTCGGCGCCGCCATCATCATACCGATCAGCATCGGGTACCTGGGCATCGAAAAGGTGGTGGAGATGACCCGGACGGGCGGGCTTGGCCTGGGCTTCCGCACGCTACCCTACCTGTTCACCCAATGGGGCCCGGCCTTGGCAGCAGTCGCCGGAGTCTGCTGGTTCGGCCTGCTCTTCTTCGCCGGCATCACGAGCTCGCTGGCCATGGGGACACCGGTCATGGGCTTCTTGAAGGATGAGTTCGGGTGGAAGCATCGGCCGGCGGCCTGGTTCTTCGGAGGTCTCGTGCTTTTATTGGGACTGCCCTGCGTGATCTGGTTCCAGGAAGGCGTATTCGATGAATTCGACTACTGGGCAGGCACCGTGAGCCTGGTCGTTTTCGCGCTATTCGAAATCATCCTCTTCGCCTGGGTCTTCGGCATGGAGAAGGGCTGGGAGGAGATCAACCACGGCGCCGACATCAAGGTGCCGAGGATCTTCCGGTTCATCATCAAGTACATCACGCCGCTCTTCCTCGGTTTCGTGTTCTTCAAGTCGCTCCCCACGATTTGGGAGAATCTCACCAAAGAAGTGCCCTGGCAGGTGTGGGTTGGGCGCGGCATCCTTCTACTGCTCTTCATGGGCATCGCGTGGTTCGTGCGTTTGGCCTACTTGAAACGGAAGAAACAATTGGATCACGTGAAGCCATGAACAACGATGCCCTCATCCTCATGCTCGGCTCCGTGCTCATCGTCACGGGCATCACGGTCTACTTCTTCTACCGGGTGCTGACCTCTCCGCCGAAAAAGGAGCCAGACAGCTACGCGGAGAACGACGACGTGAAACGCTGATCAGCCATGAGCCAGCCGCCTGATCGCGAACACGAGCGGCAGCGGTTCGCGAGTCGGCCGTTCAAGGAGCAGTTGCGCGACTTGTTGTCCCTGCATAAGGCGGAACGTCGTGGCAACGCGGCCATGATGTTGCTCATCACCGTCTCGATCTGCGCATTGCTCTATTACCAGCGCCTCTACCAGCCTTCCACCGAAGATATCGAGCCCATCCGCGCGCAGATGGAGGCCTGGCTCGCATCGCGTGACAGCGCGCACCGCGGATCAACGGATGCCGTTCTCGAGCAGCGGATCCTCCCGTTCGACCCGAATACCATAGAAGCGGAGGACTGGCAGCGGCTGGGATTGACCGCGAAGCAAGCAGCCTCCATCATGCGCTACCGGGCGAAAGGCGGCCGATTCCGCAGCAAGGCCGACGTGAAGAGGATGTACACCATCAGTCCCGACGTCTATGAGCGGCTTCAGCCATTCATCCTGCTGCCCGACAGCGTGGCGCGGCCTGCAGTGGAGCAGCTGGATACTAGGAGCGAACGGCACGAACCAACATCGTTCGCACAAGCCGATCGTCCGATGGCATCCTTGCACGAGAAGGAACCGGTGCGGAAGGTGGAGGTGAACACTGCCGACACGACGGCCTTGATCGCGCTCCCGGGAATCGGCCCGGCATTCGCGCGCGGAATCGTCAAGTACCGCGACGGTCTCGGTGGCTATCGCTCACTGGATCAACTGGCCGAGGTGTATGTCCTCCGGGACAAGCCTGAAGCCGTCGCGCGACTGAAGGAATTGCTGGTGGTTGACACGCTTGCTTTGCGCCGGATCCCACTGAATACATGCACCGCGGAAGAACTGGCGGCTCATCCCTACATCCGCTGGAAGCTGGCCAAGCCGATCATCGCATACAGGCAGCAGCACGGCCCCTTCAACGATGTAGCCGCGATCCGTTCCATCCATCTGATCGATGAGGCCCTCTACCGTAAACTTGCGCCTTACCTGAGCGTGGAGTGAATCCTTTGCAGCAGCGCATCGCATCGGCCATACGAGCGGTGCCCGATTTCCCCAAACCCGGCATCCTCTTCCGTGACATCACGCCGGTGCTGGAGGATCCCCTCTTGTGCCGAGCCATCACGCAGGGCTTTCGCGAGCGTTTGCAGGACACGCCCATCGATGCCATAGCGGGAATAGAAAGCCGCGGCTTCCTGTTCGGGATGCCGTTGGCCCTGGCGCTCGGCGTGCCCTTCCTGACTGTCCGGAAGAAAGGCAAACTGCCTTGGAGAACGGTGAGCTACAAGTACGACCTGGAGTACGCAAGCGCCGAAGTCGAGATGCATGTCGACAGCGTTTCACCCGGCATGCGTGTGCTCGTGCACGATGATCTGCTTGCGACTGGCGGCACTGCGGCGGCGGCAGCAGAGCTGGTGCGCATGCAGGGCGGACTGGTCTCGGGCTTCTCCTTCCTCATCGAACTCAGCTTCCTGGACGGCTTGCGGAAACTGGAATCCTACAATGCCAAGGTGGTTACCTTGCTCACCTATTGATCGAAACGATGGAATTCGCGACAACCGAAAGCCAGACCATGATCGCGCAGGCCGTGCGCGACTTATGCGAACGTGAACTGCGTCCCCACTTGATGGATTGGGACGAGCGCCAGCATTTCCCGGCGGAGCTTTTCCGAAATCACTTTGGTCCGGCAGGCATGCTGGGCGTACTCGTGCCAGAGGAGTACGGTGGCGCGGGCCTCGGGTACAACGAGTACATCAGCACGATCGTGGAAGTGGCTCGCATCTGTGGAAGCGTTGGCTTGAGCGTGGCCGCGCACAACAGCCTTTGCACCGGGCATATCCTCTACTTCGCCAATGAGGAGCAGAAACGGCGCTGGCTGCCCAAGCTGGCCTCGGGGCAATGGATCGGCGCTTGGGCGCTGACCGAGCCCAACACTGGAAGCGATGCCATGCGGATGAAGTGCGTCGCCCGGAAGGAAGGCGACGATTGGGTGCTGAATGGGACCAAGTGCTGGATCACGCACGGCATCAGCAGCGATGCGGTGGTGGTAATCGCTCGCACCGGCGAGCTGCTGGACAGCAAGGGCATGACCGCCTTCGTGGTGGAGCGCGGCACACCCGGACTCAAAGCCGGCAAGAAAGAGAACAAACTGGGCATGCGCGCCAGTGAGACGGCCGAAGTGATCTTCGAGGAGTGCCGCGTGCCGGCTGAGAATGTTCTTGGCAATGTGGGCGAGGGCTTCCAGCAGGCCATGAAGATCCTCGACGGAGGCCGTATCAGCATCGCGGCGCTGAGCCTTGGCATCGCGAAAGGCGCCTTCGACGCCAGCGTGAAGTACGCCAAGGAGCGCGAGCAGTTCGGGCAGCCCATCGCTGGATTCCAGGCCATCGCCTTCAAGCTCGCCGACATGGCCACGCGCATCGAGGCAGCCGAACTGCTCACGCTTCAAGCCGCCGATCTCAAGAACCGCGGCAAAAAGATGACCAAGGAGAGCGCCATGGCGAAGTACTATGCCAGTGAGGTGGCCGTATGGGCCAGCAACGAAGCCGTGCAGATACACGGTGGTTATGGCTATACGAAGGACTTCCCCGTGGAGAAGCACTACCGTGATAGCAAGCTGTGCACCATTGGCGAGGGCACCAGCGAGATCCAGAAGCTGGTGATCAGCAGACAGGTGCTCAAAGGCTGAGGCGGTATGGACTAGTCGCGCTCAGTGAAGCGCGTTCCACGCCTCAGGCAGAGCTTCGACAAGACTCATTGCAGTCATTCCTTGCTGGCTTTGCAGGGTGGCGGCCAAGTCTCCGGCAAGCCCGTGCAGGTAAGTACCAAGCATGCATGCGGCCGTGGGTGCGTAGCCTTGGGCGAGCATGCCGGCGAGCATTCCCGTGAGCGCGTCGCCACTCCCCCCCTTGGCCATGCCTGGATTCCCGGTTGGGTTGAAGTGAACGTGCCCATCCGGCGTGCATATCGCGGTATACGCGCCCTTAAGCACGAGATGCGCGCGAAGTTTCGCCGCGAAGTCCTTGGCACGTTGCAAGCGCTCGTAACCGGTGCTTGATGGATGCCCTGATAAACGATCGAACTCCTTCGGATGCGGCGTTAGGACCGACCCAGCGGGAATCCTGGACAGCAAATGCGGTGAAGCGGCCAGCAGATTCAGTGCATCCGCGTCGAAGACGAGCGGCACACGCGCTTCCTCGAGCAACCGTTCGAGCACGCGCGCGGTTCCGCTCACTGTGGAGAGGCCAGGCCCGATCGCAATACCGGAATAGTCTTCAAGATCAGGGATGGTCCCTATCGATTCCGCGCCGCAGCCTGGAACGCACATCGCCTCCGGTGCGCAAACCTGCAGAATGTTGGCGCCTCTGTCTGGAACTGCTGCCGTGACCAGGCCAACACCACTTCGAAGCGCAGCTTTGGCGGCAAGCACCATAGCGCCCATTCGACCTGTGCTTCCGCCAATGATCAACACATGCCCAAAGGTCCCCTTGTGTCCGAACCTAGGTCGAGGCTTGATCATCGACACTGCGTCTGTGCGCTCCACAAGCGTGCATTTCGAAGCGCATCGTTGCAAGAATGCTTGATCGAGTCCGATTGGGACGATCTCCCATTCGCCGACGAAGGCCTCATTCTCCGGGAGCATCAGCGCCAGCTTAGGCACCTCGAGCGTCAGGGTGAGCGCAGCATGAACGATGGACTCCGGGCGATTGGCACTGTTGTCCTCGGTGAACAGGCCTGAAGGCATGTCAATCGAGATGATAGGCTGGCCTGAGGTGTTCATCGCACGTACCGCTTCAGCCGCCAGTCCCGTAAGCGGCTCTCGCAAGCCCGTGCCGTAAAGCGCATCGATCAGAATCGAATCAGTGATCGATGGCAGCTCCGCAGGTTTCATTACCTCGAAAGTCGGAACACCGGCTCTCCGAGCGTTACCTGCGTTGATGGCGCGTTCGGGAGTCTCGGTGCTGCTGTGCGCGATCAAGTACACTGAGACTCGTATCCCGGCTTCATGCAACCGCCTCGCGATCACCAATCCATCCCCTCCGTTATTGCCCATGCCGGCAAAGACAGCCACCGATCCTGCCGGATGCCTCTGCTTTCGCATCCAACAGAGGATCCGCTCAGCGCAGCGACCGGCCGCGCGCTCCATCAGGTCTATGGAGGCGATGGGCTCATGAGCGATCGTCCACGCATCAGCCGCGCGGATATCCTGCGGGCTGAGCACGGGAATCATGAGCCTGCGGATCTACTCAACGAAAACCGCCCACTTCATGTTGAAGGTGTAGCGATCGTTGTCCGCGCTTCCCGGCTCGTCCAGGATGTCGGTCACCCGTACCGCTGCATAATGGCTCACGTTCGCCGGAAGGCTACCGAGCTTGACGATGATGACGTCATTGACGGCAACGCTCGTCAACTCCTCGACCGGAACACCGGAATCGAAGGCATTTCGAACGCTGACATTGGTCGCGTTCGCGTAATCGAAGCCATTGAACCGAACCATACGCCCTCCTGATGGCGAGATCCATGTGCGGCTGATCTCCGTTTCGCTGGCCGATACCGGATCATCCTGAAGATCGCGTCTAGTGCTGTCAACGGTGTAGAGAACCGGCAGGCGCTCCTCCAGATCGAAGGCCGATTCCCCATGCGTGGCCGAGTTGCGCGAATAGAATTGATGCCCTGCGGACTCCGTGAGCAGGATCGCCCCGAGGCTCACGCTCAGCGTGCGGCGCGTGGACATTTTATCCCCATCGGCCTCATAGAGCTCGAAGGTGAGCCTGGTGGCGTAAGGCTCTGCTGCGTGCTGCACTTGATATTCCCACGTCCAATTGAGCCCTCCACCGCTCAACGCGGTATCGATCTCCGTTACGGTGAAATCGTTGTCGCGCTTCGAAGTGATGAGCAGCCTGCTCAGGTTCGATTTATCAGATGTGCCGGTTATCCGGAAAGTGATCACGTTGCCGGAGGTAACGGCAAGCACCGGCGCACTGGGAGTCACCGTCAGCACAGGAATCTCGTTCTCCCGCTTGCAGGAAGCGAGCACGAGGATCATGATCAAGGAAGAGAGCAACTGGGGAAGTGGTCTGCGCATGGTGCGAATGTATCCCTGAAATACAGGAGCCGCGACCGAATGGCCGCGGCTCCCGAACCGGGTCTCTATCAACCCTTACTTCGACTTGATGCGGAAGGCCTTCGCGCGCACCGTAAGCGTGGTGCGATTGCCCAGGAACATCTGGTCACGAACGCTGCTGCTGCTGATGGGGAGCACGAAGTCGGCATCCTCACGCTGCATGAGAGCGTCGTACAGGGCGTTGTTGGTCATGCGGTCCTGCGGGATGATCCCGCTGCCGCCGATGTTGGCCACATGGAAGCGGCGGCCTCCGATAGGCAGCACCCCGAAAAGGAAGCTCTGGGTGGCCGTGCCGCTCACATCACCGATGTACTCGAGGTCCTCCATCCTGAATTGAATCTGGGTCTCAACACTGGTGCCCGCGATGGACTTGGTGTAGACCGTGCAGGAGGAGAACAACAGCACTACGGCCAGTGGCAGCAGGATGATGGCTTTGATCTTCTTCATTGCTGCGTTTGGTTTCGTAGTGGTTGGCTTAGTTGAAGTAGATGTTCAGCACCACGCGCACCTGATCGTTGGTGTCCATGGACATGTACTTCTGCTTCACGCTGCTGTACTGACCATTGGCAGGATTGCCTTGGGCGGCCGTGTTCGGGTCGTTGCCCACGGTGTAGTACTCCCAAGAATCGGAGCCGCTCTCAACTTCGTGCTTGGTCTTGTTGCCAAGCTGCCAGAAGGCGCTCCAGCCGTACTCCACGCCAAGGGCCACAGGGAGGTCGAGCACGAATACGTTGAAGCCAACCACGCCACCAAGACCAACGATGGTGTACGGGGTGGTCATCTTGTGGATGTCGTTGTTGTCCGTGTCGCGGAAGGTGTACGACTCAACCTGGCGGTCGCGGCCAAAGCCCAAGTAAAGATCAGCGCCGGCGTACACGTCGAAGATGTTCGAGCTGCTGAAGTGCTTCTCGATACCAGGGACGAGCATGTACTCGCGGGTGCTCTTCTTGTACTCGAACTCAGCCAAGTCAGCTTGAATGAACTCCGTGGAGTCCACTTCGCCTTTCACCGAGCGCGAATCGCGAGCCAAACGGAAACCAGCGCGAATGGCCAAGTCATTGTCGATGAACTTCTTGAAGGTCAGCAGGTTGCCTCGGCTAAGACGGTTCCAAGTGCTGATGCTGCGGGTAGTCGTGTCAGACTCGTCGCCGAAAGCAGCATTGTTCACCGTGAGACCGAATACGAGGGCCATGTCGCCAGAAACGGGGCGACCGCCGAACTTGTACCGGGTATCCTGATTCTCCCGGGTGGAGAGCTGAGCGCTCGCCATGGAGCAGAGACCCAGCAAAGCAAAGGACAGTACCGTCTTTTTCATTGGGCTTGGTTTGGTTTTGTGCCTGTTTTAACCCGGCCAAAAGTAGACCTGGGCGGGCGCAAACATAGGTTGGTCGGCTCACATTATCAACAATTCCTTCGTGTGATGGCCCTTGGAATGTTCATAACCATGAGACTTTCATCAAGACTTCGCATCGGTTGATGCGCATGCTGCGCTAAGGCGCGCGATGGTGAAACCGCCGACGACAGGCTGGCACTCAGTTGCTCTTCTCCGCAAGCATCGGCACAAAGCGGAAATCACCCTTGTCAACGGTGGAAAGATCACCGTTCAAACTTTTAGTGACCACTTTCATGCGCTGCACCTCACCCTCACCCACTGGGATGACCAGCCGTCCGCCAGGCTTCAACTGATTGACCAACGCAGGAGGCACGAATGGCGCTCCACAGGTGACGATGATCGCATCGAAAGGCGCTTCGCGAGGCAGACCTAGAAAACCGTCGCCAAATGAGAGGTTCGGGGAATAGCCGAGCCGCGACAATCGTTCCTTGGTCTGCAAATACAGGGGCTTGTGCCGCTCAATGCTGAACACCCTCAATCCGATTTCGCAAAGCACCGCCGTCTGATAACCGCTTCCCGTCCCGACCTCGAGCACGCGCTGCCCCGGAGAAGTGCTGAGCAATTCGGTCTGATAGGCCACTGTGTAAGGCTGAGAGATGGTCTGGCCACAGGAGATCGGGAACGCTGAATCCTCATAAGCCCGTGCTTGAAAGGCGGTATCATCGATGAAGAGATGCCGAGGAACACGACCGATGGCCCCCAGAACGGCCTCGGACACGATTCTTTTGTTCCGCAAGAGTTCTACTAGCCTGCGGCGCATGCCTTGGTGCCGGTAGTCATCTGATGAGGTTCTCATGAGGCGCGCAAATGTACCGGCCGTCGCAACCAACGGTCCGGCTATTTTTGCGCGCTTTTCCTTGAGCGCTTTGTTTCGATGAGCAACGACGGGAGCATCCGCATTGGCGTGCTAGGGGCCGGTCACTTAGGCCGGATCCATGTTCAACAGCTATGCGAGATCCCCGCATTCAAGGTCATCGGCGTCTTCGATCCGCATCCGCAGAAACGCGACGCCATCGCCCGTGAATTCGGCGTTGCGGCGCTTGATTCTGCGGAGCAATTGTTGGGGATGGCCGAAGCCGTCGACATCGTTACGCCCACCACTGCGCATCATCCACTGGCGCTTCAGGCTCTGCGCAATGGTTTGCATGCGTTCATCGAGAAGCCAGTGACCGTGACCAGCGCCGAAGCAGAGGATCTGCTCAAGGCGGCGGAGACCGCTCGTCGTGTGGTGCAGGTCGGGCATGTCGAACGCTTCAATCCGGCTTTTCAGGCCGCGCTGCCCTATTTCAGCGGTCCGATGTTCATCGAAGGTCATCGACTGGCTCAATGGAATCCGCGCGGCACCGATGTGAGCGTCGTGCTGGACCTTATGATCCATGATATCGACCTGGTGCTGCATGTGGTCCGGAGCAGGGTCAGTTCGGTGCAGGCCAGCGGCGTAGCCGTGGTGAGCGACACCCCTGACATCTGCAACGCCCGCATCGTATTCGAGAACGGCTGCGTGGCCAACCTCACGGCCAGCCGGATCAGCCTGAAGAACATGCGCAAGTGCAGGTTCTTCCAGCGGGACGCGTACATATCCGTGGATATGCTCGCGAAACAAGCCGAGATCGTCCGCATGCGTGCCGTGGAAGGTGAGGCGGACCCGTTCGCTGTGACCATCGATCTCGGGTCCGGGAAGGGCATCCGGGAGATCTCGTTTGAGAAGCCTGAGACAAAGCCCGTGAATGCCATTCGAGAGGAGTTGTCCGCCTTCGCAGAATCCATTCGCGTGGGGTCCTCACCCAAAGTGACCTTGGGGGAGGCGGCCGAGGCTTTGCGCGTGGCGCTGGCGGTGCTTGAGAGCATGTCCTCATCGAAATGATCAACACGCATACTGATCGGCCGACTCTCGCGTTGGCCCCATGCCATCGTATGCTGAAACGGTACTCCGTCATCTTGACCCTCACCTTCTTCCTGGCCGCTTGCGCGAAAAGCGACAACGTGCCCGCATTCGTGGAGATAGAAGGCGCATCACTCGTGACTTCCACCGGTCAAGGGGGCGCTACGATCAAGGCTACTGACGCGTGGGTCACGTTGGATGAGCAGCTCATCGGTGTTTGGGAGCTGCCCGCGCGGATCCCCGTGCTCGGCGAAGGAGCACGCACCTTGGGCATGGAACTGGCCGTGAAACGCAACGGCGCATTCGACGACCGCGTGCGCTACCCGTTCTACAAGCCATGGCAGCAGACCGTGGACTTGCGGCGTGAAGGCACGGTGGAAGTGAACCCTCAAACCAGCTATGTGGACGATGCCAACATCTGGTTCGAAGGCTTCGAGGACCCCTTCAGCCTATTCGCGAATTCGGCCAGCAGTGATACCCAATTGATCCGCTTCACCCCTGCTACGCATCCTGAGCTGCTCTTCCTGGAGAACGGCCCGTGCGCTGGCTTCCGACTCGACTCCGACCATCCATACGCCCGCGTCCATACCGATGTGGACTTCGAGAGCTTCGGCGGGCCTTGCTTCCTGGAGATCGACCACCGCGGCGATCTGCAGGTCGTCGTGGGAGTCCAGTACTTCGCCGATGGCTTGGAGCGCACCGAGCCATATATCTACCTGCCGGCCACGCACCGCTCGGACGGCACGATGCCTTGGAGCAAGGTCTATGTGGACCTCAGCGGCTTTTTCAACAGCCCTGTGAGCGAGCGCGACCTGTTCATAGAAGCGCTGCTCCCGAGCGGGAACGCCAGCGCCCAGGTCTACTTCGATAACATCAAGCTCCTTCGCATACAGCCATGAACTCGCGGCGCGCGCAAGTGGCCAAGTACGTGATCGCCGATGTGGCTGGCGCAGCGCTCGCTTGGACCTTGTTCTGGGCTTACCGCAAACTTGAGTTGGAACCATTGAAGCTTGGCATCGCCGTCCCATTGGAGTGGGATGCCAACTATTTCAAGGGGCTTTTCCTCGTACCCCTGTTCTGGTTCGGCCTCTACACCGCGATCGGAGGCTACCGGGACGTCTTCCGCCGCCATCGCACCAAGGAGTTGGGGCAGACCCTGCTCGTCACCACCATCGGCGTGCTCGTGATCTTCTTCGTGCTCCTGCTTGATGATCAGGTCCCGAGCACCAGGTACCACTATCGGTCCTTCATAGCTCTCTTCATCCTTCACTTCGGCATCACCTTCCCACTGCGCTTCCTGATCACTAGCGCCACGGTGCGCAAGGTTCATGATCGGCGCATCGGCTTCAATACGGTTCTGGTGGGCGGCAACGAGCGGGCGCTGGCCGTATATCAGGAGATCGAGGGAATGCCCAAGTCTCCCGGAAACCGGTTCATCGGCTTCCTTAATGTGAATGGCGGAGACCAGCAGCTCGCGGGGGTGCTTCCGCGATTGGGCAAATGGCACGACCTGCGCAGCGTGATCGCGCAGCATGGCATCGAGGAGGTGATCATTGCCGTGGACTCGACCGAGCACGAGCACATGAGCCGCATCATGAATGAACTGGAGGGCACCGCCGCCCGCATCAAGGTGATCCCGGACATGTATGACATCCTCTCCGGTTCCGTGAAGATGACCAGCATCTTCGGCACGCCCTTGATCGAGGTGAACCCCGAGATCATGCCGGCATGGCAGTTCAGCCTGAAGCGCGTGATTGACATCGCGATCAGCGTGGTGGCCCTGATCGTTCTCTCGCCGATGCTGCTCATCATCGCGGCAGCCGTGAAATGGAGCGGGCCCGGACCCATCTTCTTCCGCCAGCAGCGCATCGGCAAGCATGGCCTTCCGTTCTTCATCTACAAGTTCCGGAGCATGGTGAACGATGCGGAACGAAACGGCCCGCAGCTCAGCAGCGAGACCGACCCCCGCATCACGCCCATCGGTCGCTGGCTTCGTCGCACCCGCATGGATGAGCTGCCCCAATTCTGGAACGTGCTCAAGGGCGACATGAGCCTCGTGGGCCCGCGCCCGGAGCGCCAGCATTTCATTGACGCCATCATGGAACTCGCCCCGCACTATCGCCACCTGCACAAAGTGAGGCCGGGCATCACCAGCTGGGGTCAGGTGAAGTTCGGATACGCGGAGAACGTGGAGCAGATGGTGCGACGGTTGAAGTACGACATCCTCTACATCGAGAACATGAGCCTGGCTGTGGACCTGAAGATCCTGGCCTACACCGTCCTCATCGTGATGAAGGGAGACGGCAAGTAGGCCCGCCCGGCACTGCCCTCCTACCTTGCCGCCCTATTCCACTCAGCACATGAACATCTCTGTCATCGGCGCCGGTCAAATGGGCAACGGCATCGCGCATGTCTTCGCACAAGGCGGCCATCGCGTCACGCTCATCGATGTCTCCCAAGGCGCGCTGGACAAGGCGTTGGCCACCATTGGCAAGAACCTGGATCGCCAGGTCGCGAAAGGCGCGATCACCGAGGATCAGAAGAAGACCGCGCTAGCCTTGATCTCCAGCAGCACGGAACTGGCAGCTGGCGTGAAGGACGCCGAACTCGTTGTGGAAGCCGCCACGGAGAACGTGGATTTGAAACTGCGCATCTTCAGGGACATCGATGCGAGCGCACCGGCGAATTGCATTCTGGCCACGAACACGAGCAGCATCAGCATCACGCGCATCGCAGCCGCAACCAAACGACCCGGACAGGTGATCGGCATGCACTTCATGAATCCGGTCCCGGTGATGAAGCTCGTGGAGGTGATCCGCGGCTACGACACCACGGATGAGGTCACGAAGGCCGTGGTGGACCTTAGCACGGCAATCGGCAAGGTGCCCGTGGCGGTGAACGACTATGCCGGCTTCGTCGCCAACCGCATCCTGATGCCGATGATCAACGAATCGATCCAGACCCTGTGGCAGGGCGTGGGCGGAGTGCAGGAGATCGACACCATCATGAAGCTGGGCATGGCGCACCCCATGGGCCCGCTGCAGCTTGCCGACTTCATCGGACTCGACACCTGCCTGGCCATCCTGCGCGTGCTGCACGAAGGCCTGGGCGAATCGAAGTATGCTCCATGCCCCCTGCTGGTGCAGATGGTCACCGCTGGCAAGCTCGGTGTGAAGAGCGGAGAAGGGTTCTACCAGTACGCCCCCGGCAGCAAGGATCTGGTGGTGGCGCCGGCGTTCAAGCCGTGATCGCGCGCGAAGCACAGCTCACTGACGTTGCGGTGATCCGCGCCATCGCCCTGGCCGCATGGCCGGTCGCGTACAGCGCCATCCTATCGCCGGGGCAGCTGGCTTACATGCTCGAGCTCATGTACAGCGAAACGGCGCTCAAGGAACAGATGGGGTCGAAAGGCCATCGCTTCCTCCTGCTCGATAATGAAGCAGGCAGGTCAATCGGCTTCGCCGGCTTCGAGCACCGTTACGCGAATCGAACGAGCACGCGCTTGCACAAGCTTTACCTGCTTCCTGATGCCAAGGGTGCCGGGAATGGAACAGCACTGCTGAACTGGGTGGAGCAAGCCGCTCGCGCCGTCGGCGATGCCCGCATCGAGCTCAACGTGAATCGCTTCAACCCCTCCAAGGGTTGGTACAAGGGTCGCGGGTTCCGCATCGAGCGCGATGAAGTGATCGACATCGGCCACGGCTACGTGATGGATGATCACGTGATGGTGAAGGACCTTCGCTGAGCCGCGCTCAATTGGCGCTCGCCCGATCCTGCGGCATCCCGTACTTCCGGTAGAGCCTGGCCTTTCGCTTCTCCAAACGCGCTTGGGCCTTGGTGGTGCGCGCGGGCCGCACGGCCACCGCCAGTTCGCCTCGCTCGATGCGCTGCACGATCAGCTCGACCAGATGGTCATCGCCCACGGGGTCATAGGTGCCCCGGAGATCGTGGCCGAAGATGCGCGCCATGCCCTGCCAGACGAATGCGGTGAACGACCCTCGGAGCTGCTTCACGAGGTCATAGCTGGTATGTCCGGTCTCCCGGTCGATCAACTTGATGAGCAATTTGCCCTGGCTAACAGTCAGGTCCTTCACCTCCGCCTCGAACTCGGCGCGTAACTCAGCCTCGGCGAGCTTCACGTACAGCTCCTGGTCATTGTCCTTGCGAATCTGCGCCAGGTCATGCTCGTACTCTCGCAGCAGATCACCGGTCAGCCGTGCGTACGGGTACACTTTGGCCACATTCCGCGTCAGGCGGTCGTACCGCTCCATCTGCTTGCGATCGCGTGCCGTCCAGCGGCTCTCAATAACCGTGGGCGCCAAGTCGATAACAGGAATGGTATCGCCATCCTGGATCACGGCGCGGTGGACATGCGGCGCTCCCTCCGCCTGGGCGTGCCCGCGCTCGGAGCGAAAGCTCGAAGCGGCAAGGACAAGAAGAGCGAACGGTGGCAGGCGCATAGTCGATGGGCACAACGAAGCTACAACGTCGAATGCCGCGTGACCTTATACCGCTTCAGCGTCTCCTTAGTTTCCAGGCACTTGCACTAGGGCTTGGCGCCGTTCGCGGATGGAAGGCACCGATGTGCGATCGAACCGCTTCGGCTGCCACCAGGGCAGCAGCCATGGCCTCCTCGTCCGTGAGGGCTTCGAGGAGTTCAGGCTTGAAATGGTCACGCACGAAATGCGTGTCGTACTTGCCGGTCCGGAATGCGGGATGCCCCATGGCGAACCTGCAGAATGGCAAGGTGGTCTCCACCCCGGCGATGGCATAGTCGTCTATGGCGCGCTCCATGCGGCCGATCGCCTCATCGCGCGTAGTGCCGTGCGTGATGAGCTTGGCGATCATCGGGTCGTAATGGATGGGGATGTCCATGCCCTCCTCGAATCCATCGTCGACGCGCACGCCGGGGCCTTGCGGGGGTCGGTAGGTCGTCAGCGTGCCGATATCGGGCAGGAAGTTGCTCATGGGATCCTCGGCGTACACGCGGATCTCGATGGCGTGACCGATGATCTTCAATTCGTCCTGGGCGAAGGGCAGCTTCTCCCCCTCCGCCACACGGATCTGGAGCTTCACCAGGTCGAGGCCGGTGATCATCTCCGTGACGGGGTGCTCCACCTGCAAGCGCGTGTTCATCTCCATGAAGTAGAAGTTCATCTTCTCGTCCAGGAGGAACTCCACAGTGCCGGCGCCGGTATAGTCCACGCTCTTCGCCACGGCCACTGCCGCTTCGCCCATGCGCTTGCGCAGCTCCGGGGTGAGCACTGCGGATGGTGCTTCCTCCACCACTTTCTGGTGGCGGCGCTGCACACTGCATTCACGCTCAAAGAGGTAGCAGGTGTTGCCGTGCGCATCGGCCATGATCTGCACTTCGATGTGGCGAGGGCCGGCCACGTACTTCTCGATGAACACGCTGCCATCGCCAAAGGCATTGGTGGCTTCGCTGATGGCTCGCTCCAGTCCCTCCTTCAACTCGCTCTCCTCGTTCACGATGCGCATGCCCTTGCCACCACCCCCGGCCGCCGCTTTGATCAGTATGGGGAAGGTGATGGTCTTCGCCACCTTGATGGCTTCCTCGATCCCGCTCACCGCGCCTTCGGTGCCTGGCACCAGCGGCACGCCGTGGCTCTTCACCGCTTCCTTGGCTGCGAGCTTGTCGCCCATCACCTTCATGGCGTGGGGCGATGGTCCAACGAAGATCACGCCCGCCTTCTCCAGCGCCCGGCAGAAATCACCGTTCTCGCTCAGGAAGCCGTATCCAGGGTGAACAGCATCGACTTTCAAGTCCTTGCACACTTGCACGATCTTCTCGATCACCAGGTAGCTCTCTTTGCTGGGCGGGGGGCCGATGCACACGGCCTCGTCGGCGAAGCGAACGAACGGCGCGTTGCGGTCGGCTTCGGAGTACACGGCCACGGTGCTGATGCCCATCTCCTTAGCGGAACGCATCACGCGCAGGGCAATCTCGCCTCGATTGGCGACGAGGAGCTTCTTGATCTGCTTGGTCTTGGCCATGGTTCGTTGAAGGGAGCGCGAAGATGCGAACGGCTGGCCCGAACTTTGGCTTCGGCCCGACATGCGACTGCTTGCTTCCCTAATCCCGCTCACCGTTGCCGCATCCTGCTGGGCCCAGCCCAAGGAGAGGACCCTCACGACCGATACCGGCACCGTGGTGTTGCGCTACTTCTCCGGCGGACAGGTGAGCACCAAGGAGTGGCGGGACCAGGACGACCGCTGGGGACGCAGCTGGGCCTACAAGCGCGATGGCAGCGTGATCGTGGAGCATCAGACGCGACGGTTCGCCGGGCATGCGTCCGTGCATTTCGACTACCATCCGAACGGTGCCATCAGCAAGGCAGAGTTCAGCACCGCTCCGGATGCCGGCATCCAGTGGTACCGCAGCACCACCACGTTCGATGACCAAGGGAACAAGACCGGTTTCAGCGAGCAAGGTCATGACGACCATACCGTGATACCGAGCCCTGGCACCCACGTGC
>JAEUSX010000106.1 GCA_016788405.1 Flavobacteriales bacterium
CGAGGCGCAGGCCCGGCGCGGGTCATTCAGCCATCTGCTGAGCGACCGAGGGCGCCTCCTTCGCTATTTGATGTGCATCGCCGTGGGCGTGCCCATCTGGTACAGCGTGGGGCTGTTGATCACGCTCTCGCCGGAACTGGCCGCCGCCTTCAGCATCGAGGGCTGGTCCCTGCCGCGTGCGTTCATCCTGTTCCAAGTGGGCATCTGCGTAGGCGATCTGGGCACCGGCGTGCTCAGCCAATTGCTGCGCACGCGACGCTGGGTGATCGTCGGCGGCATGTGCCTGGCCATCCTCGCCACCATGCTCTATTTCCTCGGTTTCGCTTCCAGCGGACGGCCTTACATCACCTGCTTCTTCATGGGCCTGGGCTGCGGCTACCTCAGCGTCTTCGCCACGGCCACGGCAGAGCACTTCGGCACCAACCTGCGCGTACTGGTCACCGCCACGGTCACCAATTTCATGCGCGGCTCCGTTGTGCTCATGCTCCCCTTGCAAGCCTGGCTCGCTGGCGGCATGGGCCTGGGCAAGCCGATGGCGCTCATCATCACGGGCATCCTCGTATGGTCGCTGGCGATCATCAGCGTGCTGCGCCTGCCGGAGACCTATGGCACCGACATGGACCGCGTGGAGTGAGCAGCCGTCAATGGCCGCGCGCGGGGATCACAGCTCCCCCGCCTCCGCGATCAGCTCCGCCACGTCCTTCACCACCACCTCACCTTCCTTGTTGAAGTGCTTCACGCCATCGGTGAGCATGGTGTTGCAGAAGGGGCAGCCAGCCGCGATGATGTCCGGCTTCGCGCCCAGCGCCTCCTCGCTCCGCTCCAGGTTCACGTCGCGCGATCCCGGCTCAGGCTCTTTGAACATCTGCCCGCCGCCAGCGCCGCAGCAGAGGCCGTTCTGCCTGCTTCGCTTCAATTCCATCAGCGCGGCGTCGAGCTTCAGCAGCACTTCGCGCGGCGCTTCGTACTCGCCGTTGCCGCGGCCGAGGTAGCATGGGTCGTGGAAGGTGATGCGCTTGCCTGCGAAGCCACCGCCTTCCACCTTGATGCGCCCTTCCTTCAGAAGCGCATTGATGAACTGCGTATGGTGCATCACCTCGTAGCTGCCGCCCAGAGCGGGGTACTCGTTCTTCAAGGTGTTGAAGCAATGCGGGCAGGCGGTGACGATGCGCTTCACGCCGTAGCCGTTCAGCACGGTGACGTTGTTGAGCGCCTGCATCTGGAAGAGGAACTCGTTGCCGGCGCGCCGCGCGGGATCTCCGGTGCAGCTCTCTTCCTGCCCGAGCACTGCGAACCTCACTCTGGCGGCGCTCAGGATGCGCACGAAGGCCTTGGTGATCTTCCGCGCGCGGTCGTCGAAGGAACCCGCGCAGCCCACCCAGAAGAGCACTTCCGGCGCCTCGCCCGAAGCGGCGAACTCGGCCATCGTGGGTATGCGAATCGCGTCGCTCATGACTTCATCTCATCGGCCCATTCCATGCGCCGGTCTGGGCCGAACGCCCAGGGCGCGCCATTGTTCTCTATGTTGTTGAACATGCTGGTGAGCGCCGGGCGCGTGCTGCTCTCCTCCATCACCTTGTAGCGGCGCATCTCCATGATGATGCTCACGGGGTCGATGTTCACCGGACAGGCCTGGGTGCATGCGTTGCAGGTGGTGCAGGCCCAAAGCTCCTCCTCGCTGATGCGGGAATGCAGGCTCTTGCCGTCGTCCTCCCACTTGCCCTTCGCGTCGATCGCCTTGCCCACCTCCTCCAAGCGGTCGCGCGTGTCCATCATGATCTTGCGCGGGCTGAGCAATTTGCCGGTGAGGTTGGCAGGGCATTCGCTCGTGCAGCGTCCGCACTCGGTGCAGCTGTAGGCATCCATCAGGCTCTTCCAGCTCAGGTCGAAGACGTCCTTTGCGCCGAAGCGCTCGGTCATCTCAACCCCAGCCACCGTGCGCGGTTGCGCGGGATCGGGCGGCGGCACGCTGGGATCGACCATGCTCCGCACCTCGCCGGTGATGCGCGGCATGTTCGCGAATTCCGTCCTCGGCGCCAGTTTGCTGTACCACACGTTCGGGAAGGCGAGCAGGATGTGCAGGTGCTTGCTCACCACCAGGTAATTGAGGAAGGCGAGGATGCCCAGGATGTGGAACCACCAGAAGAACCGCTCGAACGCGATCACCGCGCCATCGCTCATGCCCATGAAGAAGGGCTGCAGCAGCGCGCTCACCGGATAGCTGCCCGCCGTGCTGTAATGTTCCACGCCGCGCTGCGCCAGCACTTGATCGGCGGCGTTCATCTTCAGGAAGGCGCCCATGAGGGCGATCTCGGTGACCAGGATGATCATCGCATCCTTCGATGGCCAGCCCTTCATCTCAGGCTTATGGAAACGCGGCAGCTGCAGCACGGCGCGCCGCGCGATGAAGACCACGCAGGCCAGGAGGACGCCCACGGCCAGGACCTCGAAACCGCCGATGAGGAAATCGTAGAAGCCGCCGAGGAAGGCGAACACGCGATGCGTCCCGAAGAGCCCGTCGATGACGATCTCCAGCACCTCGAGGTTGATGATGACGAAGCCCGCGTAGATGAGGATGTGCATGACCCCCGCCACGGGTCGCGCCACCATCTTGCTCTGCCCGAGCGCGACGCGCGCCATCAGCGCCCAGCGCTCGCCCTTGCGGTCGTTGCGCGCCTCCGGCCTGCCGAGATGGATGTTGCGCCCGATGCGCCGGATGTTGCGCGCGAAGAGCGCCAGCGCTGCGATGAACAGGGTCCCGAAGAGCGCCTGGGCGATCATGGCTTCTTGCGCTTGTCCTCTTCCAGCGCCTGCTTGATCCGCTTCACGTCGGCATCGGTGAGCTTGGGCAGCTTGTCCTTCTTGCCGAAGAGCGAGAGCTGCACATAGCGGTTCGGATTCAGCCGCAGGTCCTCAAGCAGCAGATCGAGCTCCTTGCTCGCATCCTGCAGGTTCGCGTACAGCGTGTCGTTCTTCAGCAGCGCGCCCAAGGAGCCTTCGCCTTGCTCAAGGCCGTTCATGATGCCCTTGAGCCTGGTGCTCGTCTCAGCGAGGTCGGCCAGCATCTGGCGCGTGCGGTTGCTGGCCAGGTCGCCGCTGAGGGTGTCCAGATTGGCGAAGGTGGAGCTCAAGCTGGCGTGGTAGCTGTCGAGGTTGTCGGTGACGCGGCGCATGTTCTCCAGCACGGCGTGGATGGTGGCGCCTTCCGTGGCGATGAGGGCATCGAGGCGACGGCTGGTCGAGTTCAGGTTGTCCAGCGTCATCCGGATGCTCGAGAAGCTGGCATCGATGTCACCGACCGTGCTATCGCTGAGCACGCGCTGCATCGCTGTGAGGAGCGAATCGGCGTTGGCGAGGATGGCCTCCAACTTGCGCTTGAGGGGGTCGATCTCCTGGCCCACGGCATCGGTGAGTGTGAGCTCCGAATGGCCCATGAGCGTATCGCCCGCTACCGCGAGCACCGTGGAGCTGCCGGGGATCACCTTCAGCGCACGCGCTCCGAGCAGGTCCGCGCTGAATATCTGCACTTGCGTGTCATCGGTGAGCCTGAGCCGGCGCTCGTTCATCTGGAAGGTCACCGCGATGCGGTTGGTGCCATCCTCGAGCATCTCGATGCCGATGACCTGGCCCACTTTGTAGCCGTTGTGGTACACCGGCGAGGCGGAGGTGATGCCGCTGACATCCTTGTAAACGACGTGGAACACGTTCCGGCGCGCGAGCAGGTCGAGTCCTTTGAGGTAGTTGAGCCCGAAGATGAGCAGCAGGATCCCGGCGATGACCAGTGCCCCGATGGTGTACTCGCGTTTGATCTTCATGCTGCCGCTTACCGCCCTTCGGCCAAAGTAACCGCCTTTTGCAGATCGATCCGCGCGCCGTCCTTGAAGGCCACGATGAAGGCGCCGTCGAACCCTTTCTCCTTGCATTGGCGCTGCATCACGCGTGCGCCTTCGAGCGTGGGCCAATCGCCCACCGTGTACTTGTACAGGCCCTCGCCCTTGTGCTCTTCCACGCCATCGAGGCCATTGAAGTTCCGCGGCTTGGTCTCGATGCGCTTGGCGCTGGTGGCGATCTGCACCTTGAAGCGCACGCCATTGTCCTTCACTTGGACCGGCTCCGGCTCTTTCACGGCCACACGTGTGCTGTCAGGCCGCGCCTCCTCCGCCTGCTGGACCGGGACGCCTTCCACCGTGCTCTTGTACTCCTTGATGGCCCGGTAGATGGCGCTCGCCATGTAATCCTGCCCTTCATCGCCTTGCAGGAAATCCTCCTCGTTCGCGTTGGTGAGGAAGCCGAGCTCAATGAGCACGGCGGGCATGGTGGTGTAGCTGATCACCAGGAAGCCGGCCTGCTTCACGCCCCGATCGGGCCGTCCCACGCGTTCCTTGAATTGCTTCTGGATCAACGAGCTCAGCAACAGGCTCTGATCCAGGTGCACGTTCTGCCGGAGGCTCAGCTCGATCTGGCTCTCGGGGCGCTTGGGGTCGTAGCCGCCGTACTTCAGATCGTGCCCCTCCTCGAGCAGGATGGCGGCGTTCTCCTTCATGGCCACGCGCATGTTCGCCTCGGTCTTGTGCAGGCCCATCACGTAGGTCTCGCAGCCGTGCGGCTCCTTGCTGTCGTTGGCGTTGCAATGGATGCTGAGGAAGATGTCGGCCTTGGCGCGGTTGGCGATCTGCGTGCGCTCCATGAGCTCGATGAAGCGGTCGTCCTCGCGGGTGTAGACCACCTTCACATCCGGATAGGCCTCGTTGATGTAACGGCCCACGAGCCTGGCCACGTTCAGCGATACGTGCTTCTCGGTGGTCTTGTAGCGCCCGGTGCCCAGGTTGCCGGGGTCCTTGCCGCCATGGCCCGCATCGATCACGATGGTGCGGATGCGGTGCGGGTCGCGGCCCTGCGCGCGCGCGCCGGCGACGAGCACAAGGATCGTTAATCCGATCATCAAAGGGCGAGCGAGACGTTCCAAACGGCGGAAGGCGGGGTGCGTACTTTGCGCCGCGCCCAACGGCGAGGATTCCCCGCTCATGCAGGCACCGCCACGCATCCCGCCCATGTGGCGCGAAGAACGGAACCGGGCGGCCCGGCGAAGGGAGGTCGGAATCGCAGTTTTCATCACGTTCGTGTTCATGTGCATGGGGCTCGCGACGCGTGCGCAGAAGCTCGATGAAGAGGTGCGTTACGCGGCGCGCGACAGCATCCGGTACGACCTGGAGGAGCAAGCCGTGTACCTCTATGGAGCCGCCACCGTGCAGCACCAGGGCACGCAGCTCAGCGCGGCCCGCATCATCTTCAGCTTCAAGAACGACGAGGCCCTGAGTTTTGGTGCGCCCGACAGCACCGGGGCCACCGCCGGCAAGCCCCGCCTGGTGCAGGACGGCCATACCATCGATGCGGACAGCATCCGCGTGAACCTGCGCACCAAGGTGGGCGTGATCCGCGAAGTGCGCACCCAGGAGCAGGAGGCCTGGGTGCATGCGCGCCTGAGCAAGCGCCACGCGAACGGCGAGGTGCACAGCCGCGGCGGCATGCTCACCACCTGCGACCGGCCCAAGCCGCACTACCACTTCCAAGTGAGCCGCATGATCGTGAAGCCCGACGACAAGATCATCGCCGGGCCAGCGTACATGAAGTTCCGCAAGGTGCCCACCCCGCTGGCCATCCCCTTCGGCCTGTTCCCGAACAAGAAGGGCGGCAGCAGCGGCGTGCTGGTGCCCGTGTGGGGCAACAATGCCACGCTGGGTTACTTCCTGCTCAATGGCGGCTGGTACCAGCAGCTGGGCGAACGCGCCGACCTGAGCCTCACCGGCGACATCTACAGCCGTGGCAGCTGGGCCGTTCGCGCCAGCACGCGCTACCGCGTGCGTTACCGGTACAGCGGCAACCTGCTGGTGAACCACAGCACCCTGCTCAACAGCGACCCCGAGTTCCCCGACTTCAGCCGCCAGCGCAACTTCTTCGTGAACTGGAGCCACCAGGTGGATCCCGGAGCCAGCCTCACGGAGCGATTCAGCGCCAGCGTGAACCTGGGCACGAGCAACAACTACCGCAACAACTTCAACAGCAGCACGGCCAACTACCTCAGCAACACCTTCCAGAGCAACATCAGCTACACGCGCCTTTGGCCCGGCAGGCCCTTCTCGCTCTCGGTGAACGCGCTGCACCGCCAGAACACCATCAACCGCACCTTCGACATCACCCTGCCCGCCATCAACTTCAACCTGCAGCGCATCCTGCCCATCCAGATGCTGCGGCCCGTGGGCGCGCTGCCGCGCTGGTACGATCAGCTCGCCCTCACCTACACCGCCAACCTCGATAACAAGCTCAGCACCACCGAAGAGCGGCTCTACCTCGAGAACATCCCCGCGCTGGCCGGCCAGGCGAGCAATGGCATGAAGCACACGGCCGCCCTCACCAGCACCTTCACCAATCGGTTCTTCAGCGTGAATCCGGAATTCCGCTTCACCGATCGCTGGTACCTGGAGACGCTGCGCCGCACCTACCTCTCCGCGCAGGACACCGTGGTGAGCGACACGGTCGGCGGCTTCCGCCGTGCGGGCGAATGGGGCGCCGGCGCCACCCTGACCAGCAAGCTGTACGGCATGTACAGCTTCCGCAGAGGCGCGATCAAGGCCATCCGGCACACCATCACGCCGTCGGTCGGTTTCGCGTACCGGCCGGACAACAGCACGCGGATCGAAGGCCCGTTCGGCCCGAATGGCGCGCTGGGCAGTTATTCGCCCTTCCAGATCGGCATCTATGGCGAGCCCAGCGTGGGGGAGAGCGGATCATTGAACCTGGGCGTGATCCAGAATCTGGAGGCCAAGGTGCGCGAAGGCAGGAACGCGCTCGCCGACAGCGCAGCGAAGGAGCCCGGATTCCGAAAGGTCAAGCTCATCGACTTCCTGGGCATCAACACGAGCTACGACATGCTGAAGGACAGCCTTCGCTGGTCCTCGATCTCCGTGGCCGCGCGCACCACGCTCGCCAACGTGATCACCGTGAACGTGAACAGCGCGTGGGACCCCTACGCGGTGGACCTCGAGGGAAACCGGATCAACCGCAGCGAGCGCAGCGTGAGCGGCGCGCTGGCCCGAATGACCTACACCAACGTGGCGCTGGGCGCGGAGATGAAGAGCAGGCGCTACGGCCAGTCGTCCGAGCCCAACGCAGGCGGCAATCAGGTGGTGCAGGACAGCGATCCCGCCAAGGGAGCGCGCCAGAGCTTCAGCATGCCGTGGCGCTTGGGCGTGAATTACAGCTACGACGTGAGCCGCGCGTACAGCGGCGGCGGCTTCACCGACACCGAGCGCCAGAGCGTGCTCTTCAACGGCGATGTCACCGTGCTGAAGCACTGGAAGGTGGGCGGCAGCAGCGGCTACGACATCGTGGCGGGCGATTGGACGCCCACCTCGCTCAACCTCTATTGGGACCTGCACTGCTGGGAGTTCAACTTCAACATCACCCCCATCGGATTGCGCAAGAGCTTCATGGTGCGCATCAACGTGAAGGCCAGCATCCTCCGAGACCTGAAACTGGAGCAGCGCAGGCCCTATGGCAACAGCAACGACCTGCTGTACTGAGCGGCACCGCCCGGTACCTTCACCGCCCCAATGAAACGCGCATGAGCAAGGACCGCAACCTGGAGACCGCACGCCTGCAGAAGGAGATCGGCAGCTACATCGGCCTCGGCAAGGACAGCCTGGTCTTCAATTTCGATACGAAGGGCAAGCGCGCGCGCCTGCACCTGATCACGATCAACCCGAATCACAGCCAGAGCTTCCTCTTCCATGCCACCACCGGCAGCGACAAGGTGGACGCGCTGCGCGAGATGCTCGAGTACGTGAAGACCTACAAAGAGCGCACGAGCAGCTACACGGTGCAATGGAGCGCGCGCGGCGAGAACACCCTCCAGACCTCGTACTTCCGCGCCAAGAATGTCCTGGAAGCGCTCGATAAGCTCTTCTACGACCGCGACCCCAACAGCATCACGGTCTTCAGCGTGAACCTGAATCCGATCACTTAGGAAGCGGCGAGTCAGCGACCGGGCGAGCGGCAATTACCGCCAGGCACGCTCGCCGCTCGCGCTCTAGCCGCTTGCCGCTCGCCCCATGGTCCTTCCCCTTCCACCCGCTGACTTCCTGGCGCTGGCCACGCCAGTGATCGATGTGCGCTCGCCCAAGGAGTTCGCGCACGGGCACATCCCCGGCGCGCATTCCCTCCCGCTCTTCTCCGATGAGGAACGGGCCGTGGTCGGCACGCTGTACAAGCAGCAGGGACGTGATGCGGCCGTGCTCGAAGGATTGCGGATCGTGGGGCCGAAGCTCGCGGGCATCGTGGAGCGGTCGCGCGCGCTGTCGCCCGATGGGCGCATCCGGGTGCATTGCTGGCGCGGCGGAGAACGCAGTGGCAGCGTGGCCTGGCTGCTGGACAAGGCGGGCTTCGCCGACGTGATCACGTTGCGCGGCGGGTACAAGGCGTTCCGCAACCATGTCCTCGCCTCGTTCGGCGCGCCACTGGATCTGCGCGTGCTCGGCGGATACACGGGCACAGGGAAGACCGAGACGCTCGGCCACTTGCGCCGTCTCGGCGCCCAGGTCATCGACCTCGAAGCGCTCGCGCATCACAAGGGCTCATCCTTCGGCGCGCTGGGCGAAGCGCCGCAGCCCACCACCGAGCATTTCGAGAACCTGCTGTGGAACGCCGTGCAGGGCGTGGATCCGAAGGCACCGCTCTGGGTGGAGGACGAGAGCCTGCTCATCGGGCGCTGCAAGATCCCGCAAGCCTTCTTCGACCGGATGCGCGCGGCCACCCTCTATTTCGCCGATATGCCCCAGGCCGAGCGGGCCGATCGATTGGTGCAGGACTATGGCCGATTCGACCCGAAGGAATTGGGGGAGGCGGTCAAACGGATCGAGAAACGCATTGGACCCCAGCACTGCAAGGCCGCGCTCCAAGCGCTCGAGGCCGGCGACCTGCGCACTGTCGCCATCATCACGCTCACGTACTACGACAAGGCGTACGCGCATGGCACCTCGCAACGAGATCCTGCGCGCGTGCTGAGGCTCCCCGCTTCCGCGCACGACCTTCGCGGCCTCGCTGAGCGATTGAGCGCTATCACCGATGCCCGCTGAACCCATCCGCCTTACCCAGTACAGCCACGGCGCGGGCTGCGGATGCAAGATCGCGCCCGCGGTGCTGGAGCAGGTGCTGAAGAGCGAGATGACGTCGTTCGCCGACCCGCGCCTCCTAGTGGGTTACGGCACCAAGGACGACGCCGCGGTGTACGACCTCGGCAACGGGCGTGCACTCATCAGCACCACCGATTTCTTCTCGCCTATCGTCGATGACGCATACGACTTCGGCCGCATCGCCGCCACCAATGCCCTGAGCGATGTGTACGCCATGGGCGGAACGCCGCTGCTCGCCATCGCCGTGCTGGGATGGCCGGTGGAGAAGCTCCCTGCAGAGCTCGCCGCGCGCGTGCTCGATGGTGGCCGCGCCGCATGCCACGAAGCGGGCATCGTCCTCGCCGGCGGGCACAGCATCGATGCGCCCGAGCCTTTCTTCGGTTTGGCGGTGACGGGGGAAGCGCCTGTCGCGCACATCAAGCGCAACGACACCGCGCGCGCCGGCGACGTGCTGCTGCTCACCAAGCCCATCGGCCTCGGCATCCTGGCCACCGCCATGAAGCGCGGCAGCCTCAAGCCGGAGCACGCGGGCATCGGCACGCGCATCATGGCTCAATTGAACAAAGCAGGCGCGGCGCTCGGCGCGATGCCGTGCGTGCATGCCCTCACGGATGTCACCGGCTTCGGCTTGCTCGGCCACTTGCTCGAGGTGTGCGAAGGCAGCGGCCTCGGCGCGGAGATCGATTTCGACCGCGTGCCCGTGATCCCCGAAGCACGGACCTACCTGGAGCTGGGCGCCTATCCCGATGGCTCCTTCCGCAATTGGAAGGCGTACGCGGAGAAGGTGGAAGGCGCCTCAAGCATGGAGCGCATGATGCTCCTGAGCGATCCGCAGACCAGCGGTGGATTGCTGATCGCAGCGCTTGCCGAGGAGGTGAATGAGGTGGCTGCCATCTGCGCGCGCCATGGCCAGGAGGCGCTTGTCTTCGGTGCGCTGGGGCCCAATTCCGGAGGCGCGCGCATCCTGGTGCGTTGAGCGGCCCGCGCATCGCGTACGCTGATAGCTTCGCCGCGCTCCTCAAGCATCAACATCCCTATACCCATGGCAAGAGAACGACTGAAGAAGGAAGAGCTGGACCGCCTGCTAGGCGAGCTCTTCGGCGAGCGCCGCCTGCTCATGTACAAGTTGACCCGCGTGCGCGATGCCATCGCGGAGCTCAAGAAGCTCCGCACCACGAAGGAAGCCGCCGATGACGCAACGACCGGCATCGAGTCCAAGCGCGGACCTGGCCGACCGCCCGGCAGCGGGGCGAAGCGCGCCTATCGCCGCAAGCCCGGTCGAAAGAAGAAGCGCACAGTGGTGGGCGGCTACCGCCTCAACGAGTGGGACCGGATGATCGCCGGCGCCGTGAAGGGCTCTGACCGGCTGCTCACCAAGCAGGACCTGCTGACCATCACCAAGGCCTGGGCGAAGCGAGAGCACCCGAAGATGAAAGGCGCTGAGGTGGAGACACGTCTCACGCGCACCTTGCAGAAGCTCGCTGGCCGGCGCGGCGTCCTCGGCCAGCACCGCACGGGTAAGATGCGTGGCGTGCACTATGGCCTGATCGATTGGTTCTTCCACGGCAAATTGCGGCAAGAGCACAAGGGCAAATTGGTGATGGAGGATTGAGCCTCTGACAGGCTCGAACCACCACGGTACCTTTGGCGTTCTCCGCGACCGCTCTGGCATCGCCCCGCTAAGCGCGGGATGAAACACATGCGCAGCTTCGACATCCCCACGCACTACCGCAGCCCGCTCGTGGGCCGGTTGAAGGCCTGGCGCAAGTCACGGGACCCGAAGAAGAAGGACCTGAGCCCCACCGTGCTCGACCTCGGCGCCTTGCGCTTCGTCTTCGCGCGGCACTTCGGCTTCTGCTACGGCGTGGAGAACGCGATCGAGATCAGCTATAAGGCGCTCGAGGAGAATCCCGGCAAGCGGATCTTCCTGCTGAGCCAGATGATCCACAACCCCGCGGTGAACGACGACCTCACCGCGCGCGGCATGCGCTTCATCCAGGACACCAACGGCCAGCCGCTGATGGA
>JAEUSX010000187.1 GCA_016788405.1 Flavobacteriales bacterium
TGGTGGGCAGCAGCATGGTCAATATTCCCAGGGGCTTGCCGATGAGGGTCATGGCGCCGACCTGCCAGAGGATGGCGAGCCCCACGACCGCGATGGGCACCCACACGCCGTACGCGCTGCGGAAGCCGAACCAGAGGAAGATCGCGAGCAGCGCGACCGAGGCGGTGATGAAGAACAAGGTCTCGCGCACCATGGTGCGGATGTAGTGGTCTTGCCCGACGATGCGGCCTACCAGGCGGACCTCGTCCATGCCAAGACCAGCCAGCGTCGCGCGCACATCGGCGAGGAGCGAATCGCAACGGGCCTTGCTGAGGTTGGGCTCGGCGTTCAGCGCGATCAGCATCGCGGTGGCTTCGTCGTTGAAGAAGAAGTCCCTGATGCGCGGGTCGCGCCAGATGCGCGCCGAGTCGATGGCGAGGAGCGAGTCGGCGCTGAAGCGGAGGATGGGCGCCTCGAAGGCGCCGAAGGGCGTGATCACCGGCTCCGTGAGGCGCGTGGGGGAGAGCACGCGCTCCACGCGGGGCAGCCGCGATAGCCGGGCGGCGAGCGAATCGACCTTGGTGAGCAGCGGACCGTGGAAGACGCCCTCGGAGCGCTCGATGCCGAAGAGGAGGAAATCATTGTCGTGCCCGAGGCTCTCACGATGCTGCAGGTAGAGGTCCAGCTCGGGATCGTCGTTCGGGAAGAACTTCTCGAAATCGTAATCCATGCGCACCTCGCGCAGGGCGTACAGGAAGAAAGCCGTGATGACCGCCAGCGCCGCCAGCGCCATGCGCGCATTCCGCGGCGTCAGGAGCCGTTCGAGGCGGGAGGTATCGTGGTCCATCAACAGAAGGTGGTCGATCGTGGCGCGCAAAGGTGGCGAAGGCCGCGAAGGGTCGCCGGTAGCTTTGCGCCATGCTCCCGTACCGGCACCGCGCGTGGACCTTGCTCGCTTCCTGCTGCATCGCGCTCTCCGCCATGGGGTCGGCCGGGCAGCCGTTCAAGAGCAGGTTGCAGAAGGCCTTCGCGGCGCTGGAGGTGCACGACTACTTCCTGGCGCGCAAGCACTTCAGGCAGCAGGTCAAGCGTCATCCCGCTGCGGCGTGGTACGGCCTCAGCGTGATCAGCGGCCGGGCCAACAACCCCTTCTACAACGAGGATTCGTGCCACGCGTTCATCCTCCGCGCGGATGCCGCGTTCACCCTGGCGGCGGACAAGGAGCGCGCGCGCATCGGGAAGGTCGGTGTGGATCACGCGGCCATCGATGCGCAGCGCACGCACGCGTTCCGCCTGGGGTGGGAGCGCGCCAAGAGCGCCAACACCATCGCCGCGTACGATCGCTACATCAACGCGTACGTCCAAAGCCCGTTCGAGGAGGAGGCCACGCGGATCCGCGACCGCCTGGCCTTCCTCGAGGCGCGCGAAGCGAACACCGCTGCCGGTTACGAGGCGTTCGTGCAGCGTTATCCCAAAGCCCGCGAGGTGTTCGAGGCGCGCAGCCGATGGAACGAAGCGGTGTTCCGCGAATCCACCGCAGCGGGTACGATCGATGCCTTCAAGCGCTTCATCGCCGATCATCCGGAGAACCCCTGGGTCCACCAGGCCGAAGAGCAGGTGTACCGCCTCAGCACGCCCGGTCGCAGCGTTCCCGAGTACGCGGCGTTCATCCGCGACAACCCGCGGAACCACAAGGTGGACGATGCCTGGCGGGCCCTGTACCAGCAGAGCACACGGGATCTCAGCACCGCCTCGATCACGCGATTCCTTCAGGAGTTCCCGGACTATCCGTTCGTGGAGGAACTGGTGGAGGACTACAACACCGCCAGCCTGTTCCTGCTGCCGTTCCGTCGCGACAGCCTTTGGGGCTACATCGATGAGGAAGGCAACGAGCGCATCAAGGCGCAGTTCGAGTGGGCCGAGCCATTCGTGGGAGGGCAGGCGCTGGTGGGCAAGGATGGAAGAGCGGGCACCATCAACCGGAGCGGCCGCGTCGTGGTGCCGATCGAGTTCGATGAAGTGGCGGATGCGGCTGAGGGCACCAGCACCGTGGAGCGCGATGGCCTCTTCGGCGCCGTGGACCGGAATGGGGACATGGTGGTGCCGATGCTGTTCGATGACGTGGGTGAGTTCAGCCAGGGCCTGGCCTATGCCGGGCGCAACGGCCTGTACGGTTACATCAACCCGCGCGGGGAGGAAGTGATCCCGTTCACCTACGCATCGGCTAGCACGTTCCGCAACGGGTTGGCCGTGGTCGAGTCCGACGGGCATTTCGGAGCCATCGATGCGAAAGGGAACGTGGTGCTCCCAGCGCGTTACGATTGGGTGGAGGGATTCGAGACCGGCGTGAGCCGTGTGCGCGAGGATGGTCGCGTGGGCCTCGCCAATGGGTTCGGCGAGCTGGTCGTGGAAGCGCGGTACGAGCACATCGGGCCCTTCCGGGACAGCCTCGCTCTCGTGGTTGAAGCGAAGCGATGCGGGTACATCGATCAACGAGGGCGCATGCGCATCCCCTTGGAGTACGAGGCCACCGACGACGTCGCCGGCTGGGGCGATTTCAATGCGGGCCTGGCCGAGGTGCAATTGGCCGGCAAGCGGTGCCTGATCAATGCGCGCAACGAGCGGGTGCTGGCATGCGGCTATGCGGACATCGGGCCCGCCACCGGCGCGCTGGTGCCCGTGCGCAAGAAGGCGAAGTGGGGCTACGCCGATCGGCGCGGTTCGCTGGTGATCGACAACCGGTACGATCAGGCGTTCGAGATGATCGACGGTCATGCGCGCGTGCGCATGGGTGATCAGTTCGGATTGATCGACAGCACCGGCAAGGAGAGCGTGCCGCCGCGGTACCGCGCGCTGGCTTCCGCCGGCCACGGCCTATGGCTGGCCACGGGCGAGTCAGGAACCGGTGCCATCGATGGAACAGGGAGGCTGGTGCTCGCGCTTCAGTACGATGAGGTGAAGCTGGTGCGCCCGGAACTCGCGCAGGTGGAGCGCGACGGCAAGCTGGGCTACGTGCGCCTGAGCGATGGACGCGTGATCTGGAAGGAGGAAGGGCAGGAAGCGCCGTGAATCAGCGCAGCACGTTCACGTGGCCGATGAGCTCCTCGGCCTTCGCCCCATCCTCCGCGCGGGCGCGGTAACGGATCTTCCAGATGTACACGCCATCGGGCACGGGCTGACCATCGAAGGTGCAATCCCAGGCCTTGTCCGGATGATCGAGGCTGGCGATGCGCTGGCCCCAGCGGTTGAAGATGTCCATCGTGTAGTCGCGCAACGGCCCGTAATACACGGCGCCGAAGACATCGTTGTTGCCATCGTTGTTCGGCGTAACGGTGTTCGGCACATGGATGTACGGCCCGCACAGGCCCTCGCTCACCGTGATGCGCGCTTCCGCATCGATGCATTCGCCCGTGACGTGCACGCTGTACGTGCCCGGCGTCATCACTTCGATCATTGGCGCGTCACTGCCCGTGCTCCACAGATGCGTGGCGCCCTCGAGGCCGGTGTTCAGGATCAATGGCTCATTCGGGCAGAAGGTGCTGTCGTCGCCCAGCGAGAGCGAGTAGGTCCATTCCGTCACGCTCACAACCACCGCATCCGTCGCGATGCAGCCCATCAGGCTCAGCTCCACGCTGTAGGTGCCGCTGCTGGTCACGGTGATCGAATCCGATGTCGAGCCCGTGCTCCAAGCCACCTCGGCGCCGCCGGGCACCACGCCGACCACCGCGCTATCGCCCTCGCACAGATGGATGCTCGACCCCAGATCGGGCGCGATCAACGGCACGACGTACACGTTCACGGTGTCGGTGGCGATGCATGCGGCCTGGCTCACGTTGAGCCAATACGTCCCTGTGCTGCTCACGGTGATCGCATTCGCAGCCGACCCCGTGCTCCACAGGAATTCGCCGTCCATGGATGCCGACAGCGCCACGCTTTCGCCGGGGCAGAGCGTGAGGTCCGGGCCGAGATCGAGGTCTGCCGGATCGAAGACCGAGACCGTGATCGCATCGCTGGCCAGGCAGCCATTCAGGTCCACGGTGACGCCGTACGTGCCTGCCGTGGTCACGCTGATGGTCGCTGACGCGCTCCCGGTGCTCCAGCCGTAGGTGGCGTTGGGCTGAGCAGCGCTCAGCAAGAGGCTGGTGCCATCGCAGATCGTGGTGTCATTGCCCAGGTCGGCCACCGGCGCGGGCAGCGCGATCACGCTCGCGCCATCCGTGGTGGCGCAACCGAGCACGGTGACCTCCACGCTCACCGCTTCGGCCGTGCCAGTGGAATAGGTGGCGTTGGTGCTTCCATCCTGCCATAGGTAGGTGGCCCCAGGCGTCGTAGCATCGAACGTGGCGGTGCCGTCGGGGCAGATGGTCTGATCCGGTCCGATGTCCACCGCAGGCAACGGGATGAAGCTCACGAGCACCTCATCGGTCGCGGTGCATGCTCCAACCGAGGCCGTCACACTGTAGGTGCCATCGCTGTCGACGTTGATCACGGGGGTCGTCTCGCCCGTGCTCCAGGCGTAAGTGGCGTTGGGCAGGGTGGCATCCAGTGCCACGGTCTCGCCTTCGCACACGGTGATGGCATCGCCGAGGTCGATCGCGCCGGGGTCCACCACCAGCACGTCCACCGTATCGCTCGTCACGCAAGCGCCTTCGGTGATCTGCACCCACACCTGGCTGGTCGTCGAAGCCGTCAACGAACTGGCGGTGCTGCCATTGTTCCAGAGGTAGCTGCCGCCGATGACGCCGGGGCTGAACGTGGCCTGCTCACCGGCGCACAGGACCTGATCCGCGCCGAGGTCGAAGGATTGCGGCGTGGTGAAGCTCACGTTGATGGCATCGGTATCGGTGCAGCCGTTCAGGTCCACCACCACGTCGTAGGTGCCCGCGGACGTCACCGTGATGCTCGGCGTCGTGGCACCGGTGCTCCATTGATACGTCGCGCCCGGCCATTGGGCATCGAGCAGCAGGCTCTCCCCATCGCACAGCGTTTGATCCACCGGCAACTGCGCATCGGGCACGGGTTGCACGAGCACGTTCACTGTATCGCTGCCCACGCACGCGCCTTCGGTGATCTGCACCCACACCTGGCCCGTGGTGCTCACGGTGATGGAACTCGCGTTGCTGCCTGTGCTCCACAGATAGCT
>JAEUSX010000117.1 GCA_016788405.1 Flavobacteriales bacterium
GCCGTGCGCTGGTACATGATCAGCAACGCCTCGCCGTGGGACAACCTGAAGTTCGATGCAGAAGGCATCACAGAAGTGCAGCGAAAATTCTTTCGCGCGCTGTTCAACACCTACAACTTCTTCGCGCTCTACGCGAACATCGATGGCTTCGACGGCACCGGTGAAGCCACGCTCACCGAGAGCGATCGCTGGATCCTGTCGCGCCTCAACAGCGTGCTGAAGCTGGCTGATGCGAGCTACGCCGACTACGAGCCCACCATCGCCGCGCGCGCCATCCAGGACTTCGTAGTGGAGGACCTCAGCAACTGGTACGTGCGCTTGAACCGCCGCCGTTTCTGGAAAGGCGAGCTCGGCTCCGACAAGAATGCCGCCTTCCGAACGCTGCAGCGCTGCCTGGAAGTGATCGCGATGCTCAGCGCGCCGATCTCGCCATTCTTCAGCGACCGTTTGTATCGCGACGTGAGGGGCACAAGTGTGCATTTGAGCGATTGGCCGAAGCACGACGAGTCGCTCATCGACACCGAGCTTGAGCAACGCACCGCCCTCGCGCAGAAACTCACGTCGCTCGTGCTCAGCATCCGCAAGAAGGAAGGGCACCGCGTGCGCCAGCCCTTGCAGAAAATGCTGGTGCCCGTGACCGGTGCGGCGATGCGTGCGCGTCTTGAGGCCATCCGTGAACTTGTGCTGAGCGAAGTGAACGTGAAGGAACTCGTAATCCTTGACGCAAGCGAGAGCAAGCTCACCAAGAAGATCAAGCCCATCTTCCCAAAGCTGGGCGCGCGAATGGGCAAATTGATGAAGAGCGTGGCCGCTGCGATCACGGCATTCGACCAGGCGCAAATCGCTGAATTGGAAGCAAGTGGCAGCATGAAGCTGAGCGTGGAGGGCCAGGAGATTGAGGTGTTGCGCGACGACGTGGAGATTGCAGCGGAGAACGTCCCAGGCCTGAGCGTGGCCAGCGATGGTGCGCTCACCGTGGCCCTGGACATCACCCTCACCGATGAGCTGGTCCAAGAGGGAATCGCTCGCGAGCTGGTGAGCCGCATCCAGACCCTGCGCAAGGAGAGCGGCTTCGAGGTCACGGATCGCGTGCGGCTGCACATCCAGCCCGGAACCGATGGCCGCGTGGCCCAGGCCGTGCGCCTCCATGCCACGTACATCCTGGCAGAGACGCTTTCTGTAACGCCTGAAGACCAAGTGCTTGTGACTGCTTTCCCGGAAGGCGGCCCGAGCGTGCATGAGGTGGAGATCGACGATGTGCTGCGCTGCGCGCTCAGCCTAGAGCGGTCGGCCAATTGAGAGGGGTGCCCGTCTATATTTGCGGACCTTTTAACGAACCCCTTTCGTCATGGCCAAGAAACCCGCGAAGAAGCCGGCCAAGCCCGTAGCCAAAAAGGCTGCGAAGCCTGCCGCGAAGAAGCCTGCTGCCAAGCCCGCGAAGGCCAGCAAGCCCGTCGCGAAGCCCAAGGCCAAGGCGAAGCCTGCTGCTAAGCCGGCAGCCAAGAAATCCGCCGCCAAACCTGCACCGAAGAAGCCGGTCGCCAAGGCTGCTGCGAAACCAGTTGCCAAAGCCCCTGTAAAAGCAGCGAAGCCCGCACAAAAACCCGCCGCCAAGCCGCAACCGAAAGCGGCAGTGAAACCGGCCGTTAAGACGGAGACTGCGCCCAAACCCGCACCTGTTGCGGCAAAACCCAGCGCTAAACCGGCCCCCGTGGCCACACCGAAACCCGTGAAGAAGGAATCGAAGAAGGAAGCGAAGGAACCGAAGGCGCCCGCCCAACCACTTGTGACGCAGGTGAGCGCCCCCATGCGCCCTGTTGCCCCGCCCGTTGTGAAGAAGCAGGTGAGCACACTCGAGAGCGCTGACAAGGCCCGATATAGCGACGACGAACTCGATGAGTTCAAGGAGATCATCATGCATAAGCTGGATGAAGCCCGCCGCGACTACGACTTGCTGAAACAGACCTTGGCCAACACCGACAACAACGGCACGGACGACACTAGTCCCTCCTTCAAGATGATCGAGGATGGCAGCGAGACGTTGAGCCGAGAGGAGACGGCGCAGTTGGCGGGCCGCCAGGAGAAGTTCATCAAGCACTTGGAGGACGCGCTCCTGCGCATACGCAACAAGACCTACGGCATCTGCCGCGTCACGGGGCGCTTGATCAGCAAGGAGCGCCTGCGCCTGGTTCCGCATGCCACCTTGAGCATCGAGGCCAAGCAGCAAATGGGCAACTAGGCCCTCCGCACGCATCCGTCATCCCTTGAAGCGCGTCGTCGCCATCATCCTGTTCGTGCTGCTTGCCGATCAGGCACTGAAGGTGTGGGTGAAGCTCACATTCACCATTGGCCAGCATGTGCCCGAGGACCCCAACGGCTGGTACTATCTGCACTTCATCGAGAACGAGGGCATGGCCTTCGGCATGAAGCTCGGCGGCGAGTACGGCAAGCTCGCGCTGACCTGGCTTCGCATCATCGCGGTGGTCGCAATCGGATTCGCATTGCGCCGGATGGTGGCCCATCATGCATCGCGCTTGCAGGTGGTGAGCGTGGCGCTGGTGCTCGCTGGCGCGCTGGGGAACATCATCGACAGCACGTTCTACGGCATGCTGTTCAGCGCCAGTACGCCGTACGAGGTCGCGAAGCTCCTGCCAGCGGAAGGCGGATACGCCGGGCTCTTTCACGGCGCGGTGGTCGACATGTTCCATTTCCCGGTCTGGCGAGGGAGCCTGCCGGCTTGGATGCCGTGGGTCGGTGGCGATTACTTCGAGTTCTTCCAACCGGTCTTCAACATCGCTGATGCCTCCATCACGGTTGGCATCGCGCTCTTCATCATCGCCCAGCGTCGCATCAAGCACGTGCGCGCGATCGAACCCGAGCCTCAGGGCGCCGGTCCGGAGGTCACCGTCGCCGAACCGGGCGAGCGGGGCTGAGCAGCCGATTCAGGATTTCACCAAGCGAAGCTCGATGCGCAGCCCATTCTCGGCCAAGAGGCGCACGGTGTAAGTGCCTGATGCCAGCATGGCGCTTGGCACGGGCACGCGCATGCCCTCGACCGTGGCGTTTCGTTGGAGCACCACTCTTCCAAGCGCGTCAATGACCTCCAGGTCAACAT
The DNA here is from genome assembly GCA_016788405.1 of Flavobacteriales bacterium. Taxonomy (GTDB): domain Bacteria; phylum Bacteroidota; class Bacteroidia; order Flavobacteriales_F; family PHOS-HE28; genus PHOS-HE28. The sequence continues at coordinate 3,116 of JAEUSX010000117.1, forward strand.
TGCCGTTGATGCGGGTGCCCACGTGCATCCACGCATCAGCGGACGCCGGATTCGGATAGAGCAACGGCGATTCGCGATCATTGAAGGCTGCCATCGGCACCTTGAGCACAAGGTTCTGGCCGCTCACGATCCAAAGCTCCGGGTCGAGTTGAGCTGCGCTGGCCTGGAACGGAAGCGGGAACGAGAACGTCTGCCCGCTGAAGGCGTGGTCAAGGATCACAGTCTCCATCTGTCCATCGGCCTCGAAGCGGATCGGGACGGGCATCTCGAAGAAATCAATGCTCGGGTGTGATGTGGTCTGCTCCAGCATCGCGTTCACTTGCCCATTGATGTCCTGGGTCCAAACGAGCTGATAGGTGGGGAACCCTTCGCCCACGTACCAGTCCTCCATGAATTCCGACAAACTGATCCCAGCAGCCGTCTCCAGATGTGCGATCAGCTGCGAGGTGAGCGCGCTGCGGTTCCGGATCTCCGGGTCATTGAGGTAGTTGTTCACGCCCTCGAAGAAGGCGTCATCCCCGCAGACCCATCGGAGCATGTGCAGCACGTATGCGCCCTTGGCATAGGTGAGGCGCGAATCGAACAACCTCGGAATGCTCGTGGTATCAGTGACCAGCACGCTGCCGCCGGGCTGTGAGGTGATATGCCCACGGCGGCCGCTCTTGAACGGCATCCAGTACTGCGGAGCGAGGAACTCGTAACAGAGCCCGCTGAGGTAGGTGGCGAATCCCTCGTTGAGCCAGAGGTCCTCCCAGCTCGCGCACGTCACAAGGTCCCCGAACCACTGATGCGCGAGCTCGTGCGCCACCAGTTCGTAGTGGAAGCCCCCCATGAAGCTCATGGTCTGGTGCTCCATGCCGCCGCCCCACGCGAATTGGGCGTGGCCGTACTTCTCATCGGCGAAGGGGTACTCGCCGAAGAGGTCACTGTAAAGCTGCATCTGCGAGATGCTGTTCACGGTGCCGCCTTGCGCGTCGGCGAGATTCTCCGGGAATACGTAGTTCAGCACCTCCACATCTCCGCTAGCGAGCGGGACCACATCGCTGTACACCGTATAGTTCGTGACCGCGAAGGCGACCAGGTAGTGATTGATCGGGTGGCGGTGCCTCCAATGGAAGCGGACGGTGCCGTTGCCGAGATCGTCCTCGGCGATCAGTAAGCCATTGCTGGCCGCACGGTTCCCGGAGACCGTTGTGATGATCACATCCAACGAATCAGCTTTGTCGTTGAGGTCGTGCTTGCAGGGCCACCAATCCCGGGCGCCATAGGGCTCGCTCAGGGTCCAAAGGATTGGCGCGCCTTCGTGCTCGTCCTGCACGAATGATCCGAAGCCGGTCTCGGGCGGCACGCCACTGTACGTAACCGCGATGGATGCTTCTTCGCCTTCAGGAAGCTGCGGTGATAGCTCAACGACGAGCGAATCGTTGGCATGGGCGAAAACAGCGGGCTGCTCATCGATGAGAATCGAGCTCACCGTGATCTCGTTGGCTAGGTCGAGCACCACCTGACCTAGATCCTGCGTCGCGGCGATGCGATGCGTTACCGTACCGCTGATGGCGCGGATGGAAGGGTCCACAGAAAGGTCGAGCAGATGATGCCGCATGTCGAATCCGCGTGATGGCGCTCCGCGCGATGCGCGAAGCATGCTGCCGCGCGCTCGCTGTTCGTCACCGGCAAGTCGTTCAATGCCATGCGGATCGAAGCAAATCTGCGCATGCGCCGCGCCGCATGCCGCCGTGAGGAGTAGGATCAAGGATGCGCGCATAGCGCCAAGATAAGGTCGTTCGCGGCTCAGAGCACCGCGGCAGCGACGGCGCGCACGGCCTCGCTTCGTCCCATGGTGTAGAAGTGCAGGCTCGGGGCCTTGCGGGCCACGAGCTCCTTCGCCTGGCCGATGCACCATTCGATGCCGAGGCGTTTCACTTCCAGGTCGCTCCGGCACTTCATCAGCTCCTGAGCGAACGCATCAGGCAGGTCCACACGGAAGGTCTTGGGCAGGAAGGCGATGTGCTTGAGCGTGGTGATGGGCTTCAGACCCGGGATGATGGGCACCATGATGCCTGCCTCTCGGCACTGGTCCACGAAGGAGAAGTACTTGGCGTTATCGAAGAACATCTGTGTGACCAGATACTCTGCTCCAGCATCCACCTTCTGTTTCAGATAGGCGATGTCCACGTTGAGGTTGAGCGCTTCCGGATGCTTCTCCGGGTAGCAGGCCGCCCCGATGCAGAGATCGGTGGCGGCGGCCTCGAGCTCCTCGTCGTGCAGGTATTTGCCGCGATTGAGCGA
>JAEUSX010000204.1 GCA_016788405.1 Flavobacteriales bacterium
GGCGTGGGCCCAGCGCGCAGGCGTAGGTTGGATCGGCAAGCATGCCAACATCATCCGTCAGGGAGCGGGATCCTGGTTCTTCCTCTGCGAGTTGATCACCGATCTGGAACTCGAGCCCGATGCGCCCGCGATGGACCACTGCGGAACCTGCCGGCGCTGCGTGGATGCGTGCCCAACGGATGCGATCACGCCTTATGGCGTTGATGGCAGCCGCTGCATCAGCTACCTCACCATCGAACTGAAGAACTCGATCCCCCAGGAGTTCGCGGGCAAGATGGATGGATGGGCATTCGGCTGCGACGTATGCCAGCAGGTCTGCCCGTGGAACCGTTTCGCCACGCCGCATGCGGAGCCCGAATTCGCCCCCAAACCGGAATTGCTCGCGCTCACAGCCGATGAATGGCACGGCATGACGGAGGTGGTCTTCGACAGGCTGTTCGAAGGCAGCGCGGTGAAACGGGCCAAGTTCGCAGGCCTGCAACGCACGTTGCGCTTCCTGCGCTCTGGCGCTTAAGCTCAGCCAGCTGCTGTGATAGCCTCATTCAGGGCGAATCCACCCCCAACCGAGCTCAGCTGCGCATGGTGCTTTGGAACACCTCCAGGATCACGTCTTTGTACAAATGGCCGAAGGTGGCAAGACACCAGGCCTTCAGCACAAGCTGATCGCTCTGCCCTACCCAACGGCGGGCCTTGATCAATTCCTTCCTGAATAGGCGCGGGTCGAAACTGACCTTCTGAAGCACCTGTTTGCTGAACTCCATCATCTTCCTTCCTTGATCCATCATCACGGTTCGGGTTTAGCGAGGCTGAAGGTATGCTCTTGGCTGCTGGAAAGGGTCTGCGCGGAGCCCCGGTTTTCCACAGACGGTGCATCCGGTGGTTAGATCAAACGGGAGATGGCCACCGCTGGTATGCGGCAGCCCCACAGGAATCGCTAAGGCTGGAATTTCCGCTCGGCAGCCTGAAGCACCTGATTCGAAGCCGCCTCGTAGAGGTAGGCCACCAGTTCGCAATTCGCTGAGTTCCAGGCCGGGTCCATGGGAACATCGGTGTAATCGAATTCCAAGGTGTCTCCGACGCCCGCAGATGCCGGAATGGCGATGCGGCCCCAAGTCCCATCCAAGGTCTTCCGGAACACATGGCGGTGGTCGTAGTTCGGCACATCGGGGTCCGCCGCGAGCGAATTGTATTGCCAGTCAATGACATGGTCCTCAGTAAGGTAGACCGTGAGCTTGTGCTCGCCGGCGATATCCGCCAGCACCGCCACCTTCACTGTAGCGCTCACGGTATTCGCTCCTGCGTCATGCACCAGATCGCTGATCCAGACATCCGCTTTGGCGTCCTCGTTCACCACGGCATCCACGGCGCTGGCCCAATTGGCGCTGGAGAGCACGGTCGAGTTATCGAACGGTGTTCGATTCACCATCCCGGAGGGCAGGAAGGTCACGGAATAGTTGGTGGCGTAGGCCTGGCCCTCAGTCGTGCGGAAGTCCGTGGCATAACTGCCATCCGGGTTGCTCTGCGGCGCAATGAAGCTCGAATTGAAATTCGCGGCAGCGTGAAGGCTCACGAGGATCAGCTTCTCGTCATAGAGATCATCGAGTTGAGCCGCCACGGCATGCGCTGCTGGGCAGTTGTTGCAATGATGGCCGGTGAATTCCTCGAGCAAGGCCCGGCGCTTCACGGTTGCGCCGGTTCCGCCATTCTGCTGCCCGCTCGGCACCGGATTCTCAACGATGTCGCAACCGGTCAGGGCGGCGATACCAGCCAATAGGACGAAGTGGAAGGCGCGCATGGTCAGAAGGTGCTGGTGATGGAGATCGTCAATCCATTGGCGGCGGGCACCTGGCGGCAGACCCCTCCCACGCAGAAGATGCCCGCGCGCTGGCGGCCGTAATTCACCTGGAAACGGTTGCCGCCGCGTATGTAGCCCACGGACCCGATGGGGTAATGCAACTGTTCCTGGCCCTCGGCCTCCAATTCAGCGTTGCCTACGTAGTTGTACTGGTCCATCGCCGCGATGAACCAATGGGGGCTGAACGTGAGCTCAGCCAGCGCGGTGGCCCAATTGCCTTGATTCTGCTTGGTGCTCAAGTGCTGCAGCTCGAAGCGCAGCGAAGTGCGATCGGTGAAGTTGTGCAGGCCCTCGAGTATCACGATGTCCGCGTACACCACCGGCTTGCCTGGCTTGCCTTGGATGATGTCGATGTCGTAAGCGAGGTTGAGGTAGGTGAGCGCCAGCTCCCACGTGGGCGAGAGCTTCTTGCGCAGCTCCACGTTGATGTCCTGGAAATAGCGCCTTTCGCCCATCCCGAAGATCGTGCTGGTGTAGCCCAAGCGTCGCGTGGTGTCATCCGCAGCGCCGAGACGCGTGGTATCGAGCGCGTAGGCCACGCTTGCATTCACCGCGAGCTTGGTTCCGTACTTCCCGCCCAGCGCGCTCCCCTTCTTGAACTTGTAGAAGACCTCGCCTTGCGCGGCCACTTCGCCATTGGGCTGCGTGGCGTAGGGGTACAGCGTAGCCGGCAGGTTATAGGTGTGCTGCTTGGCAAGCGGAGGCAGGAAATTGATGTTCAGGTCGAAGGGCGTGGGCGAAGCACGATCGCTCTGGTAGAACATGTTGTCGAAACTGTGCGCGCCAATGGTGGCGCCGAAGCCTTTCGATGCGTAAGTGGCATTGATCATCAGCGCTTCGCCGGGCTTGTAGATGAAGCCGTTCTTGCCATTCGGGTCGTTGATCTTGTAGGCATATTCGGCATAGACGTCCCAGCGAGGCGACGTGTAGTTGAGTCGAAGCGCCCAGGCGCCGACATTCTCCGGAAGTTCCAACAAGGGGTCACGGTCCTCCTGGTACTTGCTCACGAAGCTCCCGCCGATGATGAAGTTGCCCGCGCAGGTCCACGTGCTGTCCAGCAGCTCCGCCAGGTTGATCTCAGCATCGGCGCCGCGGACCAAGCCAGCGCCCTTCACGGCACCATTATCGAATCCGAAGCGTTGCCTTCCCGCCAGCGCTTTCAGGTACACGCCGCGGAACGGCTTGTACTTCACCCTGACGCCATCCAGGGCGTTGTCCACGCCGAGGTAGCGCTCTTCGTAGGCGCGCAGCACCATGCCTTGGCCGAACTGCTCGAAGAAATTCCCAGCGGTGACTTCCAGGTCGCTGAGCCTGTATTTGGCATAACGGTATCCCAGGCCGGAGCCCTTGTACGCCTGACCTGCCGGGTAGCCCGCCAAAGCCGGCTCGTAGCTCTCCAGTCGCGCGCCGGCTTCAAAAGGGCCGCTGGTGTAGATCAGGTTCATCCACGCGTTGTAGGCCAGCCGCTGCCGTGGCACGATGGCGCCGATGTCGTCGTCCTCGTTGTAGTACTGGGCGTCCGTGCTGAAATTCCCGTGCAGTTGACCTTGGGGAGGGGCCTGCTGCTGGCCCGCCACGACTCTGACGATGAAGATGGCGGCCGCGACCAGCGGACCGCGCGTGGAACTCATGCGCATGCGGCGAAGGTCACTTCTTTCCAGATAGCTCCTTCACTTTGCGGTAAAGCTCATTCTCGTCGCCGGGCTCATAGTTGTTGTGCTGGTAAACGATCTCGCCGTCTCCATTGATCAGGAAGGTGTGCGGCACGTTGTTCACGTTGAGCGCGCGCTTCAAGTCTCCGTTGGGGTCCAGGTACACCTCGTACTCCCAGTCCTGGCCGCTCACGTAGGGCTTCACCCGCGCACTGGTGCGCGCATCGTCGATGCTCACGGCCACCAGCTTCACTCCGGTCTCGCTCTGCCAGTCCGTATATTTCTCTGCGATGGCGGAAAGCTCCTTCTTGCATGGAGCGCACCAGGTGGCCCAGAAGTTCACGATGATCGGCTTCCCGTTGTTGCTCAGGGTGCGGAAATCGACCTTCTTTCCTTCGAGATTCTGCACCATCACGTTGGGAAGTTTGCCTTGCGCGGAAGAGAGGGTCGCGGAGAGGAGTAGCAGGGTCAGGAGCGAGTTTCTCATGTGCTGATCGGGTGTGTTGGAAATTGAAAGGCCAGCGGCCGTGCGCAAGCATCGCGCCGTACCGCTGGCCTTTCGGTCAGTTCATGCCATGCCTAGTGGCTCACGGTCACTTTGCGTGTGGCAGTCATCCCATCCGCGCTCACTTGCACGAGGTAGCTGCCATTGGTAAGCGCGCTGAGATCGAGGGCGTGGCGCTGCTCGCCGCTGCCGAAGCTGCGGCTGCTGGCCAGGACCTGCTTGCCAGCGAGATCGGTGACCACGAAACCCACATTCGTAGCGGTCGGCAGGTCGAAGCTCAAGCTCATCATCCCATCGGTCGGGTTCGGGAAGAGGGTGAGGCGGCGATCGAGCGCATTGGCCTCATCGATGCCGACAGCGAGTTGCGACACGAAAGCGGCCTGAAGCACTTGCTTGGTGGTCGTGTTCTGCACGAAGGCCACGATCTTCACATTGGCCAACGCGCCCCACAGGTTGTAGTTGCCCTGGGCAGGGGTTCCGGCGGCGAAGGCGTAGCTCTGCGTGAAGGTCTGCGCGACGCCATCCTGAAGCGTGGTGAGGTTGGTGCCGTTTCCATTGGGCATCATCTTGCGCTGCGCGAACTTGAACTGGTTCTGCGAGGTCGTGCCACCCGTGTAGGAGTAGCTCTCCACCGCGGCGATGTGCAGCTTGTGCGTGCCAGGGAAGCTCGCATGCGGAGTCACCGTGGCGTTCACCGTGAGCAGGTTGCCCGAGTAGGTGGCGGTCAGATCGATGGACACGAAAGCAGGCAGTGCCGCCTCGGCGGTGAGGTTCGCGGCATTGTTCGCGTAGGAGTTATTGACCGCAGCGCCGTTCAGGAACACATCCGGGATGCCGCTCACGCCATAATACGTGCGGCGGGTGACGCCATCCGGATTGTAGCTCGGGTCGGTGCCGGGGCTGGGCCAGTTCATCTGGTACTTCACCGCAGCGATGTTCGAGCCGGTTCCGTTGGTGTTCTGGTTGGTGAGCAGTGGATCGAAGGTGGTGTTGAAGCTCGCGCAAGGGGCGCAGGTGCTGCTGGTGAATTCCTCGATGAGCACTTTGCGCTGCACGCTCTGCGAGGCCACGTTCACCGATGCGGTGATGTGGTCGTTGGCGGCATTGCCGTCAGAGCCGCCATTCGGAGCACTGGCCCACACGTCGATCACGTGGTTGCCCGTGGTCGCGCTCCATGGAGTCGGATGGGTGAAGTTGTAGCTGGCGCCTGCGGCCACCGCTGCACTGATGGGAGCTGAAACGGGCGCTCCGCCATCGACGGTGTAGTTGATCGTGAAGCCCGTGATCGCCGTGGTGCCGAAGTTGCGCACCGTGCCGGTGATGCTCTGATTGCCTTGAGCCACTACGGTGGCCATGTTCAGGCTGAGCGCGCCGAGGTCGAGGGCGCTCTGCGGGCCCGTGATGAAGTAAGCGATGTCCTGAGCACCGGTGAAGTTGTTGTTGCTCGCCAGCGTCGTCGCGCCAGCGGTCACAGTGTAGTTGCCTGAGCCGTAGTCGCAGCAGATGCCATCACCGTAGGCATCGTTGATGGTGAAGACGATGACCGCGCCATCGGGGACGCAGGCATTCACGGTGGGCTGGTTTGTGGTTCCCGCAGCGCCCAGGTTGGTGTAGGGTCCGCCCGAGGCGTAAACAGGCGTGCCGCCAAGACCGGTCAATGACCAAGTGGTCTCAGTGCCCCATTGGTCGGTCGTGATGCTGATGGATACCTGGGTCTCGCCAGTAGGGCATTGTGCATTCGCACCCAGGCCAAGGCCGAGAGCCGCTGCGATGGAAAGGAAGCGTAAGGTCTTCGTCATCTGTGTTGAGTGTTGGTTCTGTGTAAAGGCTGAAATCGCCTCTCCTTGGGATTTTCAGGGTCGCCAAAGTAGGTGTCTCTCTTTTGAAGGCGGCAGTCCTCGATGGAAAGGCTGTTGGGATCCTATTTCAACCCATTAGCACATAGCGGCCTGCTCGGAATGGCCGAAGGAAGGTAATTTTGGCTGCGATCCTGAAATCCAGGCTCAGAACATCAATCGCGCACATGGTCAAGTACCTCTACTCCGTTCTCGCCGTTCTCGCGTTCGCTGGCTACACGAAGGCGCAAATCATCAATTTGACCAATAGCCAGAGTCAAGTGGTGAATGGTCAGCTGATTACCGTTTCAGGACAGGCTGATGCTCCCCTACTCACCTGCAGCCTATTCGCCACGCGGAATGGTGCGACGTCGGCGAACGTGAACGTGAAGCGTTACGAGCTCAATGTGCAAGCGAATACCCAGAATTATTTCTGCTGGGGCGTGTGCTACGATGCCACACCTTCCGGCACTCTGCCCTTCTGGGGCGCTGGCCAGGAAGCCGTGCTGCCCATGGCCCCCGGCGTGACCTTGGACAATTTCCACGCCTATCACGTCCCGATGGGCGTTTCGGGTCAGAGCACCTACCGCTATGTCTGGTACAACACGGCTCAAGCCACGGACACGGTCTATGTCGATATCCGTTTCGATGTGACCGCGGTCGGGATTGAAGAAGCGGCTGCCTCAACCGCCAGGATCGAGGCGTTTCCCAGCCCCGCTATCGGGCAGGATGCCACGGTTGATATCAACCTCGACAAGGCTGCGACGGGAACCCAATTGATCGTGCACGACATGTTGGGCGTTGCGGTGAAGCGCATGGCCATCGGCGTGCAGCAGGCTCGCATCACGCTTCCGACGAGCGAGTGGACCCCTGGCATCTACTTTATTAGCGTCCAACGCAATGGCGCGCTCCTGGCTACCCGGCGGCTAGTGGTTGCGCGCTGACAGGTTCAAGCCAGCCATTCCCTCACGATCTGCGGGACGCCTTGTGATGCAGGTGCCTGAATGGTCCGTAGTCCCGGCCGTCTGACGTTCACGGACTTGGGATCAACGAGGACCATCGTGGCTGTTGGACGCGCACACTGAACAAGCCCTGCCGCAGGATAAACATTCAAGGAAGTTCCGACCACCAGCACCCGGTCTGCTCGGGCGAAGACCTCAGCGGCTTCCGGAATGAGCGGCACCTCTTCGCCGAACCACACGATGTGCGGACGAAGTTGGGATCCCAGCGGGCAGAAGTCGCCTAAACGAAGGGATGGCCCGTTGATGGGCGTGACATAGGCGGGGTCGACGGTGCTGCGGGCAAGGAGAATATCCCCATGAAGGTGCATGACCTCCTTGCTGCCAGCGCGCTCGTGAAGGTCGTCGATGTTCTGGGTGATCACACGCACCTCGAATCGCTCTTGCAAGGCAGCGATTGCCAGGTGAGCCGCGTTCGGCTGGGCCGCAAGCACTTGGGCGCGACGTTCATCGTAGAAGCGAAGGACCAGTTCGGGGTTCCGATGCCAAGCCTGGGGCGTAGCCACCTCTTCGATTCGGTATTGTTCCCAGAGGCCATCGCCATCCCGAAAGGTGCGTAATCCGCTTTCGGCGCTGACCCCGGCTCCAGTGAAGACCACTACACGTTCCACAAGGCAAGGTTAGCGCCCTCTTGGTTCGAAGGCTTGGCCTATTTTCGGGCCCTTCATTCCGGACCCCTTTCCGGATAACCCCGTCGACCATCGAGCGATTTCTACCCCCTTTGTAAGAACCCATACGACCGCGAAGGGACAGGATGATCGACAGCCTGAACGGAGAACTTTTGGAGATCGGGGCCGACTACGTGGTGGTCGAGTGCCACGGCGTCGGTTATCTGGTGCACGTCCCGGCAACCGTGCTTGCGCAGCTACCAACGCGCGGCGCGTGCCGGTTGTTCATCCATTACAGCGTGAGCGTCGACGTGCGGTCCGGGCAGAGCGAGCACCGTTTGTTCGGTTTCCGCAGTGCCGATGAGCGCCTGCTTTTCCGGAAATTGATCGAGGTCCAGGGAGTGAGCGCCACCTTGGGAGTTGCCATTCTCAGCGCGCGGAGCGCGGATGACGTGCGGGCGGCGATCATCCTCGGCGATGAGGGCGCGCTGAAGGGGATCAAGGGCATCGGCCCCAAGCTGGCCCAGCGGATCATCGGTGAGCTGCAGGGCAAGCTCACCGGGTCCGCCTCGGCACACGTCATCGGTGGTGCGATGAGCACGGGCAATACCGTCCGGGCCGAGGCGTTATCGGCGCTGGTCTCGCTCGGAATGGACCGGGTGAAGGCTGAACGGGCCCTGCAAGGCGTGCTGAGCGAACGCGGATCGGAACCTCCGCCATTGGAAGAATTGATCAAGCTGACCTTGAAGAACCTGTGAGACGGTCCGTCTGGAAATCTCCATTTGCATTCGGAGCTCGCGCTGCCGTGGTGGCTTTCGCGCTGCTCCTTTCCAGCGTTGCTTCCGCGCATGGCTTCGGCAGCCTCGTGCTGCAGGCCGATACGCCGGAGGTGGAACTCGTTTATCCCATCACCGATCCTGTCGCACCCGGTGCCGGAAGCGGGGGCATGGTGAACCTGGGCGATCCGGAGAACATCCAGAACGAGGTGCTCTATGACCCTGTGACAGGCCAGTACATCATGAGCAGCAGCGTGGGCGGAAGCTTCGAC
>JAEUSX010000236.1 GCA_016788405.1 Flavobacteriales bacterium
CAGCAAGCACGGGCGGCCGCCGTATGGCGACCGCCCGCTTGCCCTTTTGTGATCAGTTGCCTGATCCAACCAAAACCCGGATGCTGTAACGCAGGTGAATTGTCAGGGTTACATGAGATCAACCCTGCATCACCACGTGCACCCCGCTCTGGTTGCGCACGTTCACCACACGGCCGTCCTCCCATATCAGGTACTGTCCCTTGATGCCCACCAGCACGCCGCCCACCTCCGGCTGCTTCTCGAATGAGACGCTGGTGACCTTGGGCGGGTAAGCCAGAACGGGGAAGTTGATGGAGAGCGGTTCTTCGTCGGGCAGCAGATGTTCCTGCAGGTCCGTCCGCAGCGCTCCGATGGCTTGGGCGCGCGCGGCGCGGAGAGCATCCTGATCAGCGCGCACCTCCTTCAGCATCGCGCGCCAATTGGTCTTGTCGGCGAACACGCGCTTCAGGTCCACTTCGATGAGGCCGGCGAGCTGCCTGTAAGGCACGCGCGCGATCACCAGCGCGGCCACGGCGCCCTGATCGATCCAGCGCGTGGGCACCTGTGTGGCGCGCGTCACGCCCACTTTCACGTTCCCGGTATGGCTCAAGTAAACCACATGCTCCGTGGCATGGTGCGCGATCTCCCAATCGGGGTCGCGGCCCTCGCCGAGGTGCGCGCGGCACAGCTCCGGATGCACGATGCACTCCGCGGCCTCCGGCGCGCTCTGCAGGCAGGGGTAGCAGAAGCCGTGCTGGAAGAGCTTCTTCACCCGTTTGCCGCAGCTCACGCAGCTCAACGCGCCGGTGGCCCGCAGCGTGAGTTCCCGTCCAACGAAGGGCATGAGGTCCACCGGCTGCTCGAAGGGAAGCGAATAGCGAACAGTGCCATCGGCGCCGAGCACGGCACCCATCTTGAAGAGCGGCTCACCATCATTCATCGCTTCGGGTTTACTTTCGGCGGAAGATAGGCGCGCGCCGGACCATGCCCCTCAATGCACTCTTCGGCTTCCTCATCAAGAAGCGGCTCCAGCAGATCGAGCTGTTCCGCGACAATCCGCACCTCGCCCAGCTCGAGGTGTTCCATTCGCTGCTGCGCATGGCGAGGTACACCGAATGGGGCCGCGAGCACGACTACGCCTCCATCTCCACGGTCGATGATTACCGCGCGCGCGTGCCCATTCAGGATTACGAATCCGTGAAGCCTTATGTGTCGCGCCTGCGCAAGGGAGAGCAGAACGTGCTATGGCCCACCGATGCGAAGTGGTTCGCCAAGAGCAGCGGCACCACAAGCGACCGCAGCAAGTACATCCCGGTGAGCCGCGAGGCGCTGGAGGATTGCCACTACAAGGGCGGCAAGGACATGATCGCCTTGCACTACCAGCACCGGCCGGACAGCAAGCTGTACCAAGGCATGAGCCTGGTGATCGGCGGCAGCAGCAGCATCGAGCAGTTGCGCGCGGACGCGTACAGCGGCGATCTCAGCGCCATCATCATCCGCAACCTGCCGCTCTGGGTGGAGGTGCGCCGCACGCCCGTGATCGAGACGGCGCTCATGGAGAATTGGGAGGAGAAGATCGAGCGCATGGCGCGCGAGACCATGCGCGAGGATGTGCGCTGCATGGCGGGCGTGCCCAGTTGGACGCTGGTGCTCCTTCGGAGGATCCTTGAGCTCACGGGAAAACGGGACATCATGCAGGTGTGGCCGAACCTGGAGCTCTTCATGCACGGCGGGGTCAGTTTCAGGCCATACCGCGAACAGTTCCAGGACCTCATCCGCAATCCGCACTTGAACTACCTGGAGAGCTACAATGCCAGCGAAGGCTTCTTCGCGGTGCAGGACCGGGCCGGCTCGGACGATATGCTGCTCATGCTCGATTACGGCATCTTCTACGAATTCATGCCGATGGCGGAGCTCGGGCAAGCGAACCCGCGCACGTTGCTGCTCGAAGAGGTGGAGCCCGATGTGAGCTACGTGCTGGTGATCAGCACCAATGGCGGCCTCTGGCGCTACATGCCCGGCGACACCGTGCGCTTCACCAGCGTGAAGCCGTACCGGATCCAGGTGAGCGGGCGCACCAAGAGCTTCATCAACGCCTTCGGCGAAGAACTCATCGTGGACAACGCGGACCGCGGGATCGTGGAGGCGTGCGCGGCGACGGGCGCCGAGGTCAGCGAATACACCGCAGCGCCCATCTTCATGGAGGGTGACGCGCGCGGCGGCCACGAATGGGCCATTGAATTCGCTCAGCGTCCTGAGGACCTCGAGCGCTTCATCGATGTGCTCGATGGCACCATGCGCGCGCTCAACTCCGATTACGATGCCAAGCGCCGGGGCGATATGGCCCTGCGCCGTCCCGTGGTGCATGCCTTGGAGCGCGGCACGTTCCATGCCTGGATGCGGCAGCGCGGGAAGCTCGGCGGGCAGAACAAGGTGCCGCGGCTGTGCAACGATCGCGTCCTGCTCGAATCGATCCTCGCACCCGTGGGCGCATGAAGCATCCGTTGTTCGCCGCCGCGATCCTGATCTCCGCGGGCGCGCTCGCGCAGGATGCGGGCGTGGCGGCAGGCCACGTGGTCGAAGGCCGGTTCGATGCCTTCACCACCGATGAGCTGGGCAACGTGTACGCGCTTCGAGGCGATGAGCTCGTGCTCTACGATGCGAGGGGCCGGTCCTGGCTGCGCAACAGCCTCAAGACCTTCGGCCGCATCTCCGCCATCGATGCCTTTTATTCGCTCAAGCCGATGGTGCATGCGCGAGAGCAAGGGCAGCTCGCGGTGCTGGACAATACGCTGGCCGTCCAGGGGCATGTCATCAACCTGCCGCGCAGCGGGTACCCGCAGGCCGTGCTCGCATGCATGAGCGTGCAGAATTGCTTCTGGCTCTTCGACCAGCGCGACATGGCGTTGCTCCGCGTGGACGGGCAGCTCAAGCCCATGTCGAACACCGGCCGCCTCGATCAACTGCTCGGCTTCGCCCCGGAGCCGGTGGCCATGCAGGAGCACGACAGCCGGCTCTACGTGAATTCACCCGCGCACGGCATCCTCGTGTTCGATCTGTTCGGCACCTTCGTGAAGCAGCTTCCCATCCTTGGCGCACGCGGCTTCCAGGTGCGCGATGGACGGCTCACGTACCTCGATTCGGCAGGGGCCTGGACCTACGACATGCGTTCCTTCTCCATTGAACCGCTGACCATCGATGCGCCATTCGATCAGGTGCGCGAGCTGCGGGTGGATCGCGGCATGGTGCACCTGCTCCTCGCCGATCGGATCCTGGTTCATCCGCTCCGTCCGGCACGTCGCTGAACGAGTTTTCCACAACCCCTTGCGCCGTGCGGCCCCCGGATAACTTCGCCAGCCGTTGAGCGTCGACGCTCGATCATTCCAAACTTCAACCTTCAACCTGCATTCAGCTCATGCACATCGCCATCGCAGGCAACATCGGAGCGGGCAAGACCACGCTCACGCAGCTCCTCGCCAAGCATTACCGCTGGGAGCAGCTGCAGGAGGCCGTGGACAACAATCCCTACCTCTTCGATTTCTACAAGGACATGCAGCGCTGGAGCTTCAACCTCCAGATCTTCTTCCTCAACTCGCGCTTCGAGCAATTGCTTGAGATCCGCCGCAGCGGCCGCAACGTGATCCAGGACCGCACCATCTATGAGGACGCGTACATATTCGCGCCCAATCTGCACGCCATGGGGCTGATGACCACACGCGATTTCGAGAACTACCATCGGCTCTTCCTCAACATGGAGAACGCGATCCAGCCGCCCGACCTGCTGATCTACCTGCAGGCGCCGGTGGAGAAGCTGGTGAAGCAGATCAGCGAGCGCGGCCGCGATTACGAGGCCAGCATCAGCATCGATTACCTCAAACGCCTCAACGAGCGCTACGACGCCTGGATCGAGAAGTACGACAAGGGCAAGCTCCTGGTGATCGATGTGGAGGACAACGCCTTCCATAACGATCCGGAGGACCTGGGCCGCATCATCAGCCGCATCGACGCCGAGATACATGGCCTATTCCCGATGGAGAAGCCGACCACGGTTGGCAAGCCTGCCACGGCGGGCAAATCGGCCGCGAGCGCAGAGAAGGCCGAGATGAAGCCGTTGAAGAAGGGCGTGCTGAAGCCGCTGCCCAGCAAGAACGGCGCGAAGCCTGTTGCTGCTGGCAAGGCCGTCGCGAAGAAGCGCTGAGTTGATCCGATCCAACGAGCAAGGCCCGGAGATCCCGGGCCTTGCTGCATGAATGGACGGTCTTTACTAGCTCTTATCCACTACCAGCTTGAAGCCCACGCCGTGCACGTTCACGATCTGCACCTTGGCATCGCGCTTCAGGTACTTGCGCAGGCGGCTGATGAAGACATCGAGGCTGCGGCCGAGGAAGTAGGTGTCGTCGCCCCATACCATGTTGAGCACCAGCTCGCGCGGCAGCACCTGCTCGGCGTGCAGGCATAGGAGGCGGAGCACATCGGCCTCCTTGCGCGTGAGTTTTCGCTCTTCCTCCGGATGGCTGAGCATGAGGTTGCGGTGATCGAAGGTGAAATCGCCGAGCTCGAAGCGGTCGCGGCCACGGGCATCCTCCGTGCGTCCGATCGTACGGCGCAGAATCGCCTCGATGCGCAGCAACAGCTCCTCATGGCTGAAGGGCTTGGTGAGGTAATCGTCGCCGCCGGCCTTGAAGCCCGCGATGCGGTCATCGGTCTGGCTCTTGGCGGTGAGGAAGACGATGGGCACTTGCGCGTTCACCAGCCGGATATCCTCGGCCAGGCTGAAGCCGTCCTTGCCAGGCAGCATCACATCAAGCACGCAGAGGTCGTAGGCCTGCTCGTTGAATTTCTTGAGCCCCTCCTTGCCGTCGCGCGCCAGGTGCACGGTGTAGCCTTTGCGCTTCAGGGCGTCCTGCACCACGAAGCCGAGGTTCTGGTCGTCCTCGACCAGCAGGATGGTCGGTTTGTCGCTCATGCCGAATGGTTGAGTGGGAGTGATAGGGTGAACACGCTTCCCTTGCCGAGCTCGCTGCGCACGCTGACGCCCCCGCCGTGGGCCAAAGCGATCTGCTGCACGTAGTGGAGCCCGAGGCCGAAGCCCTTCACATCGTGCACATTGCCCGTGTGAACGCGGAAGAAGCGCTCGAAGACGCGGCGCTGGTCCTCCTTGCGGATGCCGATGCCTTCATCCTTCACGGAGAGCAGCAGCTCGTTGCCGCGCTGGCTGGTGCGCACTTCGATGGCGCTGTCCGGCTTGCCGTACTTCACCGCGTTGTCGAGCAGGTTGAAGACGGCATTGGCGAGGTGAACGCGATCGCCGCTCACGGTCGCTGCCCTGGCCTCCAGGCGCAACTCCACGCGCATTCCGCGCTCCTGCGCCGGCAGGCGTATGCTGTCGGCCGCCGCCCGTGCCACCTGGTGCATATCCACGGCCTCGCGCTTCATCCGTATGCCGTCGCGGTCGAGCGTGGCGAGCTGCAGCACGCGCTCCACCTGCGTGCGCAGGCGCTCATTCTCTCCACGGATGATGCGCGCGTACTCACGCAGGCGGTCCGGCTCGTGCACGATGGCGGGATCGCCGATCACCTCGGCGCTGAGGGCGATGGTGCTGATCGGCGTCTTCAGCTCGTGCGTCATGTTGCCGATGAAATCATTCTTCATCTCGCTCAGGCGCTTCTGGCGCATGATCACCCAGACACTATAGGAGAAGAAGGAGAAGACGATGAGCGTGACCACCACCGGGAAGATCCAGGTCCAGACCACGGCCTCGTTCTCGTCCCAGAGCGTGCTCTGTCGCGTCGGGAAGTACACGGCGAAGTAGTGGCCGTCCTTGTCGAGCTTGGGCAGCTCACTGTGCGGCATGGTGTCGCGTGCCATGGTGTCCTGCGAGACGTAATTGCCGTACACCAGGCTGTCGGTGAAGCAGTCGTACACGCCGTACTCGAAATCGTCCTCGATGTGCCGTCGGCTGAACTCCTTGCGCAGCAGCGCCTCGAGCAGGTACGGATGCAGCGTGTCGTTGATGGTGACGGCGAAGTAGTTCGGCCGCACCTGCTTCACCGCGTCGAAAAGGTCCGTGCTGTCCTTGTTGATGGTGAGGATGTTCTCCGTGACGTCGGAGAGCGCCATCACCACACGATCATTGAACTGCTTCTCCAGGTGCGCCGCCTGCTCCTTGTTGAGGGCCACGCGCTCGCGGTTGTAGCGCGATGATTGGCGCAGCCAGAGCAGCTGGATCACGACCACGCCCACCACGCTGAGCGTGGCCAGGAGCATCAGCGTGCCGATGGCGCGGCGTCCCATGAGCGCAATGTTACGCGCCGCCCTCGTGCTGAGCATTCGGGCTTAACAAGGGTTCGCAGGTCAGCCTATCATTGCCGCGTGACCCGCCGCGCCTACCTGCTCTCGCTCGCCGGTCTTGCCCTTGTGACCGCTGCTGGCAGCAATCTGGACGTCATGGAGGTGGATGCCGCGCAGTACGCCGCCATGTCGCGCGATATGCTGGCGCAGGACGACTGGCGCAAGCTCTATCATAGCGGGCTTGACTACTTGGACAAGCCGCCGCTGCTTTTCTGGCTCTCGGCGCTGTCCTTCAAGGTCTTCGGCGTGGCCAATTGGAGCTACAAGCTGCCGAGCATCCTCTTCGCCTTCCTAGGGGTGTTCGCCACCGAGCGCTTCACCCGCCTTCATCACGATGCCGCCACCGCGCGACGTGCCTCCCTCATGCTCGGTGCCAGCACAGCTTTCCTCCTCATGACCAACGATGTGCGCTGCGATGCCATGCTCATGGGCGCGGTGATCACAGCGGTCTGGGCGGGCACCGCCTTCGTGGAGCAGCGCCGCTGGTGGCAGCTGCTGCTCTGCGCAGCGGCGATCGCAGCGGGCATGCTCGCCAAGGGGCCGATGGGGGTCATGGCCCCTGCGCTGGCGGTAGGTGGTCATATCGCCATGTCAATGAAGTGGACGGCACTGCGCGATTGGCGGTGGCTCCTGGTGCCCGTGCTCGTCGCGATGGCGCTATGGCCGATGTTGGCGGGGCTCTACGAGCAGCACGGCGCGCACGGGATCCGCTTCTACTTCTGGGAGCAGAGCTTCGGCCGCATCACCGGCGAGAACCGATGGAAGGATGATTCATCGCCGCTCTTCTTCACGCACGAGCTCCTCTGGCAGATGCTGCCCTGGACGCTCTTCGTGCTCGCCGGCTTGTGGTCTTCGCTGCGCGCATTGATCCGGCGCGAGGCGTTGCCGGAGTACGCGAGCCTCGGTGGCGCTGTGCTCATCTTCAGCGCGTTGTCCCTCTCCCGATTCAAGCTGCCGCACTATCTCTATGTGGGCTTGCCGCTCTTCGCCGTTCTGGGCGCGCGGGCATGGCCCTTGGCGCAGCAACGAGCGATGCGTGCCGCGCATGTGCTCGTGATCGCTCTGCTCGCCGCGATCGGGCTCGTGCTCATCGGCTGGTGCTTTCCGCACGCGTGGTGGCCGCTGGTCGCTGCAGGTCTGCTGTCGATCGGTGCGCTCACGTATCGCGCTTGGAAGATTCATGGTCTTGATGCGTTCTTCCATGCGACCCTGGCGTCGTGGCTGGTCCTTGGCCTCGCCGTGAACGGAGTGCTCTATCCGCGCGTGCTGCGCTATCAGGCCAATGCCGAGGCAGGCCGCTGGGCTGCCGCTCATGGGGTCACGCGCGACCGATTCGTTGGCATCGCCGTTGGGGGCAATGCGCTCAATTTCTACACCGGTTATCCGGTGCGCTGGGTGCCCGACGTTGATGAGGCGCTGCCCTTGTTGAGGCCCGGTGCAGCATTCTATATGGATGAAGAACGCCGAACGGAGTTCCTAACGCGAGCACCGAAGCCGACGCAGGAGTTGCGCTTCGATGATTTCCAAGTGCAGTTGCTGTCGCTTGATTTCATTGTTCCCGGCTCCCGGCCTTCCACCCTGCGCGCACGCTATCTCCTGCTTTACTGACCAGCGTCAGGCATCTCTTGCAGTTCCATGACGGAACAGCGGTGATTCGTCGAAACGCGCTATTGCAGCGCGCCACGCGCCGGCCGTTGCTTTGCGCCCACAACCAGCAACGAGCTATACATGCGATACGTGACTCTACCATTCTTGACGCTCCTCACGATTGCCACCACAGCGCAGGTCACCGTGACCACCGCGCCCGCCAACGCGCAGCAGACCTATTACAGCCTGGCGAACGGCGTCGTGGGCTCCAACATGCTGGCCGACTGGGACCTGGCGTTCGAGCTCACCGGGATCACGGGCAGCATCCTGCTCAACACCGCCAAGGGTCATAAGCTGTACAAGGCGCCGTTCACGATCGCGCAATGGAGCAGCATCGATACCACCGGCCTCGCTGCCACATGGCCGCAGCAGCACAACAGCGAGACCGACTGGAGCAGCGGCGCATTCAATCAAGGCCTCACGGCGAATCCCTTCGATCTTGGCTGGGGCATCTACAATTTCCAGACGCACAACATCACGGGCGACAGCTGTTTCGTGATGCAGCTGAACGGCGGTGCGTGGAAGAAGCTACGCATCGATGCGTTCACTGCGGCCACCAACGCCTTCACGTTCACCTGGGCCAACCTCGACGGCAGCAGTGAGCAGAGCGGAAGCCTCACGCGCTCCGCTTTCCCCGGCAAGAACTTCGGGTACTATGACCTGACCTCGAATGCGACCTTGGACCTGGAGCCGGCTTCGGCTGATTGGGATCTGCTCTTCACCAAGTACATCGGCTACGTCACACAGCCGTTCCCAGCGTACTACCCAGTTGCAGGTGTGCTGCAGAATAAGCTTGTTGAAGTGCAGCAAGTGGATAATTGGCCCGTTTCGACGGCGGCTTGGACGGACGTCCTTTATTGGCCCGAGGAAATGAACATCATCGGTTTCGATTGGAAGAGCTTCAACCAGGGCACCTTCCAATGGGAGTACGTCCAGGACCGCACCTATTTCGTGAAGGCGCGCAGCGGCGATGTTTGGAAGCTGGTATTCACCGGCTATGGTGGAAGCGCCACGGGAGACATCACCTTCAACAGTGAGCTTAGCAGCCCCACCTTGGTTGCCGAGGCTGGTGCTGAATTCGTGCTTGTCCATCCCAACCCCACTGCCCTCGGCACAGCCACGGTGGTGGTGGATTCGCCTCGCGACGGCCTGGTGATTGACCTCGTGGACCCCAGCGGCCGCGTTCTCCTTGAGCAACGCGTGCGGGGGAGCGGCCTTACGCGCGCCACCATGGATCTGCAAGGCGTGCCCGCAGGCCTCTACCTCGTGCGTATGCAGGGTGAAGGCATGAGAGCCGCCACGCGCTTGGTGGTGGAGTGACCGGAATTCCGCTGGTGGGCCTGCGATGGATCAGCCATCGCGGGCCTTCGCTTTTCCTACCGCTCGGCAGGACTTTACCGTGATCAGGGTATTGCCTGGGCACCGGGTAAAGAGCTGCTTTGCGGCCATGATCACAGACACCGTTTCGGACCTGAAGCAGCGCTGGGAGGCGCTCCTTGCCGATGATCCCAAGCTCCGCATCCGGAACGCGGCTGCGCAACTGGGCGTGAGCGAAGGCGAGCTGCTCGCTACCCGCCTGGGAGATGGCGTCACGCGGTTGCGACCGGAGTTCAAGGCGATCCTGGCGAACGTGCCTGCGTTGGGCCGTGTGATGGCGTTGACGCGCAACGATGATGCGGTGCATGAACGGAAAGGAGCGTACCTGAACCCGTCGCTGGAGCAGGGTCCCGTCGGCCTCTTCGTGGGCGCCGACATCGATCTGCGCATCTTCTGGCATGCGTGGGCGCATGCGTTCGGCGTGATCGAAGGAAGCCGTGAGGGCGTACGGCACAGTCTGCAGTTCTTCGGGGCCGATGGTGAGGCGATCCATAAGATCTACCTCGTGGAGCTTAGCGATGCCGGGGCGTACAGCGATCTGGTGGCGCGATTCAGGGCCGAGGACCAGACGTCGCCGCTCGTTCCGCTTCCAGCACCAGCAGAGCGGCCCGAGCAGCCCGATGCAACGGTCGACGTGGATGGATTGCGACAAGGCT
The DNA here is from genome assembly GCA_016788405.1 of Flavobacteriales bacterium. Taxonomy (GTDB): domain Bacteria; phylum Bacteroidota; class Bacteroidia; order Flavobacteriales_F; family PHOS-HE28; genus PHOS-HE28. The sequence goes on from JAEUSX010000236.1 coordinate 10,011, forward strand.
GGCTGGGGCTTCAGGACACCCACGATTTCCATTCGTTGTTGAGGCAGTTCGGCTTGACGCGCGTACAAGCATTGCGCCTCGCGCCGGAGGGCGGGTTCGCCGTGCCGGTCGCGCCGAGCGTGCTCAGGGCCATCATCACGCAGGCAGCGGTAGAGCAGTGCCCGGTCATGGTCTTCGTGGGCAATCGCGGCATGCTGCAGATCCACACGGGCCCCCTTGCCAACCTGATGGACGTGCCGGGCTGGTTCAATGTGGTGGACCCGGATTTCAATCTGCATGTGCGCGAGGCGGCCATCGCCCAGGTGTGGGTGGTGCGCAAGCCCAGTGCTGATGGAATGATCAGCGCGCTGGAATGCTACGATGCCAAGGGGCAGCTCATCGTGCAGCTCTTCGGCAAGCGCAAGCCGGGAATCCCTGAACTTGAGCAGTGGCGCGGCATCATCGCGAACGCGGAATCCGCGCATCGACTGGCCTGACTGAAGCGTGACATGCGGCATAATGCCGGTTGGGATCTTCGCGCAGCGAAGAATGAGGAGCGTCCATTCCCTCTCCACCGGCCTTGCGCTCCTGTTCGGATCGTCGTCCAGCGCCCAGCTCGCCGTGTCGGTGGTGGAGCAATCGACCTCAGCGCCGGTCGCATACGCGCATGTGCGTTACCAAGCACTCGCACGAGCCGTCAGCGGGATCATGATCAGCGGCACGGATGGTCAGTGCGAGTTGCCCGTGCCGTCGGATGCGTTTCAGGACGGCGTTCTCCTCCAGGTCTCTTTCGTCGGCTACCTGCCGTGGGTCGATACGGTCTACGCTGGATTGCCTGTGCGCTGCGCGTTGAAACATGATGTCACCCGCCTGGAGCCGGTGGTGGTCACCGGGCAGTACGCGCCGGGCAGCGTTGAAGGCGCCGTGCAGCGGATCCGCGTGATCGATGCACGACGCCTGCAGCGCATGGCCGCACAGAACCTGGGCGACGCGCTACGCGATCAGCTCAATATCCGCCTTGCGCAGGACAATGTGCTCGGCTCTTCGCTGAGCATGCAAGGCCTTGGCGGCGAGAATGTGAAAGTGCTCATCGATGGGGTGCCTGTCACCGGCCGCCAGAACGGCAATGTCGACCTCTCGCAGATCGACCTCACCGGCATTGACCGCATCGAGCTTGTGGAGGGCCCGCTCAGCGTGAATTACGGGACCAACGCGCTGGCCGGGACCATCAATCTGATCACGCGCAAGAGCGGCGGCGCGCCATCGACGCTCCGCGCTTCGGTCTACGCGGAGCACATTGGCCGATTGAACACCACGGCGGGCGGATCCCATCGATGGGGAAGGAGCGAAATGCTGCTGAACGGCGGGCGCAACTTCTTCTACGGATGGGATCCGCGCCACGATGGACTGCCCAGGCTTCGCGCGCAAGTGGCCGATACGAACCGCTTCCAGCAGTGGAAGCCGCGCGAGCAGTACTTCATGCGAGCGAACTACCGATGGCGCGCCGAGCGATGGTCGATCGGCTGGAAGGGAGAAGGACTTCACGATCGGATCATCGATCGCGGCATGCCGCGCGCGCCCTACTATGAGAGCGCCATCGATGCCGAGTACCTCACCACGCGGCTGGACAATGCGCTATTCGCAGAGGGGCGATTGGGAGCGCACGGCCGTTTGAACGCGCTGGCGGCGCATAACCGTTACGCTCGCGCACGGAACACCTGGCTGCGCGACCTCACCACCCTGGGGGAGGAATTGAGCCAGGCTGAAGGCGCGCAGGACACCATCCGCTTCACGCTCACGAATGCGCGTGCCGTGTTCACTTCAGCCAATGACAGCGCGCGCATGAACTACGAGTTGGGCCTCGATGTCAACCGGGAGACGGGCAGCGGTGACCGCATGGATGGCGCGCGCGAGATCGCTGATTACGCTGTGTTCGCCAGCGCGGAATGGCGGCCTTGGGAGTCACTCACGCTTCGGCCGGGAGCCCGTTATGCTTACAACACCCGGTACGCGGCCCCGTTGATCCCCTCGTTGAATGCGCGCTGGCGGATCTCGGAGCGATTCACGTTGCGTGCCTCCTATGCGGAGGGCTTCCGCGCGCCATCACTTAAGGAGATGCACCTCTACTTCGTGGATGTGAACCACGACATCACCGGCAACCCGGACCTGAAGGCCGAGCGTTCGCGCAGCGGGTCCGCGGGTTTGAGCTATCGCCGCGCGAAGGAGAAAGTGGTGTACTCGAGCGAGCTGAACGGCTTCTGGAATGACGTGCACGACCTCATCACGCTCGCGCGGATGAGCGGGTCAAGCTTCACGTACGCCAACATCGGCCGACTGCGTACTACCGGTGGCAGCGTGGGTGCCGGCTGGGACAACGGTCACTGGATGGTGAGCGCTGGCGCGGCATTGACCATGCGCAAGGACGCGCTCGACGGGTCCCAATGGGCCAGCACCCCGGAGCTCCGTTGCTCGGTCACGCGGCAATGGCTGGAGCAAGGCTGGAGTGCTTCGCTGAACTGGAAGCACCAGGGCGAGCAGCCCACCTACTCCATCGATCTCGATGGCACTGTGCGGAGGGGGATGGTCGCTTCATTCCATCTGGCCGATGCGACCATCAGCAAGCAGCTCTTCAGCAAGCGGCTTGCGCTCTCGTTGGGATGCAAGGACCTTTTCGATGTGCGGAACCTGAATGCGACCTTGAGCAGCGGCGTGCATGACGCCGGCACGGGCAGCGTGCCCATGACCACGGGCCGGACGTATTTCCTGCGCGCGGAACTCGAGATCAAGCGCAAGTCATGAGGAGGCTCATTATCATAGCTGCAGCAGCTTCCCTGGCTTCGTGCATGAAGGAGGAGCTGCCGGCGCCGCGCGCGCCGCGGGGCGACGCGCGCAGCACGCAGCTCTGCCTGGGCGCCGGTTACGCGAATCAGCTTTGGTTCGATCTCAGTACAGGTGAAGTGGTGCGCGAGAACGCGCGCACCGCGTGGGACCTCGCATTCGAGAACGCTCCCGGCGGTTGGCGCGTGCTGCTGAATGGTTCGCGGCTCATGAGCGTCTGGCCCTTGGGAGCGGTGGATATCGTGCAGCCGCATGATACCACCGGCCTGGGCGCTGTGCGACGCGTGGATGCGGCCAGCCTGCATCCCGATAGCCTCGCCTTCGGTAATTGGCAGGGCACAGGCACGGTGTTCATCGTCGATCTGGGGATCGCACCCGACGGCAGCGCGCTCGGATTGCGGAAGGTCAGGCTCAATGCGGTCGACGCTTGGTCCTTCCAGTTCGATCATGCCATGCTCGATGGCAGCGCGCTCACCACCGTGATCCTCCCGAAGGATCCCCAGCGGGCCTTCACGAGCTGGAGCTTCGAGCAAGGCGTGCTGCCCATCGAACCGTTGATCGGAGCATGGGACCTCTGCTTCACGCAGTACACGCACCGATTCGAGGAATTCAGCTTGGATTACCTGGTGAACGGCGTGCTCTCCGCGTCCACCACGCGCGTGGCGCGCATCACCGGACGTGAGTTCGCGGCGATCACCGCTGCGGACACCTTGGCATTCCCATTCCGCACGGAGCGGAACGCGATCGGATACGACTGGAAGGTCTACTCTTTCGAGACCAGCACGTACAGCATCGTTCCCGAGCTGGCCTACATCGTGAAGGATGCCGATGGCTACCTCTACAAGATGCGTTTCGTCGAGTTCTACGGCCCGCAGGGACAGACCGGCTGTCCGTTGTTCGAGACCGTGCCGCTGTGACGCATCAGTCGATCAGGCGGAAGGCGTCGCCGTCGAAGAGGCCCATGTCGCTTAGCTTGAGGTGCGGGATCACCAACAGCGCCATGAAGGAGAGGGTCATGTACGGCGCGCCCAGCGTTGATCCGAGCGCTTTCGCTTCGCGGTCCATGGCGGAATAGGCATCGGCCACGGTGTAGGCATCCGCATCGCTCATGATGCCCGCCACGGGCAATGGAAGCACGCGGTGACGCGCGCCAGCGGACAGGCTGATGCCGCCTTTGTGCTCGATGACCAGATTGACCGCTGCGCACAGGTCCTCATCGTTGGTGCCGATGGCGACGATGTTGTGGCTGTCATGCGCCACGCTTCCAGCGATGGCCCCGCGCTTGAGGCCTGTGCCCGTGATCCACGCGATGGCAGGCGGCGCATCGTAGTAACGGTTCACAACGGCGATCTTCAGGAGGTCCTTCGACGGATCGGCCACGCAGCGGCCATGCTGCACCGTTGCGGGCAGCCACTTCTTGCGTGTGATCAGCTGCCCGTCGAGCGCTTCGATGCACAGCAGATCACCGGTGCTTGCCGGTGCCTCGAAGTCCGAGGTCCGTTTCGCTGATGCGTTGAAGTTGTTCGGCGTTTCAACGGGAACACGCTCGATGAGCGAGCGGCCATCCTCGGCGACAAGCGCCCCCTTGATGAAGGTCTTGCGCACCCGGAAGTTCCTCAGGTCGTCCACGAGGATGAGGTCGGCCGGGTCGCCCACCCGCAGTTGGCCCACGGGCAGCCCGTAATGCACGACGGGGTTGAAGCACGCTGCCCGCAGCACTTTGAAGACATCGATGCCACGTGCGACGGCCCGCGCGCACAGCAGGTTAATGTGCCCTTCCACGAGGCCATCGGGATGCTTGTCGTCGCTGCACAGCATCATGCGGTGGCTCCAATCGTGCAGCAGGTCGATGAGCGCCTCGAAGTTCTTCGCCGCGCTGCCCTCGCGCACCTGCACGATCATGCCGTGCTCCAGCTTGAAGCGCGCCTCCTCCGCAGTGAAGCACTCGTGGTCGGTGCTGATGCCCGCAGCGATGTAGCGCTGGGCGAGATCTCCATGAAGGCCGGGAGCGTGGCCATCGATGGGTTTCCCAACGCGCTTGGCGTGATCGAGCTTGCGCATCAGCTCGGCGTCATTGTTGAGCACGCCGGGGAAGTCCATCACCTCGCTCAGGTAGAGCACTTCCCGGCGTTCGAGCAAACGGCCCACCTCGTCGCTTCCGATGCGCGCGCCAGCGGTCTCGAAAACGGTCGCAGGCACGCAGCTCGGTGCGCCGAAGTAGAAATGGAAGGGGACCTGCAGACCATTGGCGATCATGAAATCGATGCCCGGGACGCCGAGGACATTGGCGATCTCATGCGGGTCGCTGATCGTGGCCACGGTGCCGTGCGTCACGGCGAGCCGGGCGAATTCGCTGGGCACGAGCATGGAGCTCTCCACGTGCACATGCGCATCGATGAAGCCGGGGAGGACGAAGCCTTCGCCGGCTTCATCCGACTCCTCCAAGCGCGCGATACGGCCATCCGTGATCGTTACCCGCGTGGGCGTGATGCGGCGGTCCTCGATCCGGACGAGCTGGCCGTGAAGAATGGTCTCGGCCATGCGGTCAGCGCTTGCGCGCGAAGAGCCACCAGATGCCGATCAGGAGCAGGAGCAGACCGACGAATCCTGCGGCAGCCAGGATCGCGATGGTCTTGAAGACGGACTTCACCTGCTGCTGCTCCTTGCCATCGAGCAGGCCGGCGAGCCCTTTCGCGGACTCGCCGTCGGTCGCAGGGTCGTACTGGTCGTGGCGATGGCCATCATTGAACCAAGCCATATCGAGCACGGCCGGCAGCTCGGCCTTCACCTCGTCCAGGTGATCCATCGTGCTGATGGCATTGATCACCAGAAGCCCGCGACGGCCGAGGATGCGGATGTTGTAATTGAGGATGTTGCGGTCGCTGCCTTCGCTCACCATCTCCTTGGCCCAGTGCAGCGCCTTGCGCTCCTTGTCGTAGTAAGGGGGTGACGCCCATCCGATGAGCTGCAGCGCGCCATACCCCTGCTCCAGCCGGCTGATGTTGGCGAGGCTATCCTCGTGGAGCATGTCACGGAGCTTGGCCTCGTAATCGATCGCATCGGCATCGCGGTCGTGCACGTAGCCGCTCTCCTCGTAGTACATCACGTACGCGGGCAGGTCGGTGTAAACGTCGGCATCGGCCTGGATGATCACGCCGAGCAGGTCCTCGGTGATGCTGGGCGGATTCTCCCACACATCCACGAGCAAGTGGTAGGCCTGATCATGCGACAGGAACTTGTGCGTGGCGGGCACGTTCATCGAGGCCACCCCATCGGCCAGGTCGATGCGGCCTGTGCGCCACTCGAAGCTCGCGATGAGCGAGTCGATGTTGAGAGGAGGCGCTTCTTCGAAGGTGCCGGTGCTGTCCTGCGCTGGCAGGTACGAGGTGATCAGGATGAGTGGCGCCAGGAACGCGGATCGCATCCGGCGAAGCTAGCCTCGGCGCTCAGTGCCCGAACATCTCCTTCACCTTCTCGAAGAAGCCTTTGTCCTTGGCGGTGGGCCTGGGCTTGAATCCGGGGCTTTCGCGGAGCTTCTCCAGCGCCGCGCGCTC
>JAEUSX010000242.1 GCA_016788405.1 Flavobacteriales bacterium
CAATGGAGCGGCTCCGCTCGATGTCAGCTTCGCGAATGCGAGCACGCCGTCCTCGGCGAGCATGCTCTGGCAATTCGGCGACGGCTCATCGAGCACGGCATTCGAGCCTGCGCACACGTACGATGCGGACGGCGTGTACACCGTGACGCTCACCGTGACCGAGCAGGGCTGCGTGGCCACGGCGACAGGCACAATCGTCGTCGGGGCGAATGACGCGGGGCCCAGCGCCATCGAGGTCCCGAACGTGTTCTCGCCGAACAACGACGGGCGCAACGATCAGTTCCGTTTGACCTCTACGGGGATCGACCGGATCGAGGTCACCATCTTCAATCGGTACGGTGAGGAGGTGGCCCGGCTCTCGCGAGTGCGTCAAGCGTGGGACGGACGCACGTTCGCTGGCGAGCAGTGCTCCGACGGAACGTATTTCTACATCGTGGAGGCCACCGGTTACGATGGCGTGCAGCACAGCCTGAAAGGCACGGTCACGCTGCTGCGCTGACCCCGGGGGTCACTGGATGCTATCGTGCTTGCGCTTCAGCGCGTCGAGCACCTGCTGCAGCTCCTCTTTCGTGGCGCCGCGCTCCTCGGCCTTGCCCGCATTGCTCTCCAGACGGCCCTGCTGCTTCGCGATGTCGCCTTGCACATCGGCCTCCTGCTTCATCAGCTTGGCCAGCGATGACTCGCCCTTGGCCAGCTTCTCCCGCGCCTTGGTGAGCTTCTTCAAGTCCTTCGGGTCATTGCTCAGCGCGAACTTCTTCTCCAGCCCGGCGATATCGCCCGAATAGCCCGCGTTGCTCTTCTCCACTTTCCTGCGCTGCGACTTGATCTTCTCCAGCTTGCCATTGGCCTTGGTGAGGTTCGACTGGTTCTTCGCCACATCGCCTTTGGTGTCGGCGAGCTTGTCTCCGGCTTTTCCGAGCTGCTTCTCGTACTCCGCGATCTGCTTCTGCACGACTGCGCGGTTGTACTTCACCGCGAGTTCGTGCATGTAGGCCTCCTGCCCATCCGTTGGCATCGCGGGCACGGAGTCATTCACCGCGAAGGCGATGGTGAGTTTCGCGAATCGCGCTTTCCGCTCGTTGGTCACCGCAGCCATGGCCATGACGGCCGTGGGCATTTGCGCGATGCGCAGCCCATTCGCCTTCGCAGGCCTGCCTTTGGTGACAGCGGTGCTCGTCGCCGCCATGTCCGCGAGCCACCAACCCATCACCTCGGAGTCATCGGCCTCGTGAATGGCGACGGACCATGCGGGCAGCTTGCGCGCACCGTTCTGCAGGCTGTCCGCCACCACGGCCAGCGTCTTGTTCCACTGCAGTTCGTAGCCCTCGCGGGTCGAGCCGGTTTGAGCGGAGGCCGATAGCGCGAGCAGCAACGTGGTCGTCGTGATCAGGGTCTTCATGGCGTGGGTTCGTTGAATCGTGGAAATGTACGTCCGGCCATTGAGCCGTCCGCTGATTCACGGCAGGGGCCTCAGCGCCTTCAGGGTGAGATAGACGCGGTGCATGGGCAGCCCCATCACGGTGTAGAAGCTTCCTTCGATGCGCTCCACCGCCGTGTATCCGATCCAATCCTGCACGCCATAGGCTCCGGCCTTGTCCATGGGTCGATGGCGCTCAACGTAATAGGCGATCTCCTCCGCGGCCAGAGCGCGGAAGCGCACCACGGCGACATCGGCGAAGCTCCGTGTCTCCTGCTCGGTTCGCATGCAAACGCCCGTGATCACGCGATGCTCACGACCGGAAAGGAGCGTGAGCATCGCCCGGGCGTCGCTATCGTCAACGGGCTTGTTCAAGAGGTGCGCCCCGTTCGGGTCATCGATCACCACGGTGGTATCGGCCGTGATCAGCACCTGATCCGGTGCGAGCACGCCCTCCCATGCCTCAGCCTTCTTTCGGGCGAGGTGCTCCGCCACCTGGTCGTGCGGCATGGCGACGGGTGGCGTCTCATCCACCTCCACGCTGGTGATCTCCACGGGCAGATCCAGCCCTTGGAGCAGTTGCCTTCGGCGCGGTGATGCGCTGGCAAGGATCAGGCGCCACGGGAAGATGGGCGGCGCGCTCATGAAAGGAAGCGGATCAATACGGAGAAACCGATGCCGGTGACCATGGCCAGTTTGGTGAGCGATGCTGCCCGCAGGTGCTCTGATCGCGCTTGCGCGTTGTAGGTGAAGCCTGCTGAGAGCAGCAGGGGCGCGATGATGGCGAGCTGGATGTACCAATAGGCGAGTTCGCCGCGCAGCGCAGGCACGAGCATGTGCGACGCGAGCAATCCGAGGATGAGCAGCGCGATCCAGCCCAGAGCGATGGCCTTGGCCCAGCGCATGCCCCAGGCGATGGGCACCGTGCGGCAGCCATTCGCTTCATCGCCTTTCACATCGGCCATGTCCTTCTGGAGTTCACGCGCCTGCGAGGCCACGAAGGCGAAGCCCGAGAAGGCGAGCACCCACCACCAGAGCTCCGTGAAGTCGCTCACCATCGCGTACCCGGACCCGTCCGGAAGCCGCACCGCAGCGTGCTCCGGGAAGGACCGCTGGAGCGCGGGTATCTCATACAAGCCTACGATGAGCGGGACCAGGGCAGTGAGCAGGGACACCGTTCCGTTGCCGATGAGCAGCTGCCGCTTGAAGGAGGTGCTGTACGTCCAGAGCGCGCCGATCGCGAATGCCGGGATGATGAGCAGCGGCCATTGATCGGTGCGCCATGCGACGATTGCGGCGCACAGCAGGCCAAGGCCGCTCAGCACCAGGTGCGCGGCCATCGCCACGCGCCGCTTCACGGTGCGGCCGATGATCACCTCTCCCGGCTTGTTGATGCGGTCGATGCGCGTGTCGAAGTAGTCGTTGATGATATTGCCTGCGGCTCCGATGAGCACGACGCTCAGAACGAGCAAGGTGAAGAGCGGCAGGGGCAGCTGCGGCCCGAAGCCCGGTTCGAGTTCAAGCTGCGCGCGCGTCACGCTGCCGCCCACCTCATCGATCAACTGCCTCAGGCCGCGCTCCAGATGGCCCTGGATGAGCCCGTACCTGATCAAGATCATGGTCAAGGCCATGATGAGCAGGTTGAGCGGACGCGCGAGCTTGATCAGGTCCGGCATCCTACCAGGTGTAAGCCCCGTCAGTGAGCCACTTGCCCTGCGCCTTCATGGTCTGTTCCAGCAGGTCGCGCACGCAGCCCTGCCCGCCGGCCCTGCCGCTGATGAAACGGCTGATGGCCTTGATCTCCGGCGCTGCATCGGATGGGCAGCAGGCCAGCGCGACCCGTTGCATGATCCGGAGGTCGGGCAGGTCATCGCCCATGTACGCTGCCCGCGCCGGGTCAAGGCCCGAGGCGATCAGCTCATCCAGCTTCGCGCTCTTGTCGTGGACATGGTCGTGGTACGCGGTGACGCGCATGCGCTGGAAGCTCTCGCGCATGCCATCGCTGCGTCCGCCCGTAGTGATGATGATGCGGTAGCCTTCCTTCATGGCATGCTGCACCGCGTAGGCATCGCGGCTGTGGAAGATGCGGACAGGGTCCATGCCCGGCATCATCAGCACGCGATTGTCCGTGAACACGCCGTCCACATCGAAGAGGAAGGTGTCAATGCCGGCGAGGAGCTCCTTATAGGTCGATGCCATCCGTGGGGTGGCCATGCGCCTTGAGCACCATGCTGCTCAGTTGCGCGTAGGCGCGGCGAAGATCGGCTTCGCCCTGCAACAGCTCCAGATGGCGCTTCACGGAGGTGATGTCGCCCCTGCGCGCAGGGCCGGTGAGCGCCTCGGCCGGGCCGATCGTGGTGACCTTCTGCGCGGTGAGCTTCCACAGGGGCATGAGCAGGTTCGGCGGCAGCTTCTCCTGCTTCAGCAGGCGCTGGGCCTCATGCATGAGGAAGACCGGGAAGTTGCTCGCGAGCACGGCGGTGAGGTGAAGCAGCTCGCGCTGGCGGTGCGGCAACTGGAGCACGCTGCCGCTGATGGCGCGGGCAAGCCGAAGGATCGCGGCTTCGGCCTCCGGGCTGCTGGCGTCCACTGCCATGGGCACATCGCTGAGGTCGATGGGCGCGCCATGGCTCAGGGTCTGAACCGGCCATATCACGGCGCGGTGCGCATGCGGAGCGAGCACATCGAGGCCGACGGCCCCGGCCGTATGGGCGACGACTCCTTTCGAGCTGGGCAGCCTCGCGGCCACCTCTTGGATGCTGTCGTCGCTGGTGGCGATGATCGCCAGGTCTGCTTCGGGCAGGGCCCTGTCGAGGCGATGTGTTGGGCTGCTGAGGAAGCGACCGATGTCGGCGAGCTTCTCCGCATCGCGACCCGCCACGCCGATGAGCGGCAGGCCCGCGTGCTTGATCGCGTGACCAAGGTGATAGGCCATGCGGCCCGTTCCGATCAATAGGATGGAGGTCATCTGGTCCGATTCAATTGTTGCGCAGGCGCTGCCACACGGCCATTCCCGTGCCCAGCGCAAGCAGCACGCAGCCGATCCATAGGATGTTGATGCCGGGGAAGATCAGCGCCTGCATCACCACGAACTCGCGTTCCGCCACATCGAGGCCGAGTTGATCTCCGTCATTCGTGGCCAGCGAGTAGCGGATCCGGAGCGCATCCACCTCGGCCGCCTTGCCCATCACGGGCTGTCCATCGGCATAGATCACCAGCGGGCGCGCCTCGAACCAGCGATCAGGCTCATACAGGTCGCGGATGCGCAACGCCGCCGCGCGCACGGTGAAGCGGTCGCCGAGCATGGCTTTGGTGGCGCTGTCCTGGATCGTGTACACGCTATCGATGATCACCAGGCTCGTCGGCGTCACGATGCTGTCTCCCGCCTGCTTCTCATAGCGCCGGTTCGGCATCCAGGCGTCGTCGGCGGTGACGGTTCCATCGGGGAGGGTGTCCGGGTCGAGTGCCATCTCGGCGTAGCGCAGGTGCGTGTAGAGGTCGTGCGTGAGCCAATGCCGCGTGCTGGGCTCGGGCACATTGCCCATGCGCTTGTTCAGCTGGATGACCGGCGCGAGGTCGAAGAGCTTCTCGCCGGGCATGGTGGGGCTCCACGGGCGCGCATGCCAGAGGTCGCGCTTGTTGTAGCGCTCCAGCGCTTCCCAGAACTGCGGCTGCTGCGCCAGGAATTCGGGGCCCGCTTCGTGATCGGCCCGTGCGCGGAAGAGCGTGCCCCCGAAGCGAACGGTATCGTCCTGTCCATAGCGGCGCGGCGCGACGGCGAAGTACTCCATCTCGTACTTCAGGTTCGCTCCATCGGCGCGCTTCTGCGCGTAGTGCACGTAGAACCCGCCCATGCGCGTGGTGTCCCCACGGTAAAGCAGGATCTCCTTGCTGTTGTTGAAGCCCTCGTTCAGGAGGCGGAGGTCCATGCTGCGCGTGTTCGTGCTGGCCTCTTCCTTGCGGCCGGTGCTGATCAACGCGCCGAGCAGCACCAGCGCGAAGCCCATGTGCGCCACCGTCGGGCCGGCGCTCTTCAACCGGCCTTTGAGCACGGTGCCGAAGTACGCGGCGTTCGCCACGAAGGCGAAGACCGTGGTGAATAGCAGCATGGCCTGCTGAAGCTCATGCGCCTCGTATCCGAGCAGCGCGAAGCTGATGCCGGCGATGAGCGCGCTGATGATGATGGACACGGCGATCTGCCGCAGCATCCGTTTGAGGCCATCCTGCTTCCAGCGCAGGTGGATCGTGAAGGCCACGAGCAATGAGATGATGATGGCGAAGGGAGTCTGCCAGCGGTTGTAATGGGCGATGGCCTCGCTGGGCGGCGCCAGTCCATCGTTGCTGAGCTTGGAGAGGAATTCCCAGCCGGTGCGCTCGCCAAGACTGGCGAAGATCTGCTTGAAGGGCGCCAGCATCAGGTTCGTGACCGGGATGCTGGTGCTGAAGGTGATCTGCGCGGCGCTGAGCAGCAGCACGAGCGAGGCGATGAACAGCCAGAACTCGCGGCTCCAGAGCGCTTCCTCGGGGTCTTTGCTGCTGAAGCCTTTGCGATAGGCCTGGAAGAGGTGCAGCGCCGTGAGCAGGCCGAAGAGCAGGATCGCCTCCACCTCGATGGCGAAGGCGAGACCGATGATGAGCAGCGCCAGCGAGAGGCCGAGGTAGAGGGCCCGCTGCTTGCGCTCGGGGTGAAGCATCGCTGCGGCGATGCCGATGAAGATGAGCAGGAAGCGCACCAGCGCGGGCAGCATGCCATCACCGGTGAAGCTGTGGACGCTGGTATCGCCCAGCACGCCGCTGCGCGTGAGGAAGGTGCTGTAGAGCACCAGGATGAACGTGACCAGCGTGAGGCAGAACGCGCTGAAGAGCGACGATGGCTTGCGCTTGTTCACCAGCATGAGATGGCCTGCGGCCACGAGCGTGATCCATGGCACCAGCGAGGCATTCTCCACCGGGTCCCACGCCCAGAAGCCGCCGAAGCTGAGGGCCTCATAAGCCCACGCGCCGCCCATGAGGATCCCGGTGCCCAGCACCATCACTCCGAAGAAGGTCCATGGAAGCGCGAGCTTCATCCATTCCGTGCGCTCCTGGCGCCACAGACCCGCGATGGCGTACGCGAAAGGCACCAGCGTGGCCGCGAAGCCGAGGAAGAGCGTGGGCGGATGGATCACCATCCAGTAGTTCTGCAGAAGCGGGTTGAGGCCGCGGCCGTCCTTGAACTCATCCAGGGAGAGATAGCCGCTCATCTGCGTCCAGGGAAGGCCGATGTTGTCCGCTGCTTCACGCAGCAGCAGGAAAGGGGAGCTGCCCACGCGCCATTCGCCCACGTAGACGCCGATGAGCATGAAGGCGAGGAAGACCTGGACCAGCGCGATCACGGTCATCACATGAGGCTCCCAGCTCCTGGCCCTCATGAGCAGGATGTTCCCCAGCACCACGTGCCAGAAGGTCCAAAGCAGGAAGCTGCCCTCCTGACCTTCCCAGAAGCAGCTGGCGATGTACTTCAGGGGCATCTGCAGATTGCTGTGCTTCCACACGTAGTCGTACTCGAACCAGTGGTTGAACAGCATCACGAAGAGCGTGGCCACGATGCCCAGCACCGCGATGCTGTGCAGCCGGAAGCTCAGTCGTCCGAGCGCGGTCCAGGCTTCACTGCGGCCTTGCGCGCCGATGGCGCAACCCACGGTGGCGAGCATGGCGCAGACCAGCGAGATCAGCGTGAATGCGTGCCCAAGCTGCCCTGCCCAGGCATGCTCTCCGATGTATTCGATGGTTGCGTTGCTCAATTCGCGCGCGGATCAATCAGCCGATTCGAAGCCGGTGGTTCCTCAGCCTTCAACCCCCAGCGCATCAACCCCTTGCATCTCATTGTACTTGCTGGGGCACTTCATGAGCATGTCGCGCGCCTCGAATTCGCCGCGCGCATTCACGCTGCCCGTGAGCACGATGCTCTCCGAGCGCTCGAAATCGTATGGTTTGGCCTTCGCCAGCCGCACCAGGCATTTCTCCCCTTGGTCATCGACCAGCGTGAACGTGGTGAGGTTGGCGTTCACGATGGGCTCGTACTCCACGGGAGCGCTCTTGTCCAGATAGCCCTTCACTTTGAATTCCTTGCCGGGCCGCGCCTTGGCCTCGGTCAGGTCGACGAAGGTGCTGCTGTCGGCCAGCGTGGCGATGAAGGCCGCCATCGCCACAGCGATGATCACCAGCGCGATGATGTGCGAGCGCTTCATTCTTTGCCGTGTTTCTCCATCCGTGCGATGCGGCGGTCCTGCCGGTAGAGCCAGAAGAAAAGGCCGAGGAGGATCACGGAGACCACGGCGATCACGGTATTGATCTTGCCGCTTCCATAGAGCTTGTCAACGAGCCAGTCCGGCTCGCCTTGGGCCATGGCTGAAGCCGGGCCGAAGAGCAGCGTCATCAGGATGAGGTGCTTAGCGAATGCGCGCATCTTCATGTCGTATCTCGATCCGGGCGAGGCGGTACCGAAGGTCCAGCAGCCAGGCGCCGATGCCCATCCAGCCAAGAACAGCGGCATAGAAGACGGGGCGGAGGCTGTCGTCCAGGTCGTATTGGCTGAAAGCGGGATTGCCGCCGTTGCCGGGATGCAGCGAATCGTTCAGTCGCGGCAGTGCCATGATGAAGAGCAGCATGAGCACGTACGCGAACACATTGTAGATGGCTGCGAGGCGCGCGCGCTTGGCGTGGTCGGCGACGCTGCCGCGCAGCACCAGGTAGGCGAGGTAGATCAGGGTGGTCACCGCGGCGCCGTTGAGCTTGGCATCGCTGGTCCACCAGCCGCCCCAGGTGGCCCTCGCCCAGATGCTGCCGGTGACCAGGCCCAGTACCGCGAAGAGCAGGCTCACTTGAACGGCCGCCGCCGCGCCACGGTCGTGCAGCTCGGCGCCGCTGCGCAGCACGCGGATGCTGAGCACCAGGGCGACGGTCTGCAGCATCATCATGGTGAACCACATGGGCACATGGAAGTTCAGGTTGCGGATGCTCTCATAGAGCAGGCTGCGGGTCGGGAAGGCGTAGCCATCGCGTTTCCCGCGCGGCACGGTGCTCTGCGCGTTCTCCTCCGCGCCCGATCCTTTAACCGGGTTATGGATGGCATCGGTGAAGCGCATGCTGCCGGAGCCGGCGGCGATCACGATCAGATCGCTCATGTCCTCGCGGAGCCCGGCGGGGACGAAGACGTGCATGCGCGCGTGCGTGCTGTCGATCACATCAACGCGGCCGGCCGGAACGAATTGGCCGCCGTTCTCCAGGTAAGCTTCCACCTCGCCAGGGGCGAATCGGGTGTTGTATCCGGTGAAGAGCACTTCGTGCCGCTCGCCTGGTCGCAGGGTCGACGGTTCAGCGTGAACAATGGCCGACGCGATCGGCACACGCAACGCTGCGATGGACGCTGCCAGCACCAGGGTCGCCGCAAGTAACTTCCACCACCATTGCTTCATCGTCAGTCGCGCCAAAGGTACGGGAACAGCATCCAGGCCAGCGTCACGGTCACCGCGTCCAGCGCGGCGATCGCCAGGAAATAAAGACCGGTCACGGACCACTCCGCTCCTTGCAGCGCGAGCTGGCTGGCACGCATCACGGCGAGGAGCATGGGCAGCACGACGGGGAAGCCGAGGATGGCCATGAGGCCGATTCCATTGCCGGCGCGCGCTGCGATCGCCGCGATCAAGGTGAGCACGGCCGCGAAACCGATCCCGCCGAGCACGACGGCCACCGTGAACTGCAGCGCATCGCCATGGCGA
>JAEUSX010000127.1 GCA_016788405.1 Flavobacteriales bacterium
ATCGCGCCGCCCGAGAAGACCGCCGACATCCGCGCGCTGAAAGGCGAGCGTCCCGTGGTGCAATGCCCGCAATGCGGCTCGAAGAACACGGTGATGCTCTCGCTCTTCGGCAGCACGGCCTGCAAGGCGCTGTGGAAGTGCCAAGACTGTTTGGAGCCGTTCGATCAGTTCAAGTGTCTTTAGCCACGCCAGCAGGGCCGCTACTTTCGCCGCCCGATGCCGACCGGGCACAAATACAGCGTGGATCCCTCACGCCTCGATGGCGTCACGGATGAACCGCTCTTCGCTGCCGTCGCGGCGGAAGCGGCCAATCAGGACATCCCCGCTTTCGCCATCGGCGGCTATGTGCGCGACCGTCTGATCGGCCGCCCTTGCAAGGACATCGACTTCGTGGTGGAGGGCGACGGGATGGCCTTCGCCATGACCGTAGCGAAGCGACTGAATGCCGAGCCCGTGCATGTCTTCAAGAATTTCGGGACGGCGATGTTCATGCACGGCGACACGCAGGTGGAGTTCGTCGGCGCGCGCAAGGAGAGCTACAGCCGCAACAGCCGCAAGCCCGAGGTGGAGCCCGGCACCATCCAGGACGATCAGCAGCGACGTGACTTCACCGTCAATGCCTTGGCCATCTCGCTCAACCAGGGCAGCCTCGGCGCGCTGGTGGATCCCTTCGGCGGCATCCTGCATCTCGACCAAGGCCTTCTGCGCACCCCGCTCGATCCCGACATCACTTTCAGCGACGATCCGCTGCGCATGCTGCGCGCTGTGCGCTTCGCCAACCAGCTCGGCTTCACCATCGACCCGGCCACCTTCGAGGCGATCAAGCGCAACGCGAAGCGTCTGGAGATCATCAGCGCCGAGCGCATCCACACCGAGCTGAACAAGATCATCCTGTGCGACACGCCGAGCACGGGCTTCATCCTGCTGCGCGATAGCGGGCTGCTGGCGGAATTCTTCCCCGAATTCCTGGAGCTGGCAGGCGCTGAAGAGAAATTCGGCATCGGCCATAAGGACAACTTCTACCACACGCTGCAGGTGCTCGACAACGTGTGCGCGAAGAGCAACGACCTCTGGCTGCGCTGGGCCGCCGTGCTGCACGACATCGCCAAGCCCAGGACCAAGCGCTTCGAGCCCGGCCACGGCTGGACCTTCCACGGGCACGAGGACAAAGGCGCGCGCATGGTGCCCAGGATCTTCCGCCGCCTGAAGCTGCCGCTCGACGACCAGATGAAGTTCGTGCAGAAGCTCGTGGCCCTCCACTTGCGGCCCATCGCGCTCACCAAGGAAGAGGTCACCGACAGCGCGGTGCGCCGCCTGCTCTTCGACGCCGGCGACGACATCGACGCGCTCATGATCCTCTGCCGCGCCGACATCACCAGCAAGAACGAGAAGAAGAAGGACCGCTACCTGAAGAACTATGAGCTGGTGCTGCAGAAGCTCAAGGACGTGGAGGAGAAGGACCGCGTTCGCAACTTCCAGCCGCCCATCACCGGCGAGGACATCATGCGGGCGTTCAACATCCAGCCCTGCAAGCTCATCGGCGACATCAAGACGGTGATCAAGGACGCGATCCTCGATGGTGACATCCACAACGACCGCAGCGAGGCCTGGCAGCTGATGCTGGCCACCGGGCGCAAGCTTGGGGTGGAGCCTGTGGTGCTGGAGGACAAGTAAGCAGTTGGCAGTTGGCAATTGGCAGTAAGCAGTAGGCAGCTGGCAGCCTCCTGAGCCATGAACGCGAACCGTAGTTTCGCGGGCGAATCGCACGTCCCACTGACTGCTGAAAACCGCCGACCGCTAGCACTATGCGCATCTACCGCTTCCGCGTACTGATCGACGACCCGAGCGAGGCGTTCCGCGACATCGAGATCAGCAGCGAGCAGTCCTTCCTCGACCTGCACAAGGCCATCAAGGACGCCTTCGGCTTCATCGGCCAGGAGATGGCCGCTTTCTACGTGAGCGACGAGAACTGGGACAAGGGCGCGGAGATCCCCTTGGCCGACCTGGGCTTCGCTGAAGAAGGCAGCGTGCCGGCCTTGATGCACGAAGTGCTGATCAGCGATCACATGCGCAGCACCAGCCAGCGTTTCGTGTACGCCTACGACTTCCTGCACATGTGGATGTTCATGGTGGAGCTGATCAACGCCAGCAAGCCCGAGCCGGGCGTGACCTACCCGCGCGTGGTGCTGAGCATGAAGGAGGCTCCCAGCGAGCACAGCAAGGAGGATGACCTCACGGCGGGCATCATCGACGAGGAGGATCCCTACTCCGCCGGCGCGGAGGAGCACCAGTATGAGGAGGGCGAGGACGGCGATGAGTTCGGCGGGGAGGAGCACGGCGAGGAGCATGATGAATTCGGTCATGGCGGCGGCGGTGACGACGAATTCCACTGATGCCCGGGCGCACCCTCATCATCGTCGGTGGTCCAACAGCTTCGGGCAAGACTGATGCGGGCATCGCGCTGGCCAGGCGTTTCGCCACGGAAGTGATCAGCGCCGATTCGCGGCAGTTCTACCGGGCCATGCGCATCGGCACGGCGCGGCCCTTGGAGCATGAGCTCGGCGGCGTGCGGCATCATTTCCTCGGCCATCTGGAGCTCGAGGACACCTGGAGCGCCGGTCGTTTCGCGCGGGAAGCGGAGGCCGTGCTGCAAGCGCTGCTCACGGAGCGCGGCATCGCCGTGGTCGTGGGCGGCAGCGGCCTGTACATCGATGCGCTGGTGAAGGGCCTGGATCCCTTGCCCGCGAGCGACCCGCGCTTGCGCGAACGCCTACAGCGCCGCGTGGACGCCGACGGCCTCGCCGACCTCGTGCAGGAACTGGCCCGCCTCGACCCGGTCGCCGCGGCGCGCATCGATGCGAACAATCCGCACCGCGTGATCCGCGCGCTCGAGGTGTGCGTGCTCACCGGAAGGCCCTTCAGCGAGCAGCGCACTGAGGCGAGCGACCGCACCGACATGCGCATCGTCCGCATCGCGATGGAGGTGGCGCGCGACGAGCTCTACGCCCGCATCGACGCGCGCGTGGACCGCATGATGGCCGAGGGCCTGCTCGATGAAGCGCGCGCCCTCCTGCCCCACCGCGGGCTCAACGCGCTGAGCACCGTGGGCTACAAGGAGCTCTTCCTCCACTTCGACGGGAAGCTCGCGCTGCCCGAGGCCGTCGCGCTCATCAAGCAGCACAGCCGCAACTACGCCAAGCGCCAGATGACCTGGCTGCGCCGCGAAACGGCGTGGCATCGGGCACGGCCCGACCACGTGGAGGAAATGGCTTCCTTCGTCAACAGCGACGCATCGGCATGAAGGAATCCGCGCATCCCCAGGACCGGCAGCAGCGCGCCATCTTCCTCTTCATCGCCGCCCTCGCGATCATCGACCGGCTGCTGGTGCTCTTCCATTACGGACTGCGCTACACCGGGACGGACGATGTGGTCTTCTGGACGGTGGCAGCCGACCTCGCGCACGGGGCGCTCCGTGAGCCGTTCCTCTACGGGCAGAACTACAACCTGGCCATCGAGTCGCTCGTGGCCGTGCCCTTGCTGTGGCTGCAAGTGCCGATGCAGGTGGCCATGCCGATCGCCACGGCGGTCTGCGCCATCGCGCCCTTCGCGGCATGGGCGTGGTGGTTCGCGCGGCGTCGCGCATGGTGGGCGGCCACGCTCTTCGTGGCGATCCCCGTGCTGCTGCCGGTGGAATGGGGGCTGATCACCTCGATGACGCGCGGCTTCGTCAATGGCATGGCCGTCACCGCGCTGCTCCCCTTCTGCCTCTTCTTGCGGCGCGCTCTCCTGCGCGATATCGCGGTCGGCGCCACCCTGATGCTCGCCTTGGCCGCGAACCCGGCCGCGCTGCTCTTCTGCCTGCCCTTCGCGCTCGCGTTCGCTTTCGGCGATGATGCGCCGTGGCGCCGCATCGCCGGCATGCTCGCCGGCGCGCTGCCCATCGGCGCCCTGTGGCTGGCGGCTCTCGGCTTCTACGACGCGCACCCCGAGCGCGTGCTGCATAACGGCCAGCAATGGATGTACCGGTTCCATCCCGCCGAGCTCATCCCCGAGGCCTTGTCCCGGCTCGACCGGTACATGCAATGGATCTGCCCCGTCTGGTGGCCCCACGCGCATGCCATCCTGTACATGCTGGTGGCCGTTTGCGTGGCGCTCTTCCTCCATCGGCGGCGCGCGCATGCCTGGGCCTTCGTGGCCGCGCTGATCACCTTCATCATCGCGCTCGGCTTCCCGAAGATCGCCGACGGCACCGATCACATCCTCTTCCCTTACACGCGCATGTTCCTCGCCCTGCCCGTGCTGCTGGCCTGGGGCGCGGCGGCCATTCCGTGGGGGAAGGCCACCTCGCTGCGCGCGGGCCATGCGCTGGTGATCCTGGCCTGTCTCTCCTTCGGATACAAGGCAGGCAAGGTGGACGAAGCCATCGCGCGCCAACTGGATTCAGGCCGCGACCTGCCGGTTGCTGCGGTCCCCATCGCCTTGCTCGAAGGGGATGCCGCCTACGTGGCCGAGCTCGCGCGGCTGCATCGCTTCGAAGTGATCATCCCGATCTGGGGCGAACAGGCGCACCGCGGCCTGGTGCTGAGCTACGCGGGCCCCTTGATCCAGCCCGGATTCCCGAACACGCTCTTCGTGCAGACCGACCGGCGCTATTGGATCCGCGCATCGATGCGGGATGCGGTGCCTCAGGACCTCCTCTTCATCTGCGGCGACGACCAGCGCTGGAACGACAATGCGGCGAAGCTGCCGCCGTACAAGCTGGTGCCCTTCACCTTCGGCAAGGCCCGATTGATCCAAGGCAACACGGTGCCCGTCGGCGAATTGGTCCACCGGCTCGGGTTCGACATGGGCCCCTTCCCTGAACGGTGAGCTGCAGCACGCCACAGCACGGTCCCTGGATCTGGGCGCTCATCGCGATCGCCGCGCTGGAGCGGGCCTGGCTGCTTCTCCATTTCGGATCCACGCACGTCGGCATCGACGACGCGCTGATCCAGCAAGTGGCCATCGATTACGGCCATGGCCTCTTCCGCGAGCCTTTCCTCTACGGCCAGAACTACAATCCCATGCTCGAGGCGCTGCTGGCCGCGCCATTCATCCGCCTGGGTGCCGCGCCATGGATCGCGCTGCCCATCGTCACCTCGCTGCTCGCGCTCCTGCCATGCTGGAGCCTCAGTCTATGGTGCTTGCGGCGCCGAGAGGCGCTCGCCGCATTCGCCGTGGCCGCGATCCCGTTGCTCCTCCCGGCTGAATGGGGCCTCATCACCAGTTTGCCGCGCGGCTGGGTGCACGGGCTCGCGCTCCTCGCATGCGTGCCATGGATGCACGGCATCCGCCATTCGTGGGCGCGTCATGCGCTCCTTGGACTCACCCTCATGGCGGCCTTGCTCTGCAATCCCAACGCCGCGCCTCTCGTGGCCGCCATCGCGATCCGGCTCGCGCTGCGCGAACCACGGAGCGCATCGCTATGGGTCATGGGCGCCACCGCGCTCGCGTGCGGATGGGCGCTTCATCGGGCCGTGCAGTCGTGGTACGCCGTCCGGCCCGGATCAGTCGTGCATCCGCTCCTGCCGAGCGACCTCGCCTTCGATCACCGCTTGTTGATGGATGGACTGGCGCGCATCGATCAGCATCTCCTGCATCTGCATCCCTTCGGAAGCATGGCCTGGATGGCGCTGGCCGCGCTCGCTGCCATGGTCATCGCGCTGGCCCTTCGGCGCGAATGGGATGCGGTGATTCCCATCGCAGCGGCGGTCGCGGTGATGCTGCTGGCCCTCGGCATCCCGAAGGCGCATGAAGGCTGCACGAGCGTCTTCCTTCCGCTTTCGCGGATGATGCTGGGCATGCCGTTGCTCCTGGCGGCCGCCGCTGCCTTGCTGCTCTGGGGCAGGCCTGCGCGACGCTCCATCCGCATCGTGCTCGTCCCGCTGGCGCTGCTGGCTCTGGGAAGGTCGGCACGCCTGGACGCCACTGTGCGCAACGAGTTGGCGCAACAGGAATGCGCCTGGGTGCGCGAGGAGCCGATCGATGCCGTGCGCGCGCGTTGCGCGGTGATCAGCGGAGCAGCGCGCAAGTTCCACTGCGACCTGGTCGTGCCGGTCCGATGGCCGCATCTGCGCGTTGATCACGCCGCGCATTTCACGGCGCATCTCACCTGCTATGCCTGCCCGCAGCTCGTGCCGGGATTCCCTGCGGCCTATGGCGCCGGATTCGACCGCCGCGCCTGGGTGCGCGCCGCGCACGAGGCGCCGCCCTTGGGCCGCGTGCTCTTCGTGGGCGGCGATCCAATGGCTTGGAGCGCGGCGATCGCGGAGGGACGCGCCATCGAGGACGTCAGCGAACAAGGCGTCGTGATGCACATCGCGCATTGCGATACCATCGCCGCCGGCGACTTCATCCTCCGCATGGGCGTTGATGACGACCTCGCGCGCTGATCAGAGCTCCACGCCGATCAGCAGCGCATCGTCCACCTGCTCCTCGGTGCCCTTCCAGGCGCGGAAACGGTCGCTGATGGCCTGATGCTGGTCGTCCATGGCGAGCGTCGCGGTCTCCACGAGCCACTGCTTCAAGCCGGCGCCGCGCAGCTTCTTCCCGCTGGGCCCGCCGAATTGATCGGCGATGCCGTCGGTGAAGAGATAGAGCCGGTCGCCCGCGCGGACCGGCACCTCGTGCTCGGTGAAGGGCTTCCGTTCGCCTTCGTGCAGGCCGATGGGCATGCGGTCGCCCTTGAACTCGGTGATGGCGCCATCGCGCAGGAGGCACAGCGGATGGTAGGCGCCGGCGAAGCGCGCGCGGCGCGCCGACGGATCGATCACGGCCACGCTCACGTTCATGCCGTCGCGGTGGCCCTGGTCATCGCGGTTCAGCGCGGCCACGAAGCCCTCGCGCATGGCCTCGAGCATCCGCGC
>JAEUSX010000252.1 GCA_016788405.1 Flavobacteriales bacterium
TGCGACGAGATCTGCGTGATCGTGGAAGGCGCGATCGTGGAGCGCGGCACGCACGCGCAGCTCTTCGCTGCGAACGGGCAGTATCGAAGGCTTTGTGACATGCAGGCGTTCGATTGAAAGGAGGCGCCGGTACTTTCACCCCGATGCCCCGCGTCTTCGGCCTCGACCTCATGCGGGCCACGGCCATCGTGCTGGTGGTCTTCTGGCATAGCGCCGATGTGCTGCGCGACGCGGTGCCGGGCATCGTGCTGCCGCCGCATGTGGATGGCGTGGATCTTTTCTTCGTGCTCAGCGGTTACCTCATCGGCGGCATCCTGATCCGGTACGCGGAGATGGCAGCGGTGCCATGGCACCTGCGCTTGCTCGACTTCTGGCAGCGCCGATGGCTGCGCACGCTGCCCAACTATTACCTGTTCCTGATGCTCAACATCGTTCTGGTGCTGAGCGGGTGCTGCGGCGGCCTCATCAACCACAACACCTGGGTCTACGCGCTTTTCCTGCAGAACGCATGGAAGCCGGTCGACCTCTTCTTCTGGGAGTCGTGGTCGCTGGTGGTGGAGGAGTGGTTCTACCTGCTGTTCCCGCTGATCCTGTTCAGCGCCTTGGCGGTCACGGGCATGGCTGCGAAGCGGGCATTCCTTCTGCTGGCGCTGGTCTTCATCGTGGCGCCGATGACGATGCGCTTCGTTCTCTCGGCGGATGCTCCGTCGCTCTGGCACATGGAGCAGGGGGCGCGCAAGCTGATGATCACGCGGCTCGATGCGATCGGCTGGGGAGTCCTCGCCGCATGGTGCCATGCCCGCTTCCCCAAGTGTTGGTCGATGGTGCGATGGCCCCTGCTCCTCGTCGGGTCGTCCATCGTGCTGGGCTGCGCGGTCGCCTACGGGAATGACGCGCTCGCTTTCAGCTCGACGCACTATTTCACGTTGAATGCGCTCGGCATGGCCATGCTGCTGCCCGCCTTGTCCGCATGGCGCAAGGCGCCGCGGTGGGGGAGGATCATCACCTTCATCAGCATCGTGAGCTACGCGCTCTATCTGGTGCACCAGCCGGTGCGCTGCTTCTTCAATCGCTGGTTCGCGCAGGAGCAGGAGGCTGGATTGCTCGTCCCGCTGCTGCTCTATTGGATCGCCTGCATCACCTTGAGCTGGCTGGTGCAGCGCTATTGGGAGCGCCGTTTCATGAACCTGCGTGATGGCATCGGCCGCAGGCTCGGGATCGAAGGTTGAGCGAAGGGTGGATCTGAGTCGCGCCGCCGCCGCCTTCAACTCTCCAGGTACTCATCCTTGAACAGCAGGTCGTTCTCGTAGGGGTACCGCGCGATGTGCAGCGCCTTCACGCGCTCATAGAGGAGCTTGCGCAACCCATCGATGTTGGTGCGGTCGGCCGCGCTGATGAAGATGCACTCCTCGCCGGTCATGCGTGCGATCCAGGTGGCCTTGAGCTCTTCCAAGGTGTACTGCTCCACCCGCTTCGGGGCCAGGTCATCGGGGTCGTGATGCGCGGGCCGGTACGCATCGATCTTGTTGAAGATGACGATCACCGGCTTGTCACCGGCGCCGATCTCGTTCAGGGTCTGCTTCACGGTCTCGTACTGTTCCTCGAAGTTGTGGTGGCTGATGTCCACCACATGCAGCAGGAGGTCGGCTTCGCGCGTTTCATCCAAGGTGCTCTTGAAGCTCTCGATGAGCTGGTGCGGCAGTTTGCGGATGAAGCCCACGGTATCGCTGAGCAGGAAGGGCAGGTTCCCGAGCACCACCTTGCGCACGGTGGTGTCGAGCGTGGCGAAGAGCTTGTTCTCCGCGAAGACGGCGCTCTTGCTCAGCACGGTCATCAAGGTGCTCTTGCCCACGTTGGTGTAGCCCACCACCGCCACGCGCACCAGCTTGCCGCGGTTGCCGCGCTGGGTGGCCATCTGCTTGTCGATGTCCTTGAGCTGGCCCTTGAGCAGCGCGATGCGGTCGCGGATCAAGCGCCTGTCGGTCTCGATCTCCTTCTCGCCCGCCCCGCCGCGCGTGCCGGTGCCGCCGCGCTGCCGTTCCAGGTGCGTCCACAATTTGGTGAGGCGCGGCAGCATGTACTCGTACTGCGCCAGTTCCACCTGCTTCTTGGCGTGGGCGGTGCGCGCCCTTCGTGCGAAGATGTCCAGGATCAGTCGCGGACGATCGAGCACCGGCTTGCCCAGGGCCTTCTCCAGGTTGCGCTGCTGCGCGGGCGTGAGCTCGTCGTCGAAGATGATGCAGTCGGCGCCGTGCGCTTCCATCCATTGCCTCACTTCTTCGAGCTTGCCGCTGCCGATGTAGCTGCGCCCATCGGGCTTGGCCATGCGCTGCGTGAAGCGCTTCAGCGTGGCGATGTCGGCGGTGGTGGCGAGGAACTCGAGCTCGTCGAGGTACTCCCTGGCCTGCTCGGCATCCTGTTCATCGGTTATCAATCCCACCAGCACGGCCTTCTCGGCCTTGCCCTTCAATTCCAGCGGATCGATCATCGCTTGTTGCCCAGCGCGCGCGCGTAATCCACCACGGCCTCGATCTCCTTGATCGACAGAGTGTTCTTGTAGGGCATCATCCTGCCCTTGCCATTGGACACCTGCGCCACCATCTCCGCACGGCTCAGGGTCGAGGCGGTGAGGTCCTTGGCGCCGTTGAAGCCGAGCTTCCCATTGGCCCCATGGCAGAGCTCGCAGTGCATCTTGTAGAGCTGCTGGCCTTTCGGCGCGCCATCATCGGCCGGGGAGGGGCCCGATGCGCTTCCGCAGGCGAGCACGAGCGAAACGATGGCGACGAGCGAAGCGGAAGCGGTCCTCATAGCCATCCCTTGGCGAAGAGCCTGCCGATCTCGGTGACGGGCCACGGCGTTGCGTAGAGCATGAGCAGGAGACCTGCCCCGTACGTGAGCGCGATGAGCATCTGCTTTCGGCGCTCATCGTTCGAACGCTTGCTCATCATGCGGCCTGCGGTGATCAGCACGATCGCCAGCACCATGCTCCCGATGTGCGCATGCAGGATGAACCTCTGCCAGGCCCCTGCGTCGTCGTCGTGAAAGGCCTTCGCGTTCATTCCGTACAGCGCCAGGCCGACGACCAGTTGCACGTGGCAGAGCACCATGGCGATGATCGTTGCGCTCCGCTCCCATACGATGATGGGCCTGCTCATGAGCCAGCCACGCAGGTTCACGAGAAAGGCGATCAGCACCGCGAAGAGCACGGCGTAGCGCAGGATGCTATGGACGAAGATCATGGGCGCGTGATGAGGTGGGCGAAGGTAGACGGGCCTGGCTCAGAACGCCGAAACGCTGATCCCGAGGAAGACCATGCCGCCGAGCACCAGCCAGATCATGAGCTTCCAGATCCATTTCAGCCAGAGGTTGAAGGGGATGCCGGCGATCTCCAGGATGCCCATGGTGACGCCGCTGGTCGGGATCACGAAGTTGCACAGGCCATCGCCGAGCTGGAACGCGATCACAGCGCTCTGCCTGGGGATGTGCAAGAGGTCGGAGAGCGGCGTCATCACGGGCATGGTGAGCGCGGCCTGCCCGCTGCCGCTGGGCACGAAGAAGTTGATGGCGAACTGGACGAAGAACATCAACTGCGCGGAGATCGCCGATGGCAGGCCCCCGATAGCGCCGCTCAGCCCGTTCAGCACCGTATCGATCACCTGGCCTTCCTGCATCACGATGAGCACGCTGCGGCTCAGGCCGATGAGGACGGCCGCGCCCACCATGTCCCTGGCGCCGCCTGCGAAGGCCTTCGCGGCTTTGTCCGCCCCGATCCCGCCGATGACAGCGGACAATGCGCCCATGCCGATGAAGAGCCCCGCGATCTCCTCGATGTACCAATCGAACCGGTTCACGCCGATGATGAGCGCCACGATCGTGAGGGCGAACAGCACGAGCACGGCGATGCGGCGGTTCGTCAACGGACGCTCGCCGAGCCCGCCCACATCCGCTCCTCTGCCTGGCAGCCCGTGCAGGATGCTGGCTTCCGGATTCCGCTCCACGCGCGCGGCATAGCGCATCACGAAGAGGATGGCGATGACCGTGAGCACCAACCACATGGCCAGGCGCAGCTCCCATCCGCTGAACAGCGGCAGTTCGCTCAGCCCTTGCGCGATGCCGACCGTGAACGGGTTGAACGCGGCGCCCGCGAAGCCGACGCCCGCTCCGAGGAAGGGGATGGCCACTCCGACGACCGCGTCCCAGCCCATGCTGCGCGCCAGCGGAATGGTGATCATCAGGAACACCAGCACCTCTTCGGCCATGCCGAACGTATTGCCCCCGATGCTGAAGGCCAGCATGAGCAAGGGGATCACGGCATGCTTGCGGCCCGCGCCGCCCTGCGCCCAACGGAGCACGCGATAAAGGCCCGCGTCGATGGCTCCGGTCGCATTGAGCACCGCGAAGGCGCCTCCGATGAGCAGCACAAAGGCGATGATCATGGCGGCCTGGTGGTCGGCCAGGCCTTTCACCGGGGCGGTGAAGAAACCCCACCAAGGCACGGGCGTCGCTTCCACCGCGTGGTAGGTGCCAGGCACAACGGCGTTGCGCGTGCCGGCCTCGGTCTGCACCTCCACGCGGTCGAAGGCGCCGGCCGGCACCAGCCAGGTGCAGGCCACGGCGAGCATCAGCACCGCAAGGATGATGAGCAGCGCATCTGGCGCTTTGCGCGACTTGTTCGTGGAAGGATTCATGCGGGGCAATGTAGGCGGGCTTCTAGATTCGGCCCCATGCGCATCGCCTCCAAGCTGCCCCACGTGGGCACCACGATCTTCACGGTGATGAGCAAGCTGGCAGCCGAGTGCGGCGCCATCAACCTCAGCCAGGGCTTCCCGGATTTCCCGATTGATGGCAGGTTGATCGACCTCGTGGAGAAGGCCATGCGAGCCGGCCAGAATCAGTACGCGCCCATGCCCGGCTTGCCTGCGCTGCGCGAAGCGATCGCCTCGAAGGCCGCGAGGCTGTACGCGCACCAGTACGACCCCGAGTCCGAGGTCACCGTAACGGCGGGCGGCACGCAGGCCTTGTTCACCGCGTTGGGCGCCATCGTCCACCCGGGCGATGAGGTCATCATCGTCGATCCGGCCTATGATTGCTATTCGCCCACGGTGGAGCTCTTCGGCGGCGAGCCCGTTCATGTGCCGCTCGCGGACGACATGCGCTTCGACGCCGACGCCGTGGCCGCGGCGATCACTCCGCGCACACGGGCGCTGATGATCAACACGCCGCACAATCCGGCAGGCACCATCCTGCGCGAAACTGATATGCGGCGCATCGCTTCCATGCTGCATGGCACGGGCATCATCCTGATCAGCGATGAGGTGTATGAGCACCTGGTCTTCGATGGCCAGCCGCACGCCTCGGCGATCCGGTATCCGGAGCTCCGCGATCGGGCCTTCGTGATCTTCAGCTTCGGCAAGGTCTTCCATGCCACCGGCTGGAAGATGGGCTATGCGCTGGCCCCGAAGGAGCTCATGACCGAGTTCCGCCGCGTGCACCAATTCAATGTGTTCAGCGCGAGCACGCCGATGCAGCATGCGTTGGCCGAGTACATGGCCGAGCCCTCGAATTACCAGGGGGTCGCTTCGTTCTATCAAACGAAGCGCGATCGATTCGCCGAGGGCATGCGAGCCTCCCGGTTCAGGCTGCTGCCGTGCGAGGGATCCTACTTCCAAACGGCGGACTACAGCGCCATCAGCGAGGAGGACGACCGCGCGTTCGCCGAGCGCGTTGCACGCGAATTCGGCGTTGCCGCGATACCGCTGTCGCCTTTCTATAAGTCGCCGCAAGCAGGGCAGCGGCTGCTTCGCTTCTGCTTCGCGAAACAGGACGCTACCTTGGACGCAGCCATCGAGAAGCTATGCCGGATCTGAGGGTCACGCTCGTGCAGAGCATGCTGCATTGGGAGGATGCAGCCGCCAATCGCGCCATGTTCGGCGAGAAGCTCTCCACGCTGCGGGGCGCCACGGACCTTGTCGTGCTCCCGGAGATGTTCACCACCGGCTTCAGCATGCGCAGCGCCGAGCTGGCGGAGGACATGAATGGGCCGACCGTGCATTGGATGCGCGAGCAGGCGCGCGCGCTGGATGCGGCGCTTTACGGGAGCGTCATCATCCAGGAAGACGGACTGCCCTTCAATCGCGGCCTGTTCGTGAAGCCCGATGGACACGTCGACGTGTACGACAAGCGCCATCTCTTCCGCTTCGCGAAGGAGACGGATCATTTCACGGCGGGGAAGCGGCGGGTGGTGGTGGAGTGGCGTGGCTGGCGCCTGCTGCTGCAAGTGTGCTTCGATCTGAGGTTCCCGGTCTTCGCTCGCAATCGTGGTGATTACGATGCCGCGCTCTACGTGGCGAACTGGCCGGAGGCGCGCCGTTATCCTTGGAGCCAGCTCCTCATCGCGCGCGCCATCGAGAACCAATGCTATGCCTTGGGCGTGAACCGGGTGGGCATGGATGGGAAAGGGCTGCATTACAGCGGCGATAGCGTGATCGTTGATCCACGCGGCGCCGCGATGGGCGGGGTCGAGCCTTCGCTGGAAGGCCTGGCGACCGCCCCGCTCAACTGGGATGAGCTGGAGGATTTCCGGAGGAAATTCCCTGTTTCGTTGGAAGCGGACGACTTCGCACTGCGCCTCTAGCGCAGCACCTGGATGTGCCCCATCTGGGACTGCAGGACACCCTCGGTTCCTTCCTTGTCGATGTAGAAGGTGTATTCCATCCGCCATACGTACACATCGCTCTTCACCGGTTCGCCCCGATAGGTCCCGTCCCATCCAGTCTCGAGGTCGTTCATCTCGTAGAGCAGCTCGCCCCAGCGGTCGTGTATGGTCATGCGCATCGTGGCGATGCTCTTGCCCATCGGCACGAAGAGGTCGTTCACGCCGTCGCCGTTCGGCGTGAAGGTGTTCGGAACGAAGATCGTCGCGGGGCAGTACTCGATCACCTGCGCGGAATCGAGCAGCGAGCAGTCGTAGATGTTGGTCATGTGCACGTAGTACCAACCGTAGGCGCCGGCCATGATCACCGGGGTGCTCTCGCCGGTGCTCCATTGATAGCTGGATCCCGGATTCCCGGCATTGATCACCACGTACTTCGGCTCATCGTCGAGGCAGGTGTGGAACTCATTGACGGCCATGCGTGCCGGAGAAGGATTGAACTGCACCACGATCGCATCGCTGCGCGAGCACACGCCATTGTTCACGGTCACGCTGTAGCTGCCAGGCTGCGCGATCTGGATGGCGCGCGATACGGCTCCGTTGCTCCATTGGTAGGTGCTGCCCGGATTGCCGGCATCCACGTGAAGGCGCTGGCCCTCGCACAGCACGGTGTCGTTTCCGAGCTCCACCGTCGGCGGCGCGATGAAGACGGCTTCGGCGCTGAAGGTGCCGGAGCAGCCTGCCGCGTTGGTGATGACGACGGAGTAATTGCCTCCCGCGCCCACGCTGATGCTCTGCGTGGTGGCGCCGGTGCTCCAAGAATAGGAGCAGCCCGGGTTCCCGGCATCGAGCAGCGCCGTTTCGCCCGTGCAGCGCGTCACATCCACCAGTGCATCCACAGGGCTTCCTGCCACGTCGATGGCGATCGCATCGCTCGCGCTGCAAGGTCCATTGC
Source organism: Flavobacteriales bacterium (assembly GCA_016788405.1). Lineage (GTDB taxonomy): Bacteria > Bacteroidota > Bacteroidia > Flavobacteriales_F > PHOS-HE28 > PHOS-HE28. Next base: position 7,608 of record JAEUSX010000252.1, read on the forward strand.
TCACTGTCACGCTGTAGTTGCCGGACTGGCCTGTGCTCACCGTCTGTGTTTGCGCGCCGGTGCTCCACATGAAGCTCGCGCCGCTGTTCCCGGCATCCAAGGTGATGGGCTGCCCTTGGCAGATGGTCGTGTCGTTGCCCAGCTCTACGCTGATCGGCGGAGCCAGGGTCACTTCCGCATCGAAAGTCGAGGTGCACCCGTCGGGCGTGGTCACGGCGACGGAGTACGTGCCGCCGCTCGTGGCCACGATGGTCTGCGCAACGGCCCCGGTGCTCCACAGGTAGGTGCTGCCAGGATTGCTCGCGTCGAGCACCGGAGGGCTCGTCGCGCACGCGGTGGCATCCTGGAGCAGGTCGATGGGAAGCGCGTTGAATTGAACGGTCACCGCGTCGCTTGCGCTGCAATCGCTTGCATTGGTCACAGTGACGGAGTAGATCCCGGATGCGGCTGCGCTGATGGTCTGCGTCTGCGCCCCTGTGCTCCATTGATAGCTGGATCCGGGATTGCCTGCGTCGAGCAGCTGAGGCGATGCGCCGCAGATGGAGAGGTCGGGGCCGAGGTCGACCAGAGGCAGCGCGTGCAGCGTGACGTTGAACGTGCTGATGGCCTGGCAGCCATTGGCATCGCTGATGGTCACCGTGTACGGCCCGCTCTGCGCGGGGATGATGGAAGCCGTCACCTCACCGGTGCTCCATTGATAGCTGACGCCTGTGGCGGGCGCATTCAGCGTTGGCGGAGCATCGGCGCAAGCGCTTGCGGTCTGCACGCTGGGCACACCGGCAAAGGCTCGCGTGATCGTCACCTGGTCGCTCACCGTGCAGCCGATCGCATCGGTCACGGTCACCGTGTACGTTGCGGTGGCTTCCACCATGATCGTGGGCGATTGGATGATGGAGGAGTTGAGATTCGCCGCGGGCGACCAGCTGTACGTGGCCCCCGGAACGTTGTGCTGCACGGTGAGTTGATGGCCGAGCGTGGAGCACAGAGTGGCATCAAGCCCTGCATCAGCGCCGTATCCGCTGTTCACCATGACGGTGACGGAGTCAACGAGTTGGCAGTTGCTGGAAGGGTCGGTGACCGTGCAGATGTACGTGGTGGTTTGAACAGGGGTGGCCACTGGATCGGCGATGTCGGCATCGTTCAGTCCGGCACCGCTCCAACTGTAGATCATGCCACCAGCGCCGTTCAGGGTTGCAGTGAGCTGCGTGCTTTGACCGGGGCACACTGCGCTTTGCGCGGCGCTGACATCCAGATCGAAGAGCTGACCCACTGTGATGGTGGTCTGACCGGTGGCCACGCAACCATCACCACTGGTGGCCGTGACCGAGTAAGTGGTGGTCTGCGTCGGCGTGGCGGTCGGGTTGGCGACGGACGCGTTGCTCAGCGTGCCATTGTTCGGCGACCAGGCGTAGGCGATGTTCGAGCCTGAGCTGGGAGTTGCCTCCAGCGGAATGCCGCTGATGGAGCATGACGTGGTGCTCGGCGACACGCTCAAGCTGAACGCAGGCGCCACGTTCAC
>JAEUSX010000141.1 GCA_016788405.1 Flavobacteriales bacterium
CCCCGGCTACTTTCGCCGTCCCGCACGGTCGGGATGAACCACATGAAATTCTTCATCGATACGGCCAGTTTGGCCCAGATCAAGGAAGCGCAGGATCTCGGCGTGCTCGACGGCGTCACGACGAACCCCTCCCTTATGGCCAAGGAGGGCATCAGCGGGGAGGAGCGCGTGCGCCAGCATTACGTGGACATCTGCAAGATCGTGGATGGCCCGGTGAGCGCGGAAGTGATCAGCACGGACTATGAGGGCATGGTGCGCGAAGGCGAGTCGTTGGCCGCGCTGCACCCGAACATCGTGGTGAAGGTGCCCATGATCCGGGACGGCGTGAAGGCGCTGAAGCACTTCAGCAACAAGGGGATCAAGACGAACTGCACGCTGGTGTTCTCCGCCGGACAGGCCCTGCTGGCCGCGAAGGCCGGCGCCACATTCGTCTCGCCGTTCATCGGCCGGCTCGACGACGTGAGCACCGATGGCGTGCGGCTCATCGAGCAGATCCGGACCATCTATGACAACTACGGCTACGCGACCGAGATCCTCGCCGCCAGCGTGCGCCACCCCATGCACATCATCCATTGCGCCGAGGTGGGCGCCGATGTGGCCACCTGCCCGCTGAGCGCCATCCTGGCGCTCTTCGATCATCCGCTGACGACGATCGGACTGGAGAAGTTCCTCGCGGATCATCGCAAGGCCGCTGCGGTGAAGGCCTGAGCACCGGTGCTGCTCGAGATCCACCCCACGCACCCGGAACCGCGCAAGCTGAAGCAGGCGCTGGAGGCGCTGCGTGATGGCGCGGTGATCGTGTGCCCCACGGATACCGTGCATGCCTTCGTGTGCAGCGCGCACAGCGCCCGCGGCATCGAGGCCATCAGCAAGCTCAAGGGCGCGAAGCCGGGCAAGGCCGGCCTGTCGCTGATCTGCGCCGATCTGAGCCAGCTGAGCACCTATGCGCGGCAGGTGGATACGGCGGCCTTCCGCATCATGAAGCGCGCGCTGCCCGGACCCTACACCTTCATCCTCCAGGCCAGCGCCGAGATCCCGAAGCTCTTCAAGAACAACCGCAGGACCGTGGGCATCCGGGTGCCCGACCATGCCGTGCCGCAAGCCCTGGTGCGCGAACTGGGGCACCCGCTCGCGGCGGCCAGCGTGCACGACGCCGATGAAGTGCTCGATCACACCGCCCAGGCCGAGGACATCGAAGCGCAGCATGGCCATCACGTGGCGCTCGTGCTCGATGCCGGCCCCTGCGGATTGGAGCCGAGCACGGTGATCGATCTGAGCGATGGTGAGCCGCAAGTGCTGCGCGAGGGCAAAGGCCCGCTCGCTGATGTGCTCTGATCAGCTCAAGGCAGCAGGCCGAATTCCCGCGCGATGGCCCGTGTGCTGTTGAAGCCAACGTCCTTGCCCAGCCACCCGCTGCCCTCATCGTCCTGCGCCAGGCGGTGCCCGAGGTCCTTGATGCGATAAAGCACCACGGGTTCACGGCCCTTCGAGTCGCGGTACCCGAAACGACGGATCTCGCTCGTGGCATCGATCCGCTCATCCGTATCGGGGATGCTGTCCGTGCCGGCGATCGCGGTCCACTGCGCTACGAGCGCGCGCGCCAGCTCGAAGTCAGCCACCGGGTCGCGCGTGCCGTGCATCACGACCAAGCGTGGCTCGTGCGATGCGGGATCCAGGCGCGCGGCGAACACGCGCGCGGCCCATTCATCCGGACGCAGCGCGCTCGGATGCACGATGGGCCTGCGCTCCGCCTCTCCCTTAAGCACGCCTCCGTAAGGTGTGCCGGCCAGCACCGCCGCGCCGGTGATGTGCTGCGGGTAACAGGCCATCAGCGCCACGACCATGGCGCCACCGGCGGAGACGCCGTACGCCGAGACGCGCTCCTTGTCGATCGGGTACTTCGTCACCGCATGCTCGATGATGCGCGCGATGGAAGCCACCTCGCCGCGCCCGCGCTCCGTATCGGCGCCCCGGTACCAATTGAAGCAGCGCCAGGGATTGTTGCTGCCTTTCTGTTCCGCGAGGACGAGGTAGGCGCCCGCACTATCCGCGATCGCTCCCCAGCCGCTCAGCCGGAGGATGCCGGCCGCGTCCTGTCCGCAGCCATGCAGCAGCAGCACCAGGGGCCGCTTGCCTTCGAACTGGCCGGCATCGGCCGGTTCGCGCACGAACATGCGCAGGTTCCCCGGATTGTTGCCGAAATCAGTGACCTCGCGGAATACAGCGGCTCGGCTCCGCGGCACCGCCGCGAACGCAGGGTCAGCAGCACCAAGCAGCATGGAGATCAATATGGCGATCGTGGATCGAGTGGCCATGTCAATGCTGGGTCACGTGCGCGGACGCTTGATGCCCGATGCGAGAACCACCGCGAGGATCGCGAACGGCGCGATCAGCGCCAGCCAAAGCCCGAATGCCGTCAACAGGAAAGGCAAGAGCACCGCGAAGGTGAGCCCGAAAGCCGCGAGGTAGATGAACGGCTTGTGGATCTCGCCGCGCTTGCGGTAATCCACGAAGAGCAGCACGAGCGGGATGCAGCCGATACCGCCGCCAAGGATCACGAAGAGCCCGATCGCGAGTGCCGCTGGCTCCATGCGTGCTCACTTCAGCAGATGCTCGCGGATGAAGGCCACCGTGGCGTAGAACTGGAAATCGGCGTTGGCCTTCTTCTGGAAGCCGTGCCCTTCATCCTTCGCCATGAGGAACCAGACGGTGCCGCCCTTCTCCTTGATGCGGTCCTTCATCTGCGTGGCCTCGCTCGCTGGCACGCGCGGATCATTGCCGCCTTGAACGATGAAGAGCGGCTTCGTGATCTTCTCCGCATGGTTGAGCGGCGAGATCGATTCGAGGAAGGCGGCCATCTTGGGGTCGCGCTCGTCGCCGTACTCCACGCGGCGCAGGTCGCGGCGGTAGTCCTCCGTGTTCCTCAGGAAAGTGTTGAAGTTGCTGATGCCCACCACATCGAGCGCGCAGCGGATGCGGTCAGCGTAGCGGACGCTCACCGCCAGCGTCATGTACCCGCCATAACTGCCGCCGGTCACCATCACGCGGTCCTTGTCGAGGTCCGGCTGCGCGGCGATCCAATCGAGCAGGGCGCCGATGTCCTGCACGCTCTCCTCGCGTTTGAAGCCGTTGTCGAGGTCGAGGAAGGTCTTGCCGTAGCCGCTGCTTCCGCGCACATTGGGGTGGATGATGGCCACGCCCA
>JAEUSX010000032.1 GCA_016788405.1 Flavobacteriales bacterium
GAGCGTCACCGCATCAGGGGGCAATGCCTCGCCACGTTCAGCGCTGACGATGCGCGCCAGTGAATCGAAGCTGCCCGCGCTGCCCACGAGCACATGCGGCTCCTGGCGCCCCACCACGGCGTACAGCGCCTCCAGCTGATCATCGAGGTGCGCGGCGATGCGGGCCTCCTCCTCGACGGTGATGGGATCGCTGATGGGGATGCGCTCGCGCAATCGCGTCACGCCCAGCTCGAAGCTGCGCTTCCACATCAGCGCCTTTTCAGTGGCGAGGATGAACTCCGTGCTGCCGCCACCGATGTCCATCACCAAGGAAGGCTGCGGACCGAAGGCGACGGCTTGCCGCACGCCCGCGAGGATCAACTCGGCCTCCTGGTCGCCGGGGATGATCCGGATGGCGATGCCCAGCTCCTGCTTCGCACGGCGCACGAAGTCCTCGCCGTTGCGCGCGTTGCGCAGCATCGAGGTGCCGAAGCCGTTGATGATCGTGACGCCATGTTCCAGTGCTGCGGCCTTATGCATCCGCAGCGCCTGCATGCCGCGCTCGAAGGCTTCATCGGTGATCCGACCCTGCTCGATCCCTCCTTTTCCGAGGAAGACCGGCAGCTCCGCGCTCTGCATGATTCGCAGCCCCGCTTCACCGCGCTCAAAGACCAGCAGGTTGAAGGTGTTGGTGCCGAGATCAATGATGGCTGCGCGCGGGCTAAGCTCACTCATGTGCTCATGTGGTCATGTGGGCATGTGGGCATGTGCCCATGATCCCGGGAAGGAGTCCTCTCATGACCACATGGGCGAATGTCCACATGGGCACATGGGTCTTCAGCCTTTGTACATCATCCACCTCCCCAGCTCTTTCCAGCTCACCTTCTTGCCGTACATGAGGATGCCCGTGCGGTAGATGCGGCCCGCCAGCCATACGCTGCCGATGAAGGTCAATACCAGCAGTGCCATGCTCAGCAGCAGTTGCCACATCGGCACGGTGCCCATCACCACGCGCACCATCATCACGATCGGTGCCGTGAAGGGGATCATGCTGCCCCAGAGCACGGCCGGGCTCTCGCTGTTCAGCACCGCGAGCTGCGCGATGAAGATGGCGACGATCATGGGGATGGTGACCGGGAACATGAACTGCTGGGTGTCGGTCTCGCTGTCGACCGCGCTGCCGATGGCGGCGAGCAAACTGCTGTAGAGCAGGTAGCCGCCCACGAAGAAGAAGGCGAATACCGCGAGCACCAGTGGGATGTTCACCTGCGCGATGATCTCCGAGAGCTTGTCCGCATCGACCGGCGACGCCTGCGCGGCCGCGCCCTGCTGGGCGAGCTGCTGCTGCATCTGGGCCGTCATGCCGTTCTCCGCGAGCATCGCCGGGTCGAACTTCGAGGCCGCCAGCACCGACATGCCCACGACCACCATCACCAGGGTGATGCCGATCCAGAGCATGAATTGCGTGAAGCCGACCATGGCCACGCCCACGATCTTGCCCATCATCAGCTGGAAGGGCCGCACGCTGCTGATGAGCACCTCCACGATGCGGTTCTGCTTCTCCTCCATCACGCCGCGCATCACTTGCACGCCGTACATGAAGATGAAGATGAACATGAAATAGCCGAAGAAGAAGCCGATCATGGCCTTCTCATCGGCGAAGGATTCCTTGCCGAGGTCCTTCACATCGTACATCGTCAGGTCGAGCGGCTTCCGCACGCGCGCGTACGCCTCGCGATCAATGCCCTCCCGTTGCAGCTTGCTGATCTCGAGGCTCTTCTCCAACTCCGTGCTGATGTACTGCTTGGCGAACTCGCTGGGCTTGGTCTTGTAGATCAGGTCGGCGCGCGGGTTGTCGGTAATGCTGCCCTCGATGAGCCGCACTTGGATGGTGTAGGGGCTCTCCTTGAAAGCGGAGTCCGTCCACAGCGCGCCATCCTTGTAGAAGGTCAGCCGGAGCGGCTCGCTGTCCTCCAGCTTGCGTCCGATGAGCCCCTCCGTATCGATCACGAGCACCTTGTGGTCCACGGACTCCTGCATGCCGATCCAAGCCATGGCCAGGATGGCGCCCGTGATCAGCAGCGGCCCCAGGATCGTCATGATCAGGAAGCTGGGCTTGCGCACGCGGGTGATGAACTCGCGCCAGATGATGAGGCGGATCTTGTTCATGGGAGGGAGAGCTTCGAGCCGCTAGCCACGAGCCACGAGCTTGAGGCCATCCCGCATCCCAGCGCTCGCAGCTCGTAGCTCGTGGCTAGCGGCTGTGCGTTTTCCATGTGGGTGGTCGTTTTCATTCCGTCATTCCAGCCGCTACTTCCTCCGGCTCGTGCTCGCTCACCACCTTGATGAAGATGTCGTGCATGCGCGGCACTTCCTCCTGCACGCCGTGCAGCTCGATGGAGGGCAGCAATTGCCTCAGCACGTCGTTCAGCTTCGCATCCTTCGCCAATCGCACCCGTGCGTGGTTGTACTCGCCGTTCTCCTGCACATCGAGCAACTCGCCGGTGAAGGCCAGCGCATTGGCCAGCGCCACCTTGTTGCCCTTGAATTCGATGCGGTACGTATTGTCGGCGTACCGCCGGCGGATCTCGCGCACGTTGCCGTGCAGCATGAGCTTCGCCTTGTCGATGAGGCCTATGTGGTCGCACAATTCCTCCACGCTGGGCATGCTGTGGGTGCTGAGCATCACGGTCACGCCGGCATCGCGCAGGCGGAGGATCTCGCTGCGGATCAGCTCGGCGTTGATGGGGTCGAAGCCGCTGAAGGGCTCGTCGAGGATGAGCAGCCTGGGCTCGTGCAGCACCGTGGTGATGAACTGCACCTTCTGCGCCATGCCCTTGCTCAGTTCCTCGACTTTCTTGTTCCACCAAGTGCTCATCTCCCAGCGCTCGAACCAGGCCTTGAGGCGCTTCTGCGCTTCGGCCTTCCTCATGCCCTTGAGCTGAGCGAGGTACAGCGCCTGCTCCCCCACTTTCATCTTCTTGTAGAGTCCGCGTTCCTCCGGCAGGTAGCCCATTCGCGCCACGTCATCGGGTCCCATCTCATGGCCATCGAGCAGCACACGCCCTTCATCCGGACCGGTGATGCGCGTGATGATTCGGATGAGCGTGGTCTTGCCCGCGCCGTTGGGTCCGAGCAGACCGAAGACCTGGCCGGCGGGCACCTCCATGGTGATGCCATCAAGGGCGGTGAATGCGCCGAAGCGCTTGCTGACCTTTTCGATGCGGAGCATGTGCGGCGGCGAAGGTATCGGCGCAGCGCGCGGGAAGCGCTTCCGTTCAACTCGGCAAGCGGCCGCTGATGGAGCGCCGCATGACGAATGGCACCACGCCACCGGACCATGATGGGTACATTGCCGCCATGCCCAGCCGCTCTTTCCTGCTCGTCACCGGGCTCCTGCGCGATGTGGGCGAGCTCACCGCCTTCGCGGGTCGCTTCTTCCGCCAAGCGGTGCATGCCCGCTTCGAGTGGCGCGAATTCATGCGGCAGTGCTTCATCAACGGCACGCTCACCCTGCCCCTCGTGGGCATCACCGCCTTCATCATGGGCCTAGTGCTCACCGTGCAGAGCCGGCCGACGGTGGAGCGCTTCGGGGCCACGAGCATGCTGCCGGCCATGGTGGCCATCAGCGTGGTGCGCGAGATCGCGCCGGTGATCACCGCCATCATCGGGGCTGGCAAGATCGGCAGCAGCATGGGCGCCGAGCTGGGCAGCATGAAGGTGACCGAGCAGATCGACGCCATGGAGGTGAGCGGCACCAATCCGTTCCGGTACCTCGTGGTCACACGCGTGTGGAGCACCACGCTCATGATCCCGGTGCTCGTGGTGCTTAGCGATGCCATCGCCATCTGGGCCACCTGGATCGGCGTGAACATCAAGGACGATGTGAGCTGGGACCTCTTCTACCGTCAGGTCTTCGAGTCATTGGAATTCTCCGACTTCCTGCCGGCCTTCATCAAGTGCTACTTCTTCGGCTTCGCCATCGGCATCGTCGGCTGCTACCGCGGCTACACCACCGAGAAAGGCACGGAGGGCGTGGGTCAGGCCGCGCACTCGGCGGTGGTCACGGGATCGCTGCTCATCTTCATCATGGATCTCGTGGCGGTGCAGGTCACCGACCTCCTGGGCTTGAATTGATGCGCCCCTCGCCGACGATGGAAGCAAGGAGCCCGGCGCTCGATGGCCCCGTGGTGCAGGTGCGCGGCTTGCGGAAGGCGTTCGGCAGCAACCTGGTGCTCAATGGCTTCGACCTCGATCTGCGTCGGGGCGAGAACCTCATGGTGCTGGGCAAGAGCGGCAGCGGCAAGAGCGTGCTGATCAAGTGCATCGTGCGGCTGCTGCAGCCCGATGCAGGCAGCATCGCGGTGCTGGGCCAGGATGTGCTGGCGCTGGATCAAGAGGCGTTGGACCGGCTGCGCGTGCGCATCGGCTTCCTCTTCCAGAGCAGCGCGCTCTACGATAGCATGACGGTGCAGGAGAACCTGGAGTTCCCGCTGAGGCGGCACTGGATCGCCCGTGACCCGAAGGAGAAGGAGACCTTGGTGGAGGAAGTCCTATCCGCTGTAGGACTGCCGCAGACCAGGAAGCTTTACCCGAGCGAGCTCAGCGGAGGCATGAAGCGGCGCATCGGCCTGGCGCGTACCCTGATCCTCAAACCTGAGATCGTGCTCTACGACGAGCCCACCACCGGGCTCGATCCGGTGACGGGCAAAGAGATCGTGGAGCTCATCCTGAAACTGCAGACGGCGTACAACACCTCCTCCATCATCATCTCTCACGACCTCAACGTGGCCAAGCTGGCCGCCAACCGCATCATCGTGCTGCACGAGGGGCGCAATCACGTGGAGGGCGGCTACGACGATCTTCGCGCCTCAACCGATCCCGTGGTGCGCTCATTCTTCATCTTCATGTAATGGCCAAGGAAGGGAACGTCGCCGTGCGCCTGGGCCTGTTCGTGCTCGCCGGGACCCTGGCCTTGGTGGTCGGCATGTACCTGCTGGGCAGCAAGCGCGGCCTCTTCAGCTCCACCATCACCGTGAGCGCGGATTTCCGGCAGGTGGGCGGTTTGCGACCGGGCAACAACGTGCGCTATGCGGGGATCAACGTGGGCACCGTGGATCGCCTCACGATCATCAACGACAGCACCGTGCGCGTGGAAATGGCCCTGCGCGAGGATCAAGCCGGGCACATCCACGCCAATGCCATCGTGAGCATCGGATCCGATGGCCTCATGGGCAACAAGCTCGTGAACATCGAGCCCGGCGATGGAACAAGCGGAGCCGTGTCCGATGGCGGGACCCTGGCCACGTCCGTGCCGCTTGATACCGACGCCATGCTCGAGACGCTCGACCGCACCAACGAGAATCTCGCCGCCATCACCACCGATCTGCGGCAACTGGCGGAACGCCTCAACAGGCCTGGCAGCGTGCTCGATCTCTTCAGCGACACCGTGTTGGCCATTCAATTACGGGGATCGCTCGTGGAGCTGAACACCGCCGCTTCGGCCGCCCGTGGCGCCACCGAGCAGGCCAACGCGCTCATCGCCGATGTGCGCGCAGGCAAGGGAGCCTTGGGCACCCTGGTCGGCGATCCCGTGGCCGAGCAGCAGGTGAAAGGGCTGCTGAAGCAATTGCAGCAGCTCAGCGATTCGCTCTCCGGCGCGGCAGGCGAGGTTGAACGCTTCAGCACCGGGCTGAACGACCCCAAGGGCCTCGCGCATACCCTGACGCAGGATACGGCCGTGGCCGGCGATGTCCGCCGTTCACTTGCGAACCTGGAGAAAGGAAGCGAGACCCTGAACGAGAACCTGAAAGCCCTGCAGCGCAACTGGCTCTTCCGCCGCTACTTCAAGGAGAAAGAGAAAGCAGACGACAAGGAGAAGCGGATCAAACGCGACGGCCGCTCACGGCCTTAGGGCATGAAACGCGATCGCTCCTTCGGCGTGGGCACCCGGCATGCGGCACGCTTCCCGAACCACTTGTACCGGTTGCGGGCCACCCAATCGTAGACCGCATCGCGCAGCGCGCGCGGGAACACGAACCAGATGCGGTGCACGCGCCGCCAGCCGCCGAGGTCGATGAGGATCCGCAATGCCGCATCAGAACGTTGGAGCACCGATCCCTCGCGCAGGTAGACCACGCTGTTCAGCGCATCGGCCAGGCCTGAAGGCAGCTTCAATTTCGCGGTGACCCCTTGCAGGGGCGCGAACATGAACCGGCCCGAGCGGTCCGCATGAAGCAGATGATCCACGAAGCGGTTGCAGAGGCCGCAGACGCCATCGAAGAAGATAATCCGCTCGGCAGGCATGTGACGAAGCTAGGCGCCACGAATCCTTGCTCGGGGAACCTGTGCAGGGCTGATCGCCGACCGATCTACCGGACCCCATGCTGGAGGCACGAGGGAATGAGTCCTCCAACTGCTCTTGGAACAACCGCGAATTGCGTTGGACTTGCACTTGGCTCCCCAAGCCAGGTCGAGCGGCTCAGTCACCCTCCCGAACCACGACGCGTTGCGGGCGGAGCTGAGGGCCTGGCGCGATCCCTGCTGATGACCGGTTCTATCTTCATCCCATGAACCGAACATGCTCGACCCTGTTGCTCGGGTTCGTCAGCTGCGCCAGCATGCATGCCCAGTTGATCAACGGTAGTTTCGAGGATGCGCAGGGCAACTTCGACGATTCGGGATGGACCTCCACGTGCCCGATGGCCTGGGGCCCGGCAGCACCGGGTTTCGGTGATTTCGGCGCATTGGTGAACCACAGCAACGCGGGCTGCGGCGGCTGGAGCCGGGCGACCCATTTGGTTCCGGAAATCGCTGACGGCGAAACTTGGACCCTGAGCGGCTGGTGCGGCGTATTCACCTTTCCCTTCTTCAGTCCGTACGTCGGCTTCGGGTTCGGTTGGAAGGAGGCCGATGGCACGCCGCACTTCTTCACGGCGCCAGTCACGAATAACGGCAGTTACACGTACTTGCAGGTGACGAACACTTTCACGCTTGCGCCCGGTGACACGGCGTTCGTGGAACTCGATCCCGGAACGGCGAGCGGCGGATCCGGCAACTCGCTCTACGCCATGTATGATGGGTTGCAACTCACGCAATCACCATTGGGCGTGATGGAGAGGACGGGTGGAACGCTTGCATTGAACTGGGACCCCCGGCAAGAGCGACTATGGCTCTGGTGCGATGAACCAATACTGGCCGTTCAACTGGTCGAACTCGGCAGCGGCAGGAGCTTCGACGTTCCTATTGCTCAGGCTGAATCCATAGAGGTCGATGTGAAGCGCTTCTCTGCGACTGCCTATGCCATCGTAGCGCGAACGGCCACAGGAATGCGTTCTGCCCGCTTCGTGAAGCCCTGAAGGGCCTGGAAACAGAAGCCCCGGTCCGCAACGACCGGGGCTACGATAGGCGATGCAGGCTGGCGTCAATTCTGGACCACCAGTCGCTCAATGAGGATCGCGTCGCCCGCGGTGATGGTCACCACGTACATGCCGTTGCTCAGTTCTCCGTTCAGGTTGATGGTGGAGCTCACGAAGCCATCCAGAACCCCGAGGGTGTGCTGAGCCACACGCTTGCCGAAGCTGTCGAAGATGTCCACGTTGACGGATCCAACGCCCGGTTCCAAGCCGCTCAAGCCGAGGAAAAGCTGATCTCCTCTGTTGGGATTCGGGTACATGGCCATGCGTGCCTCGCTCAAAGCGGTGGTCACGTCCTCTTCCTGCGCCATGCCGCTACCACAGGTGATGGTGAGCAGGCACGCATCGCCCCAGAGCGGGCTGGTCACATTCGGATCCGCATTCCCGTGGCACCAGGTGCTGCCGCCATCGAAGCTGGCGCGCACCTCCACCTCGTAGGTCTTGCCGCAGGCGAGGCCGTTCGTGTTCACGAAGTAGTTGCCCGCGCCCAGCGCCCCGGTCTTCACGATGGTGATGTTCTCTGAGGGGATCCGGAAGCGGAACTGATAGCGGTTGGCGCTCACCCAGCTGCAGGCGGCATTCATGCGCTTCACCGGGCGGGCGTGCACGAGCACGTTGGTGCCCACGTCGCGCATCTGGCCACAGCTCAAATACGCATTGCCGGGGATGTCCATGAGCTTGGTGCGCGGACATTGCGCCTCGACGCTGCTCACCACCATGCGGCAAGCCGGCCCCCAGGCGTTGTATGCGCCGTTCACGCGGCCACGCACCCTCACGTTGTAGAAGCCTCCTTCCTGGAGCGCGTTGCCGGCCCAGGCGTTCAGCTTGAAATGGCAGGCGCGCGTAGCGCTCGCCGGCATCCCGTTGCTGGTCGCGTGGCTTTGGAAGCGCTTGAAGCTGTATCCGCCGTTGGGCTTGAACCACCACATCTGATAGCCGCTGGTGGCTGCGTTGGGGCCGCCGTACTCAGCGCTCACCGCGGCATTGTCGGTGGTCACCATGTACTCGCCGCCGCATGGGCTCAATCTCCAATCGCGCTTGTCGCAGCTGGTGAAAATCAAACGGTCAGTGCCAACGGGGATGCAGAAGCCCTCGTTGCCATCGATCTGGCTCGTGCTGCCGCTGGTGAAGCCGCCCTCCCCGAAAGCCCCGTAGAGGTTATCGATCAGGCGTGCCGCGCTGTTCACCTTCAAGAGGTAGCCACCACCCACGATGCCGTCGCCGCCGCCGTCGGTCACCACCAGGTAGTAGCAGCCGTCAGGCACGCACGTCTGCTCGCTGCCATTGCCGATGAGCATGCCACCTCCACTCTGCACAGGCGTGTTGGTGCCCTGCTCGTGGATCGTCCAGGTCAGGCTATGAGCGCCATCGGCCTGGTACACGAAGTCGAGGTCGGTGGTGCAGGGAACAACTGGAGTTCCTTCGCAATCGCACTCCGCCGTCCAGGTGTCATCGGTCGTTCCGGAGTCGCCATCATCACAAGGGGTTCCTGGCAGATCGCTGCCACCGGGCACGCCCAGGCAGTCAACCGCATCGCCGCCGAGATCGGCCGCAGGGTCGGCCACGCAGATCTCACGCGGGTCGATGAGCCCGATGATCACCTTCGTGTACGGGTCAGTGCCGCTGGCCGGCCCATAGCTGCCCGGCACCCAGCCGCCAACGGTGTAATGCGCCACAGCGCAGTTGCCATTGGTGAATCCTGTCAGTTCGTGGACGCCTTCCCACTGCAGGGTGGCATCGTAGGTGTTACCGCCGACGGAGGCTTCGTCCAGCACCCATGCGCAACCGACCACATGGCTGGCAACCGTGGTTCCCGTCTCGATGCCGACAGCGCCGTACGATGTGCTCACCGAGGGACGGACACGCACGCCGCAGATGTCCTGCGGGCCGCTCATCATGCTCAAGGTGATGGGGCAGTACTTCGTGGATGTGCCCACCGGGTAGAAGCAGCCGTTGCCGCTGATGGCCCGGCGGAAGCTTCCCAGTCCATCGCACACGAACCGGCTGATGGAGCCGCCGCCCACGAGCGCGGTCACGAGCGGATTCTGCAAGGTGATGTGGTAGTCGCCGCAACGCACATGGCCATTCACCAGGACGATCGTGATGCTCACCTTCACATGACCGCTCAAGTCCACGCCCGCGCTGTTATCAATGCGGATATGCGTGAAGGTGCCATCGCCGCCCATCTCCTGGGCCGCCGTGCCCTTGAAGCGGAAGTCAGGGCATTGCAGCAGGCCATGGCAGATCGCCTTGGAGCCGCGCCAATCCACGCCGACGCTAAGGTTCAGCGTGGCGCCCAGTGCGACGAGGATCTCACCGTATTGATCGCCCACGAAGACATCATCGATCAGCAGCGTCCCTTGCAGCACTTCGAGCTTGCCGCCCGTGAGGTTCGTGAAAGCACCGCCCCAATGGCGGAAGGCGCAGCCGCAGTTCATGCGGTAGATGCCCGCGTTGTTCAATGCCACGCGCCATGAGTCCGCTGGATCCGATGTGCCGGTGATCAGGATCAAGCCAGCGCTCAGGTTGTTGAACACCCCGCCGCCCCAGAGCTTGCCGCCCTCGAAGTTCCATGTGCCGCGATGGTGGATCACGCCATGGCAGAACACGCCCACCGTCGGGTTGAAGGTGGTGATCACGTTGATCGCGATGTCGATGATGGCCGAGGCCTCGATGGTACCGCCGATCCACTTGAAGGTGCCGCCGTTGATCACCTTCACCATGAACGGACCGAAGACCTGCGCGCCATCCTCCAGCTCGAAGTGCTTCACATCGAAGTCCCAGTTCACCACGAGCGAAGCGTTGCGGATCACCACGCGGCCGTTGCTGGCTTCGCCACCATTCTCGTTGTAGAAGGTGCCGCCGCAGCCACAGAGCTTGCCGAGGCCGGCGTAGGTGATGCTGCCGTAGTTGTAGAAGCCGCCCTTGAAACGGTACTCGCCATCGACGATGTGCACCAAGCTCCCTGCGAGGTTGTGGAAGTAGGTGGCGTAGTGCGTGAAGATGCCGCCGTTCATCTTGCGGAACTCACCTGCGTTGTACACCAGCAGGCGCCACGAGAGGTCCACATCCAGCGCGCCATAGATGTACACGATCGCGCCCAGGTAATTGTGGAAGGTTCCGTCGCCCTTCAGGTCGCCGCCATTGAAGTTCCAAGTGCCGTGATGGTGGATGACCCCGTGGCAGAACACGCTCGCCACTGGATTGAAAGTCGTGACCACGTTGATCGCGAGGTCGACGATGGCCGAGGCCTCGATCGTTCCGCCGATCCACTTGAAAGTGCCGCCATCGATCACCTTCACCTCCAACGGTCCGAAGACCTGCGCGCCATCCTCCAGCTCGACGTGCTTCACATCGAAGGCCCAGTTCACGATCAGGCTCGCGTTGCGGATCACCACGCGGCCGTTGCTGGCCTCACCGCCGTTCTCGTTGTAGAAAGTGCCGCCACAGCCGCAGAGCTTGCCGAGGCCGTTGTAGGTGATGCTGCCGTAGTTGTAGAAGCCGCCCTTGAAGCGGTACTCGCCGTCGACGATGTGCACCAAGCCGCCAACGAGGTTGTGGAAGTATGTAGCGTAGTGCGTGAAGATCCCGCCCGCCACTTTCCGGAATTCACCGGCGTTGTACACGAGCAGCCGCCAGGAGAGGTCCACATCGAGCACCCCGTTGATGTAGACGATCGCGCCCAGGTAGTTGTGGAAGGTGCCGTCGCCTTTCAGGTCGCCGCCATTGAAGTTCCACGTGCCGCGATGGTGGATGACCCCGTGGCAGAAGACGCTCGCCACTGGATTGAAAGTCGTGACCACGTTGATCGCGAGGTCGATGATGGCCGAGGCCTCGATGGTGCCACCGATCCAGACGAAAGTTCCGCCGTCAATGACCTTCAGCTCGAATGGACCGAACACTTGTCCACCGGTGTCGAGCTTGAAGTGCTTCACATTGAAGGCCCAGTTCACCACCAACGAGCCATCGCGGATCACTACGCGGCCGTTCGTCGCTTCTCCACCGTTCTCATTCGTGAAGGTGCCGCCGCAGCCGCAGAGTTCGGCCAGGCCGGTGGTGACGATGCTACCGTGGTTGAAGTACCCGCCCTTGAAGCGGTACTCGCCCACGAGCACGTTCACCACACCACCTGTGAGGTTGTAGAAGGCACCGCCGTAGTGCGTGAACACCAGCGCCGTGCCCTTGTTGACGATGCCCGCATTGTAGAAGACCAGCTCCCACGAGAAGTCGATGTCGAGCACACCGTTGATCGTGAACACGCCCGTGGCCAGGTTGTGGAAGGCGCCGTTGCCGATCAGGTTGCCGCCATTGAAGTTCCACGTTCCTCCGTTGTAGATGGCACCATAGCAATAGACGCTCACGGTCGTGTTGAACACGCTCACCACGCCCACGGCGAGGTTCAGGACACACGACGCGTGGATCGTTCCGCCCGTCCAGGTGAAGGTGCCACCCGTGATGACATTCACCGGTTGCGGTCCTTGCAGCGTGCCGCCCTCGAGCCAGAAATGCAGGATGTCCAGCGGTGCTTGCGCGATGAGCGTGCCGCCCGCGAGGATGATGCCCGCTGTGCTGGTCGTGCCGCCCATCTCATGCACGAAGACACCGCCCGAGATGCGGAGCACCGAGGAGCCGAGGCAGACCAGCGTGCCGCCATTGTTGAAGCCGTAGGTCCAAAGCACGCCGTTCACCACGGTCACCACGCCGGTCACTTCCACATCCACCTGGCCGGTGAAGGCGAATGCGATCGGCACGTTCACGCTGATGGCGCCATGGCACACCAGCGCATTCTGCCAGCTATCGTAAGGATCCCACACGCCGGTGATGGTCACCACCGCCGTGCTCAGCACGGTGACGCTTCCGTTGCCATGCAGGCTGCCGCTCACATGGTTCCATGGTCCGCCTACGATGATCGATCCGTAATTGTAGAAGACCGTCGGGGCATTGAAGGTCACCACGGTCGTCACCGAAGTGCTTACCACACAGCCCGCAACGATGCTGCCGCCGGTGCAGGTAAGTGTGCCGCCTCCGAGCACTTGGATGCCGCCGGTGCCGCTCACCGATCCACTGAGGATGTAGAGGTGCAGGATGTCCAGCGAGGCGTTCGC
>JAEUSX010000049.1 GCA_016788405.1 Flavobacteriales bacterium
TCCTCCTCTCCAACCTCACCAACCCCACCCTGCTCTTCTTCGCGTTGGGCATCGTGGCCTTCCTGGTGAAGAGCGACCTGGAGATCCCGCCCACCACGGTCAAGTTCATCTCGCTCTACCTGCTGTTCGCCATCGGCTTCAAGGGCGGCCAGGAACTGGCGCACGAGCATCTCAGCGCCAGGTTCACCGCCGAGCTGCTCTTCGGCCTGGCCATCGCCAGCGCGATCCCGTTGTATGCCTTCTTCCTGCTGCGGAAGAAGCTCGGCGTGCAGAATGCCGGGGCGATCGCGGCGGCCTACGGATCCGTGAGCGCCGTGACCTTCGTGGCAGCGAGCGGCTTCCTCGAGGCGAAGGAGCTTCCGTTCAGTGGGCACATGGTGGCGATCATGGCGCTGATGGAGAGCCCAGCGATCATCGTGGGCATGGTGCTGCTGATGCGCTACGATAAGGAGAGCACCGAGCGTCCCACTTTGGGGCACATGCTCAAGCACAGCTTCACCAACGGAAGCGTGCTCATGCTCATCGGCAGCCTCGTCATCGGCCTCGTGGCCGACAGCAAGCAGGCCGAAGGCATCAAGCCCTTCACCACGGACATCTTCAAGGGATTCCTGGCGGTGTTCCTGCTGGAGATGGGCATGGTCACCGCCGCGCGCTTCGGGGCCTTCCGTCGGTACGGCCTGTTCGTCTCGGCCATGGCGGTGCTCATCCCGTTGGCGAATGGTTGCGCGGTGGCCTATATCAGCGGCTTCGTCACGCCGGGGATCGGCGACCGCTTCATGTTCGCCACGCTGGCTGCGAGCGCGAGCTACATCGCGGTGCCCGCGGCGATGCGCCTGGCCGCGCCGAAAGCCGATCCCGGCCTGTACATCCCCATGGCCCTGGGCGTCACCTTCCCGCTGAACATCACGCTGGGCATGCCCTTGTACATGGCCATCGTGCAAGGCACGTGACTCTTGGCACATGGCCACCCATGCCGGGGTCGGGTATCTTCGCCGCGGTACAAAGCGAGCACCTGACCATGAGCCAGTTCACCGTCCCACTCCCCAAGAACGAGCCCGTCCTCTCCTACGCGCCCAACACGCCCGAGCGAGCCGCCTTGCAGGCCGAATTGGACCGCCGCCTGCGCGCCCGGATCGATGCGCCCATGTGGATCATGGGCCACGCCATCGAGACCAAGGACCTGCGGAAGATGAGCCCGCCGCACAAGCATGCCCATCACTTGGGCAACGCCCACTTCGGCGAAGCCAAGCACGTGCGGGCGGCCATCGATGCCGCGCTGAAGGCCAAGGCGCATTGGGAGAACATGCCCTTCAGCGAACGCGCCGCCATCTTCCTCAAAGCGGCGGAACTCATCGCCGGCCCTTACCGGGCGAGCATCAACGCGGCCACGATGCTGGGCCAGGGCAAGAACGCGTTCCAGGCGGAGATCGATGCCGCGTGCGAGCTCATCGACTTCCTGCGATTCAATGTGGCTTATGCCGAGCAGATCTACCGCGATCAGCCCGTCTCCTCACCCGGCGTTTGGAACCGGCTGGAGTACCGCGCGCTCGAAGGCTTCGTCTTCGCCCTCACTCCCTTCAACTTCACGGCCATCGCGGGCAATCTCCCCGCCAGCTGCGCCCTCATGGGCAACACCGTGGTGTGGAAGTGCGCCGATACCCAGTGCTACAGCGCGCAGGTGCTCATGGAGATCTTCATGGCGGCGGGACTGCCTGCGGGCGTGATCAACCTCATCCACGTCGATGGGCCCACGGCCGGCGATGTGATCTTCTCGCACAAGGACTTCGCGGGCATCCACTTCACCGGCAGCACCAAGGTGTTCCGCCACATCTGGCAGACCATCGGCAACAACCTGCCCAAGTACCGCAGCTACCCGCGCATCGTGGGCGAGACCGGCGGCAAGGATTTCGTGATCGCGCATCCCAGCGCCGATGCCAGAGTGGTGGCCACCGCGCTGTCCCGCGGCGCCTTCGAGTTCCAGGGGCAGAAGTGCAGCGCCGCCAGCCGGGCGTACATCCCCGCCAATCTGTGGCCCGATGTGAAGAAGGAACTGCTGGCCGACCTCGCTGACATGAAGATGGGCGACCCGCGCGACTTCTCGAATTTCATCGGCGCCGTGATCGATGAGAAGAGCTTCGACAAGATCAGCGGATACATCGATGGCCTGAAGCACGACAAGAAGAACATCAAGATCATCGCCGGCGGCAAGTGCGACAAGAAGGAGGGCTACTTCATCCAGCCCACGGTGGCCGAGACGAAGGACCCGAAGAGCGTGACCATGTGCGAGGAGATCTTCGGACCGGTGCTCACCATCTACGTTTACCCCGAGGCCAAATGGAGCGAGACCCTCAAGCTGGTGGATTCAACCGGCGAGTACGCGCTCACCGGTGCGGTGATCAGCAACGACCGCAAGAGCATCATCGAAGCGCAGGAGGCGCTGCGCCACGCCGCAGGCAACTTCTACATCAACGACAAGCCCACCGGCGCCGTGGTCGGCCAGCAGCCCTTCGGAGGCGCGCGCGGCAGCGGCACCAACGACAAGGCCGGCTCCTACCTCAACCTCATCCGCTGGGTGAGCCCGCGCACCATCAAGGAGACCTTCGTACCACCGACGGACCACCGCTATCCGTTCCTCGGCTGACGGAGACCTCCAGCGACCCCTCTCGTTCAGCGGGCGATCACCAGGCTTCGCACGGTCTCACTCGTCCCCCTTTCAAGCGTGACGGTGTAGATGCCAGGAGGCAGCATCGAGACATCGAGCACGAGTGGTTGCGAAGCGGCTTGTGAAGACACCGAGAGGCCAAGCGCATCCCGCACGGTGACGATCGAGCGCGAGGTGATGTCGATGCGCACAAAATCATTCGACGGATTGGGGCCGATGCGTGATCCGGCTGAGTCATTCGAAGGCACCGATTGGGGTCCGCAGGAGCCGCCAGCGCAGAAGGTGACCGACCCCGCCACGCTTCCGCTGTTCGCATCGATGAATGGGGGCGCTGCCACCGTGGGCGTGAGGTCGCAGAAGTCGATGAGGCCGTGGATGGTGCCGGTGTTCTCGGAGTACTCCGCCACACAGATGCGGCCTTCGCCCTCGATCGTGTCGTAGTTGCCGATGTTGTCAAGCGCGATCAATGCATTCGGTCCACCCATCACGATGGCGCCATCATTGTGCATCACGCCCTCGATCAGTATCGTGGCGTTGTTCAGCAGCGCCCAATCCACATCGATGTCGCCGATGAGCTCCATGAGGCCGTCGTTGATCACCGTATCCATGATCACCACGGAGAAGTAGTCATCCATCACCAGGCTGCCGACCGGTGTCACGTGCACGCGTTGCATGAGGAAGGTGTTCCCCGTGATGCGCACCTGGTGGATCACGATCGCATTGTCCACCTCGGGCACGCAGCTGCAGTCCCAAGTGGCGGGATCGTCCCAGTCGCCGTCCTGCACGGAGGTGGTGGTGCCCTGCGCTTGGACAAGCGCGGGCATCAGGAAGCTGCAGAGCAGGAGACTCTTCATGCCGGTGCGGAAGCGGATCGAAAGTAGTGGCTGAATCATCCAACCTTGATCCGTCCTCCCTTCAGCACGCCATTGCTCGCCATGAAACGCCAACCCGCATCTTCGCCCTCCCGCCCTCCCGGGATGAGACCCATGCCCTCCCCTTCCTTCGACCGCAGAACGCTGCTGCTGATCACCGTGGCGGCATTGGGCTATTTCGTGGACATCTACGACCTGGTGCTGTTCAACGTCGTGAAGCGCGAGAGCCTCGAGGCGCTGGGCCTCAGCGGCGATGCGTTGAAGCGTTACGACGTGAGCCTCTTCAACTGGCAGATGGGCGGCATGCTCATCGGCGGCCTGCTCTGGGGCGTACTCGGGGATAAGCGCGGACGCGTGCAAGTGCTCTTCGGCAGCATCGTGGTGTACTCGCTGGCCAACATCGCGAATGCCTTCGTGACGGACACCAGCACCTACGCGCTGTGCCGCATCATCGCGGGCATCGGGCTGGCGGGCGAATTGGGCGCGGGCATCACGCTGGTGGTGGAGAGCATGGAGCGCACGCAGCGCGGCTGGGGCACCATGATCATCGTGACCTTCGGCGCGCTGGGCGGCGTGGTGGCGCGGCTGGTGGGCGGCGAGGGCGCGGCTTGGAGCGATGCGCTGGGCCTGGGCCTGCAAGGCTGGCAGATGGCCTATATCGTGGGCGGAGCGCTCGGACTGCTGCTGCTGGTGCTGCGTGCCGGAGCCCTCGAGAGCGGCCTGTTCAAGGGGGCCCTCGAACGCACCGACATCGTGCGTGGAGACATCCGCCTGCTCTTCAGCAATGCGAAGCGCCTGCGCCGGTACGCGAGCGCGGTGATCATCGGCTTGCCGGTCTGGTTCGTGGTGGGCGTGCTCATCAATCAGAGTGACACCATCGCTGCGGCCATCGGCGTGCAGGGGACGGTGCACGTCGGCGATAGCGTGATGTGGGGCTACGTGGGCCTGAGCATCGGCGACCTGCTCAGCGGCTTGGCCAGCCAAGTGTGGCGAAGCCGCCGGAAGGTGGTGCTGCTGTACCTCCTGGTGCTGGCCGCATGCACCGTGGCCTTCACGCTCTCGCGCGATGTCTCGCTCGCCTGGTTCCACGCCATGTGCTGCCTGCTGGGCATCAGCACGGGCTTCTGGGCGCTCTTCGTCACCATCGCCAGCGAGCAGTTCGGCACCAACCTGCGCAGCACGGTCACCAACACGGTGCCCAACCTCGTGCGCGGCGCCACCATCCCGATCACCCTCTCATTCACGGCGCTCACGGGTCAACTGGGGGCGCCGGGAGCGGCGTTGATCGTGGGCGGCGTGTGCGTCGGGCTGAGCTTCCTGGGCGTGCTGGGCGTGAAGGAGACCTTCCACGAGGACATGGACTTCATGGAATGCTAGGGATCCATGGACGCTGAAAGTTCGCCGCGCTGAGACGCAGGAAGCGGGCGGCTTAGGGGGCGCCGCCTATTTTCGCCGGGCCGCAGCCGGGGCAGTTCCCGATCGGCCCCCTGGGTATGACCGACAAGCAGCACACATTGAAGGCCAGCGCCGTGATCAAGGGCGTGGGCCTGCATACCGGCGAACCGGTGACGCTCACCCTGCGGCCGGCACCTATCGGCCACGGGTATAAGTTCCAGCGCACCGACATCGAAGGCGAGCCGATCATCGATGCGGATGCCGACCTGGTGAGCAGCACCGCACGCGGCACCACTCTGGGCAAGGGCGAAGTGGTTGTGAACACCACGGAGCACGTGCTCAGCGCGCTCTACGCCCTGAACGTGGACAACTGCTTGCTGCAGCTCAGCGGGCCGGAAGTGCCCATCATGGATGGCAGCGCCATGCCCTTCGTGGAGGCGATCGAATCGGTGGGCCTTCAGGAACAGGATGCGCCGCGCAACTGGTACGAACTGAAGGAGCCGCTCTGGTTCGAGACCACCGAGCGCGGCACCGAGATGCTCGCCGTGCCCGCCCCGGGCGGCGAATTCCGCATCACCGTGATGGTCGATTACAACAGCCCGGTGCTCGGCACCCAGCACGCCAGCATGTACCGCGCCGAGGAGTTCCGCACCGAGATCGCTCCCTGCCGCACGTTCGTGTTCCTGCGTGAACTGGAGCAGCTCGCCAAAGCGGGCCTGATCAAAGGCGGCGACCTCAACAATGCCATCGTGCTTGAGGACCGCGAAGGCACCACCCAGGAGCAGCTGAAGGACTTGGCGAAAGCGCTTGGCCGGGAGTATGAGGAAGTGGAGATCCGGCGCAACGGCGTGCTGAACACCACCGACCTCAAGTTCTTCAACGAGCCCGCGCGCCACAAGCTCCTCGACATCGTGGGCGACCTGGCGCTGGTGGGCCGCCCCATCAAAGGGCACATCCTCGCGGCACGGCCCGGCCACTTCGGCAACACCAGCTTCGCCAAGCGGCTGAAGGAGCGCATCCGCGAGGAAGAGAAGAGCAGCGTGCGGCAATTCGACCTCTCGAAGACGGTGTACGACATCAACGCCATCGAGAAGCTCCTGCCCCATCGTTACCCCTTCCTCCTGGTCGACCGCATCGTGGCGATGGATTCACGCACCATCACCGGCTACAAGAACATCACGCTCAACGAGCCGCAGTTCACCGGCCACTTCCCGGGGAACCCCGTGATGCCCGGCGTGCTGCAGATCGAGGCCATGGCGCAGGTGGGCGGCATCTTCGCCCTCAGCCAGGTGCCCGACCCTGAGAATTACACCACCTACTTCCTCAAGATCGATGGCGTGCGGTACCGCCGCAAGGTGATTCCGGGAGACACATTGGTCTTCCACCTGGAGCTCATCACGCCGATCCGCCGCGGCATCGTGCACATGAAGGGCGTGGGCTATGTGAACGGCCAGCCCGCCGTGGAAGGCGAGATGATGGCGCAGGTCGCGCGCGACAAGGCGCCTTCCACCGATGCCGGCTCCAAGGCCCAAGCCACGCCCGCGCCGAGCGCATCGGCAGTGAAAGCATGAGCATCTCGACACTCGCTTCCGTGCATCCCGACGCCAGGCTGGGAAAGGGCGTCACCATCGAGCCCTTCGCCACGATCTACGCCGATGTGGAGATCGGCGACGGCACCTGGATCGGGCCCAACGCCGTGCTGATGGATGGCGCGCGCATCGGCAACAACTGCCGGATCTTCCCCGGCGCGGTGATCGGCGCCATCCCGCAGGACCTGAAGTTCGCTGGCGAGCACACCACCGCCGAAGTCGGCGACGGCACCACCGTGCGCGAGTGCGTCACCATCAACCGCGGCACGGCTGACCGCGTGAAGACCGCCGTGGGCCGCAATTGCCTGCTCATGGCCTACGTGCACCTGGCCCACGACTGCATCGTGGGCGATCATGTGGTGATCGCCAACAGCGTGAACCTCGCGGGGCATGTCACCATCGACGACTGGGCGATCCTCGAAGGCAACGTCGCGGTGCAGCAGTTCATCCATATCGGCGCGCACAGCTTCATCGCTGGCGCCAGCCTGGTGCGCAAGAACGTGCCGCCCTTCGTGAAGGCGGCGCGCGAGCCGCTGAGCTACGTGGGCGTGAACGTGGTGGGCCTGCGCCGCCGCGGATTCACCGATGAGCAGATCACGCGCATCGAGGACATCTACCGCGAGATCTTCGTGCGCAACACCAATGTGGAGCGCGCCGTGCAGAGCGTGATGCAGGGCATGCCGCGCAGCCACGAGCGGGGCATCATCATCGACTTCATCAACAACAGCCCCAAGGGGATCATGCGCGGGCTCGCAGAGTAGCGCGCGAACGCGAGCGCGTGTGACCATGCGCACATGACCGCGTGCCCGCAAGCTCACCTGTCCTCATGGAGATCGCGCTGAACGATATCGCCAAGTCCTTCGGTCGCGAGGTGGTCGTGCAGGGCTTCACGCGCACGCTCGCCAGCGGCAGCCGCACGGCGATCCTCGGCCCCAATGGCAGCGGCAAGAGCACCTTGCTGCAGCTCATCGCGGGCGCGCTGATCCCGACGAGAGGCAGCATCGCGCACCGGCTCAACGGTGAGCATGTGCCAACGGACCGCGTGTACAGCCATCTGAGCATCGCTGCGCCGTACCTGGGCCTTTACGAGGACCTGTCACTGCGGCAAGCGATCGCCTTCCACGCCGGGTTCAAGCCCTTGCGCGCGGGCATCACGCTGGAAGGCCTGGCGCGCATCGCCTACCTGGAGCACGCGCTCGACAAGCCGGTGCTGCATTTCAGCAGCGGCATGAAGCAGCGCCTCAAGCTCGCGCTGGCCATCCTCACCGATGCGCCCCTGCTCCTGTTGGACGAACCTGCGAGCAACCTCGACGCGGAAGCGACCGAATGGTTCCGTGCCCTGCTGCGCGAGCACATCGATGACCGCACCTTGGTGGTGGCCAGCAACCGCCAGCCGGCGGAACATGATCTGTGCGGGGATCGGATCGAACTAGGCGCCAGTCATAGGCGCGACTGAACTCCTCCAACACGCGATCGTTCGAGAAGCCCGCTGAGCGGCGAACGTCGATCAATGCACCGGCCTACTTTCGGCCACCGATGGAAGTGGCGCGCGTAAGCAGTTGGATCACGCATCTGGTGAAGGCGCGGACCCGGCATGGCGTGCACAGCCCTTTCGTATTCGACCTGATCGAACAGGTGCTGCGTCCCCGGCCCGCGCTCCTGGAGCATGCGCCGATCGAAGCGCTGCGGTCCGACCTCCTGCGCAGCGAGCAGACCATCCGGGTGAATGACCTCGGCGCCGGTTCGCGCGTGATGGACATGCCGGTGCGCCGCGTGGCGGACATGGCCGGCACGAGCCTGAAGCCCTCACGCCAGGCCCAGATGCTCTACCGCTTGGCGCGGGTGATGGATGCGCGCCATGTGCTGGAACTCGGCACCAGCTTCGGCATCACCACGCTCTACCTCGCGCAGGGCGCCGAGAACGGCACGGTGACCACCATCGAGGGCTGCCCACAGACCTATCGCATCGCGCTTCACCACTTCGAGCAATTGCGCCAGGCGAACATCCACGCGGTGCTCGGCAGTTTCCAGCGCCGCCTTCCCGAGGTGCTTGAACGAATCGGGCCCATCGACATCGCGTTCATCGATGGGCACCATGCCGAACAGCCTACGCTCGACTACTTCGAGCAATGCCTGACGCGCGCGCATGATGCATCGGCCTTCGTGCTCGACGACATCCACTGGAGCAGCGGCATGGAGCGGGCCTGGGAGCGCATCAAAGCGCACCCGCGCGTATCGGTAACCATCGACCTCTATGGTCTAGGGCTGGTCTTCGTTCGCGAGGGACAAGCCCGGGAGCACTTCCGTCTGAGGTATTGAGGTTACCGCCTCAGGGGCGATCGGCAAGCCGGAGCAGGCACGATCGCTTGTTGATCAGCCATGCACTGGTCATTTCGCCCCAAGGGCCAACCCCCTATTTTCGTCGTCGCTATGGCCGGCCGCCCTCTCCTCAGGCTCTCAGCGGTGTGCTCGCTCGTGCTCTGCGCGCAGGCGGATGCCCAGCTCAGCAAATGGCCGCTGAGGACAGGATCCGGCGAGATCCGGCTCATCGACTTCAACGCGCCGGAACCCCTCGTCGGGTCATTGATCCCCTCGTTCGGCCTCGGCGGATCGGAGGACGTGAACCTCATGACCGACCCGGCAGGCGAAGCGCTCTTCGTCACGGCCGTGGATGCCGAAGGAAAAATCTCGGTGCGGCGGCCGAGCGGCGCATTTGTCGCCAACGGCACCGGGCTGCAAGGCAACAGCAGCAGCCAGGCCAGCGCCATCGCGCCTCGCCCCTGTCATGCCGGCCAGTACTACATCATCCACCACGATGCTGACGCGCACCGGCACTACTACAGCATCGTGGACATGAACTTGAACGGCGGGAATGGCGCGGTGATCGAGAAGAACATCCTGCTTGCGAATTATGTGGGCGAGGGCCTGGCGATCTCACGACAGCTGCACGGCGGTTGCCGTTGGTTGCTGAGCTTCCGGGTGGAGGATGGATCCTACCGCATCCTTCGCGCGCGCATCACCGCTCTTGGCATCGGCGAATGGACGGAGATCGGCTCCTGCGCCCTTGGCGGCGACCCGAAGTGGTGGAGCACGTTGAAGCTCTCACCCGCCAATGACCGGATCGCGCTGAGCATGCCAGGGAATGCGCCAGCATCCGCGCCCGACGCCGTGCTCTGGGACCTCGACCTCGAGGCCGGCTCGCTGCAAGGCATGCACCAGGTGGCGCTGAGCCAATCGGCCATCTGCGGATTGGAATTCTCGCCCGCAGGCCAATACCTCTACTTCGTCGGCAACAGCGATGTGATGAACGTGGACTTCGGCCGCATGCGATTGGCGACGCAGGCCGTGGAGATCATCGACCCCGCGATCGGCTGGTGGCTCGTCTCCATGGAATGCGCGGGGAACGGACGGCTCTATGTGGGTGCGCGAGGATTGAGCACCACCACGCTCGCGGAAGTCCGTTATCCCGATGCCGCCACATTGGCTGAAGCAGCGTACAACCACGATGCCATCTCGTTCTTCGGATGGGGCATGATCCCTTCCTTGCCCAACAGCATCGAGGGTGAGCCGCCCGGCTCCGCGCCACCGCCGATCCACGCGGATTTCAACGTCATCGCGCTGCCCGGTTGCGAAGGGCATCGCTTCGTCCCCACCAGTTGCCTCGCCACGGCTTGGGAATGGGATTTCGGCGATGGCTGGGGCACCGATATCGCGGAACCGGTCCATCACTATCCTGTCGGGACCTTCACCGTGGGCTTGCGCGTCACGGCATGCGGCCAGAGCTTCGAAGTGATCAAGCCGGACCACATCACCATTGAGGGCATTCAGCCCATCGCCTCGTTCCAGCATCCGGACACGGCGTGCCAGCGCGCCGTCGTGGGATTCGAGAACACCTCCGAATTGGCCACCGGGGCCACCTGGTTCTTCGGCGACGGCAGCAGCACGGACACGTACGAGCCTGCCTATGCCTATCCGGCGCACGGCACGCGCACCGTGACGCTCGTGGCGCGGAACGGCTGCATCATGGATACCGCGCGCTCGGTGATCGAGGTGCTGCCGGCGGGCCTGCCCTCCTTCCACACCAACAGCGATCCCTGCGATGAGCGCACCTATTTCGTGAACACCACCGAAGGCGGCGAGACCTACATCTGGGATTTCGGCGATGGCGACACGACCAGCACGTGGTACAACCCGGTGCACATCTTCCAAAGCGAAGGTGCCTTCGAAGTGCGGCTCACCACCGAGCCCGGCGAACGCTGCGAGAGCACCTTCGCGCGCACATTGCATGCGGGCTATGGCATCTTCCCGGTGGCGTGGTTCGTGCCCAATGCGTTCACGCCGAACAACGATGGCACCAACGACGTGCTGCGCATCGAGGGGCCCGGGCCTTGCCAGTCGCCGGTGATGAGCATCCATAACAAGTGGGGGCAGCTGGTGTGGGAAGGCGATGCGGATACGGGCTGGGACGGCAGCTTCGGCGGAACGCCCGCGCCCGAAGGCGTGTACGCGTACATCATGCGCCCGCGCCTCGGCGATGCGAAGCACGGCTGGGTGGTGCTGGCGCGATGAGGCGCGATAGCTTCGCCGCGCATGAAGATCTACACCCGCACCGGCGACAAGGGCCAGACCGGATTGCTCGGAGGCGCTCGCGTGGCCAAGGACGATGCGCGCATTGAGGCCTACGGCACCGTGGATGAGTTGAACAGCCAGGTGGGCATGCTGCGCGATCTCGCAGCGCCGCATCACGTTGAGCGGTTGATCGCGATCCAGGAATCGCTCTTCACCATCGGATCGCACCTGGCCAGCAGCAGCGCCGAGGAACGCGTGCGATTCAAGGTGCCCGCGATCACTGAGGAATCGATCACCGAGCTCGAGCGTGGGATGGATGCCATGGAAAAGGACCTCGCCCCGATGCGCAGCTTCATCCTGCCCGGCGGCCACCCCTCCTCGTCGCAGGCGCACATCTGCCGCACCGTGTGCCGCAGGGCCGAGCGCCGCGTGGTGCAGCTCAGCGGAATCACTGAGGTGGACGCCATCCTGGTGCGCTACCTCAACCGCCTCTCCGACTACTTCTTCATGCTCGCCCGGCACCTCGCCCACCTGCACGGCGTGGCCGACACCCCTTGGGACCCGAAGGGGTGAATCGTTCGGAAACCCTTGGCGCGCAAGGCTTCCAGCGCATTCCACAACGGTTGAAAAGAAGCTGTTGGCCGGATCGCCATCCGTCTATATTTGCGCCCGTTTCAACGGAACCTCAACAGGACCGCACGATGTATTGGACCCTCGAACTCGCTTCCTACCTGGAGGATGCCCCTTGGCCCGCCACGAAGGAGGAACTCATCGACTTCGCCATGCGCACCGGCGCTCCGCTCGAAGTGGTGGAGAACCTGCAGGCCATCGAAGATGATGAAGAGGTCTTCGAGAGCATCGAGGACATCTGGCCCGATTATCCGTCGAAAGAGGACTTCTTCTTCAACGAGGACGAGTACTAACACCGGACCGAACCACGAGGAGCCCCGCCAGCAGCGGGGCTTCATCATTCCTGCGGCCAGCTTGTCAGCCTTCTAGCGACGGCCCGATCTGTGCTGAACGGGCCTGCCCCGCCTCACGTCGGGCAGGTACATTTGCCAGCCTTTGCCGGGAACGTCCGGCGCAATACACGAAACATGATCGGTTCACTCGCCAAAGCATTCAAGAGCGTATTCGGTGACAAGGCTCAGCGCGACCTCAAGGAAGTGACGCCGCTGGTAGAGCAGGTGAAGGAGGAATTCGCCAAGCTGGGCGGCATCAGCAACAACGACCTGCGCCAACGAGCGCTGGACCTTCGCGCGCGCATCGCCGCGCGCACGCGGGCCAATGATGAGCGAGTGGCCGCGATGCGCGCCGAGATCGAGTCCGACCCGCGCATGGACATCCTGGAGCGCGAGCGCCGTTACGAGGAGATCGACAAGCTCGAAGGAGAGAGCGTGAAGCAGATCGAAGAGGTGCTGCTGGAGATCCTGCCGGAGGCTTTCGCCATCGTGAAAGAGACCGCGCGCCGTTTCGCCGAGAGCAAGGAGCTGCGCGTGCGCGCCACGGAGCTGGACCGCGAACTCGCCATCAAGCGGCCCGACGCGATCCGGATCGAAGGCGACGACGCGATCTGGAGCAACAGCTGGATGGCCGCCGGCAACCGCATCACCTGGGAGATGGTGCACTACGATGTGCAGCTGATCGGAGGCGTCGCGCTGCACAAGGGCCGCATCGCGGAGATGGGCACCGGCGAGGGCAAGACCCTGGTGAGCACCCTGCCCGTGTTCCTGAACGCGCTGGCCGGTCGCGGCGTGCACGTGGTCACCGTGAACGACTACCTCGCCAAGCGCGACGCCGAGTGGATGGGCCCCATCCACGAGTTCCACGGCCTCCGCGTGGATTGCATCGACCGGCACCAGCCCAACGGCCCCGAGCGCCGCGCGGCCTACCTCGCCGACATCACCTACGGCACCAACAACGAGTTCGGCTTCGACTACCTGCGCGACAACATGGCCCACGCGCCCAGCGCGCTGGTGCAGCGCAAGCACCACTTCGCCATCGTCGATGAGGTGGACAGCGTGCTCGTCGATGACGCCCGCACACCGCTCATCATCAGCGGCCCCACGCCCAAGGGCGAGATCCACCAGTTCGATGAGTACAAGCCCCGCGTGGAGCGCCTCTACGCCGCGCAGCGCGCGCTGGTGAACAAGCTCATCGCCGAAGCGAAGGACCAGCTCAAGGGCCTCGAGGATGGCAGCGCCACGAAGGACCAGCTGGAGAAGGGAGGCATGGCCCTGCTGCGCGCCTACCGCGCTCTGCCCAAGAACAGCGCGCTGATCAAGTACCTGAGCGAAACGGGCGTGCGCGCCCACTTGCAGAGGATCGAGAACAACTACCTGCAGGACCAGGGCAAGGACATGCCCAAGGTCGACGCGGAGCTCTACTTCACCATCGACGAGAAGATGCACAGCATCGAGCTCTGCGAGAAGGGCCTCGACCTGATCGGCGGCGATGTGGGCGACACGGGCTTCTTCGTGCTGCCCGATGTGGGCGGCACGATCGCCGAGATCGAGAAGAGCGGCGCGTCGATCGAAGAGAAGGCCCGTCGCAAGGATGAATTGCTGCGCGACTTCGGCGTGAAGAGCGAGCGGATCCACACCGTGAACCAGCTGATCCGCGCCTACGCCCTCTATGAGAAGGACGTGGAGTACGTGGTGATGGACGGCAAGGTGAAGATCGTGGACGAGCAGACCGGCCGCATCCTGGAGGGCCGCCGCTACAGCGATGGCCTGCACCAGGCGATCGAGAGCAAGGAGAAGGTGAAGGTGGAGGCCGCCACCCAGACCTACGCCACGATCACCTTGCAGAACTACTTCCGCATGTACCACAAGCTCGCCGGCATGACCGGCACCGCCGAGACCGAGGCGCAGGAGCTCTGGGACATCTACAAGCTGGATGTGATGGTGATCCCCACCAACCGCCCGGTGGTGCGCAAGGACAATGAGGACATGGTCTTCAAGACCAAGCGCGAGAAGTACAACGCCGTGATCGAGGAGATCGAATCGCTGCGCAACGCCGGCCGCCCGGTGCTGGTGGGCACCACCAGCGTGGAGGTGAGCGAATTGATGAGCAAGATGCTCACCATGCGCAAGATCCCGCA
>JAEUSX010000070.1 GCA_016788405.1 Flavobacteriales bacterium
TTCACGTCATCGTTGTGCAGGACGATCTCATGAAGCGGGCCGGTCTCGGCAAGGACCTCTTCGAGGAGCGCTTCTTCCAGTTGATGCTGCAAGCTCATAGCGGCCCGAAAGTAACGCGGCTCATCCACGCGCGTAAGGCACGGTGTCCAATGAGGCATGCCTGCCCGCCCGAAAGGCGAATCGCCCGGCCATGGCCACCATGGCTGCGTTGTCCGTGCAATAGGGCAGTGGCGGGAGGAAGAGATCCCACCCTTCCTCCTTGGCCAGCGCCATGGCCCCTTCGCGTAGCGCGCTGTTGGCGCTGACGCCGCCGCTGATGCCCACCTGCTTCAGCCGGTGCTCGCGAGCGGCCCGACGAAGCCTCGTGAGCAGCTCGGTCACGATGCACTGCTGGAGCGAGGCGCACAGGCTGGGCAGTTCGTGCGCCACGAAGCCCGGATCGCGAGCTGTTTCCTTGCGGACCAGGTTGGCGAAGGCTGTCTTGATGCCTGAGAAACTGAGGTCAAGCCCGGGAAGCGAAGGCGAAGGAAGCGCGAAACGACGAGCATCGCCGCCCCGTGCCATCCGGTCGATCAAGGGGCCGCCGGGATAGGGCAGGCCAAGCACTTTGGCGCCCTTGTCGAAGGCTTCGCCCGCGGCGTCATCGAGCGTGGTGCCGATCACTTCCATGCGATCGGCTGCCTGAACCAGGATGAACTGCGTGTGACCACCGCTCACCGTGAGGTTGAGGAAGGGAAAGGCCGGCACGGGCTGGTCTGAACGGTCCTGGATGAAGTGCGCCAGCACATGCGCTTCGAGATGGTTCACAGCGACCAGTGGTTTGCCCAGCGCTTGCGCCATGCTCCGGGCGAAGCACGCGCCGACGAGCAGTGCGCCGATGAGGCCCGGGCCATTGGTATAGGCGATGGCATCGAGATCCGAGGCTTCCACCCCGGCTTCCCGCAAGGCCTGGTTCACCACGGGCACGATCTGCTCCTGATGCGCCCGGCTGGCCAGTTCGGGCACCACGCCGCCCCAGATTCGGTGCGCCTCCTGGCCGGCCACCACGTTGCTCAGCACGCGTCCATCGCGCAGCACCGCCGCCGCGGTGTCGTCGCAACTGCTCTCGATTCCGAGGATCAGCACGGGTTCGGTGGCGGGCATGAGGCCCCGGCTACTTTTGGCCGGAAGCGGCCCAGGAATTGGCGGGGGGCCGCAAAAGTACCCGGGCACTGGCGCGCACACGCACATATCGGATCCTGACCTCGTTGCTGCGATGGACGGGTCGTGCCGTGCTGGCGCTCATGGTCCTGTTGTTCGCCGGATGCCTGGCGCTGTTCTTCCCCTCGGTGCAGTCGGCCGTGGCGCGTTGGCTGGCCGGCCGTCTCAGCGACGAGATCGGTGCCACCATCTCCATCGATCGGGTCGCGATTTCGCTCGATGGTTCTGTGCGCGTGGAAGGGCTTTTCATTGGCGATCTGCGCGGGGATACGCTCTTCCAGGTGCCCGCGCTCAAGGTGCGCGGCTTGCGCGTGAGCAGAAAGCAGCGTGCGGTGGACATCAGCAATCTCGTTGTGGCAGGCGCGCGCTTCAACCTGGCGACCGCCGAAGGTGAATCGACCAGCAACCTCACCAATCTCATCGCGTCGCTCTCTTCGGATGACACCACTTCCGAGGGCCAGGACTGGACCATCCGCTGCATGCGATACGACATCCGCGACTTTCATTTCAGCTTCAACGATGCGAATGAGGCAGTGGACCCGTTCGGCGTCGATTTCAAGCACATCGACATACCCGATGCCGCCGTGCAGGGCTATCAATTCCAGGCCATCGGTGATTCCATCAGCGCCTTGCTTGAGCGGGCATCGCTCACGGAGCGCTCTGGCCTGAAGGTTGAGCGTCTCAAGGGCATGGCATACGTGAGCAGCCATGGCGTGGTGGTGGAGGGCATGGACCTGCGCACGCCCATGAGCCATGCGGAGGGCGAGCTGAAGCTGCTCAGCGAGGGGTGGGCCGATTTCAGCGAGTTCACATCGCGCGTGATGATGCGCGCTGAATTCGACAGTTCGCTGGTCGACATGGCGGACATCGCGTGGTTCGCTTCGGAATTGGAGGGCATCCGGTTCCCCCTTACCGTGAGCGGCAAGGTGCGCGGCACCGTCAACGAGCTGAAGGGCCGCGGCCTGCGCGTCGGCTTCGGCAAGGAGAGCTGGTTCACGGGCGATGCCGAGCTGAGCGGCCTGCCGACGATCTCCGAGACCTTCATGCTCATCGATGTGGACGAGATGCACGCCGCCCTTGCGGATCTGAAGCGCGTGCCGGTGCCGCCTTTCACAAGCGGCGAGCTCCTGCAGCTGCCCGCAGAACTCGATGAACTGGGCGATATCGATTTGAGCGGCCGCTTCACCGGCTTCTTGCGCTCCTTCACCGCGACCGGCCGAGCCAGCACCGCGCTAGGCGTGCTTCGCACCGACCTCAGCTACAACCGCGACACCATCACCAACCGTGCGCTCATCAGCGGCCGCGCCGCCACCGAGTCGTTCCGCCTTGGGCCATTGCTGGGAACAAGCGTCATCGGTCCCATGAGCGCCAGCGTCAGGCTCTCCGCCAAGGGCCGCAGCCTGAAGACCATGGAAGTGGACCTTGAAGGAGACTTCCCATTGGTCACGATCAACGATCGCCCGATCGGGAATATCCGAGCCAAGGGCCACTTGGCCCGGAACCTATTCAATGGCGAGCTCGAGGCGGAGGATGAGAACCTGCAGTTGCGTTTCAGCGGTCTTGCCGATTTCAGGAAGCGCTGGCCTCAGGTGGACTTCACGGCCAAGCTCCACCACGCCGACTTGCGCGAGCTGGGCTTCAGCGATCGCGCGGATTACAGCGCGCTGAGCCTCGATGCGGCCATGCGGGGACGATTGTCGCCGGATAGTTTGCAAGGCGAGCTGCACATCACCGGCATATCTTACTGCCAGGGCGATGAGGAGTACGACCTCGGTGACGTGCACCTGATCAGCGACCGCCGCGCGGGTTTGCCCATCCTTCAGCTCGATGCCACGGTGGCCGAAGCCGAGGTGATCGGCCCCTTCCTGCCCACCAGGCTTCCAGCCGCGTTGGCCACCGTGCTCCGAAGCGTGTTCCCGTCGCTCAGCAAAGGCGTGGACTACGCGCAGGATGAGCAACGCTTCACCTTCGAGGCAAGGCTGCGCGACACGGAACAGGCCCTCAAGCTCTTCCTTCCGGGCGCCAGGATCTCGCCGGGATCCACCATCACGGGCCAGTTCGATACACGCACCTTCGACCTTGGCCTGCATGCGGTGATGCCTTACGCGGAATACGGCCAGTCGCGTTTCGACTCGCTGGTCGTCATCGCCGACAAGACCCTTGATCTGCTGGCTTTCTCCGCGCGCAGCAGCCGGCAGCATTTCGGTGACACGCTCTGGTTCAGCGGAACGGGGATCACGGGCAAAGCCTATCAGGACGAGCTCGATATCGACTTGGGCTGGACCGGCAGCAGCGGCGGCACCAATGGCAATCTCTCCTTCTATGGAGAGGTCCGTGGCCCGAAGTCCGTATCGCTCGAGCTGCTGCCTTCGCGCCTCTTCTTCGGTCAGGGCATCTGGGCCAATGCGGAACAGGCCTCCATCACCATCGATTCGAGCACGGTCCGCATCGGCGGCCTCGAGATGCGCAATGGCCACCAGCGAGTGGCGTTCAACGGCACCATTTCGCGCGATTCCCACGAGGCCCTGGCATTCGTCCTTGATTCGGTGGAATTGGCCAACTTCATCCCGTTGATCGACGGGCCGCCCATCAATGGCCGCCTCAGCGCCGATGGCCGGCTCTTCGATGTGTACGGCACCCCGCATGTGGTGAGCGCGGCGCGTGCCGATAGCGTGCGCGTCCGGCACCTGCTCGTGGGCGATGTGGCGCTGGCCGTCTCGTGGATCGAAGGGAAGGGAGCGCTGGACCTGAACGGGCGCATCGAGCGCGGACCGATCAAGGCGCTCGACTTCACCGGCCGGGTGGGTCTGCGCGATGAAGGCGAATTGGACCTGAAGCTGTTGATGGACCGGTTCGACCTCGCGCTCGCCGATCCCTATTTGCCCGAGGGGTTGAGCGGGCTCGGAGGCCATGCCACTGGTCAGGTGCAGCTCACCGGCACGCTCGTCAAGCCGGAGCTCAGCGGCGCCCTCGATCTCAGCGCTGCCACGATGCGCATCGATTACCTCAATACGCGCTACACGGCCGATGCCCATGTGGGCATCGGCGATGAGCTCTTCACGGTGGACCACGCCACCGTGCATGACGAGCTCGGCCGCACCGCCAGGGTGGGCGCAACGGTCGCGCATATCGGTCTGCGCGATTGGAGCTACGACATCTGGGGCTCCATGGACCGCATGAAGGTGCTGAACACCACGCAGGCCATGAACAGCCTCTATCACGGAACCGCATTCGCCACGGGCGATTTCGGTGTGAGCGGGTCTCGCGGAAGCTTGGAGATCACCGTGCAGGCCACCACGGCGCCCGGCACGGACGTGCGCATGCCCGTGGGTGGGAGCGTGGAAGTATCGCCCATCTCCTTCGTGCATTTCGGCGCCCCGGATTCGGTTGACGCGGCCGAGGACGTGGACCTCAGCGGCGTGTCCATCGATATGGACATCACCGTTACGCCCGATGCGC
The DNA here is from genome assembly GCA_016788405.1 of Flavobacteriales bacterium. Classification (GTDB taxonomy): domain Bacteria; phylum Bacteroidota; class Bacteroidia; order Flavobacteriales_F; family PHOS-HE28; genus PHOS-HE28. Next base: position 4,660 of record JAEUSX010000070.1, read on the forward strand.
GCTTCGAGCTCGTCTTCGACCCCACGGTGGGCGACATCATGAGCGGGCGCGGCTCGGGCTTGATCGAGATCGGTGTCACGCAGCGCGGCGACCTTAGCATGAACGGGAAAGTGGAGATCACCGAGGGCGATTACCTCTTCACGCTGCGCAACATCGTGAACAAGCGCTTCGCTGTGCAGCCTGGGGGCAGCATCACCTGGTACGGCGATCCGTTCGATGCGCAGCTCGATCTGCAGGCCATCTACCGGTTGAAGGCGCCGCTCTATGACATCGTGCCGCCCAGCGAGCGCACGGAGGCCTACCGACAGCGTGTTCCGGTGGACGTGGTGATGAAGCTGCGTGACAAGCTGATGAATCCGGAGATCGGCTTCGATGTGCGGCTGAGCTCGGTGGATGAGAACATGAAGGCGCAGGTGGCCAGCGTTCTGAGCACCGAGCAGGAGATGAGCAGGCAGGTCTTCGCGCTCATCGTTATGAACCGGTTCCTGGAGCCGCCGATCTACGCCGGTGCCGGAAGCGCGGGCACTGGCGAGGCCGCCGCGGCGGGCGCGGGCGCCACGTTCAGCGACCTTCTGAGCAACCAGGTGAGCAACTGGCTCAGCGGCCTCAGCAACGATTTCGACCTCGGGTTCAACTACCGGCCGGGGGATGCCATCACGCAGGATGAGCTCGAGGTGGCTTTCAGCAAGCAGTTCTTCGACCAGCGCCTGCTCTTCAGCACCAACGTCGGCGTGCAGTACGGCGCGCGCGCCGCCAACGCCAGCAACTCGCTCATCGGTGACTTCCAGCTGGAGTACCTCATCACCCGCGAGGGCCGCTTCCGTGCGCGCGCATTCTCGCTCACCAACGACCGTAACCTGAACCAGTCCGATCAAGCGCCCACCACCCAAGGAGCCGGCCTGGTGCTGCGCCGCGAATTCGATACCCTTGGTGAACTGCTGCGGGGCAAGCGCTACAAGGCCCAGCGGCCGTAAGCGCTACTTCAGCCGAAGGCTGTGGCCCAGCTTCTCCTTCTTCGTGCGCAGGTAGCGCTCGTTGTGCGGATTGGCGGCGATCTCGATGGCCACGTTCTCCATGATCTCCAGGCCATAGCCGATGAGGCCTGTGCGCTTGCGCGGATTGTTCGTGAGCAGTCTCATCTTGCGCACGCCGAGATCATGCAGGATCTGCGCGCCGACGCCGTAGTCGCGCGCGTCCATGTCGAAGCCGAGCATCACGTTGGCCTCCACCGTGTCCGCGCCTTGCTCCTGGAGCTTGTACGCCTTGAGCTTGTTCAAGAGGCCGATGCCGCGTCCTTCCTGCTGCATGTACACGATCACGCCCTTGCCCTCGGCTTCGATCATCTCCATGGCGCGGTGCAATTGCGGGCCGCAATCGCATCGGCAGCTACCGAAGATGTCGCCGGTGACGCACGAGGAGTGCACGCGCACCAGCACGGGTTCGTTCTGTTCCCAGGCGCCCTTCACCAGCGCGAGGTGCTCTTCACCTGTAGCGCTCTGTTTGTAGGCGATGAGCTGGAAGTCGCCATGGCGCGTGGGCAGCTGCACATCCACCTGCCGCTCCACCAGGCGTTCGGTGCGCATGCGGTAGGCCACCAGGTCCTCGATGCTGATCAGTTTCAGGCCGAAGCGGCGCGCGATCTCCTGCAGCTGCGGAAGGCGGGCCATGCTGCCATCCTCGTTCATGATCTCCACGATGAGGCCCGCAGGCTCGAAGCCGGCCAGGCGCGCGAGATCCACGGCGGCCTCGGTATGGCCCGTGCGGCGCAGGACGCCGCCTTGGCGCGCCTTCAGCGGGAAGATGTGGCCGGGCCGCGCGAAGTCTCCGGCTCGCATCGCAGGATCGATCAGCGCGAGCATGGTCTTGCTGCGATCGCTGGCGCTGATGCCGGTGGTGGTGCCATGGCCCTTCAGATCGACGCTGACGGTGAACGGGGTCTCATGCAGCGCGGTGTTGTCGCGCACCATCAGGTCGAGCTCCAGTTCGGTGCAGCGCTCCTCCGTGAGCGGCGCGCAGATAAGGCCGCGCCCGTGCGTGGCCATGAAGTTGATCATCTCCGGCGTGGCGTTGCGCGCGGCGGTGACGAAGTCGCCTTCATTCTCGCGGTCCTCGTCATCCACCACGATGACGGCCTTCCCGGCGCGGATATCGGCGATGGCGTCCTCGATGCGGTCGAATGCGTGGGGCATGTGCTGTGGAATGCGGCCGCTAAGGTAGCGGGGCGCTGCGCCGTGCGCTGAGCCGCGGTGGCACCCCGCGTACATTCGCGGCCCCGTTATGGAAGCCCTGACGCGCTACAAGCTCCGCAAGGTGGCCAAGTACGGCCTGGTCGCGGCGCTGGTGGCCTGGGTGCTGACGCTCTTCGCCGGCGATGACCTCAGCTTGCCTCTGCTGGGAGCTTGGGCGCTGCTCGGCTTATGGACCGGTGTCCTGGAGGAGTACCTCTTCGGAAGGAGGTTCCGGGCGCTCGCGGTGCCGCTGCAATTCCTGGGCAAGGTGCTGCTGGTGAATCTCTTCACGGTGCTGCTCATCGGCGTGGCCTGGCGCTGGGGCGGCGACCGGTACAGCATGCTGGCCAGCGATGCCCCTTACCGGATGCACGAGATCTTCGGCATGGCCCAGTTCTATCGATTGGTGCTTCGCGCGGTGGTGGTGAGCTCCATCGCCATACTCGTGGTGCAGGTGGAGGAGTGGATGGGACGGCGCACCTTCCTCGGCTTCCTGCTGGGCCGATACGAGCGCCCCAAACGCGAGGAGCGCGTGGTGCTCGCGCTGGATCTCGTGGGCAGCACGGAGATCGCGGAGCGCCTCGGCGATCTGCGCTACTACCGTTTCCTCAACCACGTGTATTCGCTGATGACCGATGCCGTGCTTCGCAACGAGGCCGATATCCACAAGTACGTGGGCGATGAGGTCATCTTCACCTGGCCCATGCGGGTGGGGACGCGGAACCTGAATAGCCTGGATCTCTTCTTCGACATCGAGTCGCGCCTCAAGCAGCACGAGAACGACCTGAAGCGCGAGTACGGGCTCGTGCCGGTGTTCCGAGCCGGGCTCCACGGCGGCCGCGTGATCAGCGCTCAGGTCGGCCACATCAAGCGCACGGTGGACCTCAGCGGCGACGTGATGAACAGCGTGAGCCGCATGCTCGGCCTGGCGAAGACCATGAAGGTGAACATCCTCGTCAGCGCTGAGCTGATCGAGCGCATGCCCGATGCTGCGGACCGATTCGAGATCGGACCGCAGCACACGGTGCCCGTCAAAGGCAAGCGTCGCGAGGTGCGCGTGCATGAATTGGCGCGCAAGGCCCTGCACGCATGAAGCGCACGCTTCTCGTTGCTGCGTTGCTGTGCGTGGCCGCTCGGCTTTCCGCCCAGGTGCCCGTGCCCTTCGCAACGGCTGAGGACCGCTTCCTCTGCTTCGCCAACGGGCGATTCGAGAACCTGGAGCCGCGTCCTCCGGCCATGCTGCATGCCATGGAGGGTCAACTCGTTTATCGCGATCACCAAGGGGTGCTCAAGATCTTCATTCCCGATGGCCGCCGCATGCATTTGCTGGATCGCGGCGGATCAAGCCCCATCGGTACACGGAAGCGCATCGCGTGGCTCAGCGCCGACACGTTGAAGACGCTGACCGAGGGCAGGGCGCGCGTGCTCGCCACCAATGTGGCGGAGTTCGGGGTGAGCGACAGCCTCATCGTGCTGCATGATACGGCCATGCGCGAACTGCGCGTGATTCACCGTCGCGCGGCGCATATCGTCGCAGCCGTTGAGCGCGGAAGCGAGCGCCCGCAATGGCTTCTGGGTCCTGATGCGATGGTCTTCTTCAACAAGGAAGCTCGCCGCCTTTCGATGTACCGGCGCGGCAAGGTGCGCGTGCTGAGCGATAGCACGGATGTCGGCATCGCGGTGGTAGGAGGGGGCGTCGTTGGTTGGTGGGATGGCCATGCGCGCGTCTTCAAGGCGATCCACGGAGAGCGGGAGCTAGAGTTGAGCGACCTGCGCCCCGCATCAGCGCAAGCCGGCTCAGGACTCGTCGCGTTCGTTGATGGCAATGGGCGCTTGCAGTGCTTCGAGGCGGGCGTCAAGCATCGCGTGCTCGATGAGCCGCCCACGGCCTATTGGGTGAAGGACAGTTTGCTGCTGTTCCTGGACCGCGGTCGTTTGATGCTCTTCCACCAGGGAGCGAGCACGGTCGTGGAGCCCTACGTCCCGGAGCAATGGCAGGTGGAAGGCGGGTTGCTCGCCTACCTCGACATCAACCGTGAACTACGCGGCATCGAAGGCGGTGAGCGCTTCCGCTTCGGGAGCGAGGCGGCCATCGATGGCTTCGAACTGTTCGGCGATCGCGTGCGCTACCGCAGCCCGTTGGGAATGACGGTGGTGGCCTCGAGACGTCGCACCTGGGTCTACTGAGCCGTAGTGTCCCCGGCGATGGATTCGATGGTCCACAGGCTCATGGTGGAGCGCTTGCCCTTGAGGGCGATGCTCCCGATCTCACGAGCCGGCAAGGGCCCCTCCTGAAGCAGCAAGTCCAGCAGCTCCTTGCTGATCAGATTGTCCACCTGATTGGCGTTGCAGGACTCCTGGATGCGTGCTGCGGTATTCACCACGTCGCCGCTGAAGATGCGCTCCTTCTTCACCAGCCCCACTTCGCCGGTGGTGACCTCCCCGTAATGGAAGCCGGCCTTGAACGTGGGCTTGATGCCGTAGCGATCGCGGTAATAGGGGCCGCGCTTCCGGAGCTTGGCCCGGATATCGAGGAAGCAGCGGATGCAGCGTTGCTTCTTGATCCCCTTGCGCAACGGCCAGCTCACGCTGATCTCATCGCCCACGTACTGGTAGATCTCCCCCCGGGAGTGCACGATGGGGTCGGTGATGTCCTGGAAGAGCTCGTTGATGAGCTGGAAGTAGCGCGCATGGCCGAGTTCCTCCGCGATCATGGTGCTGGAGCGCATATCGAGGAACATGAAGATGCGCAGTTCCTGCTTGGGCTTGAAGTAGCGCCCATCGAGGTGCGCGATGCCGCCATTGCCGTACTGGTCGCTGAGGCGCACCATGAGCATGGTGCCGCCCATGAGCGCGGTCCAGTACAAGTAATGACCGAGCCATTGAAGGCTGAGCATTCGGTCGGTGAATGATCCGCCCAACGGATCCTGCCAGGCGGGCCAGGCGGCTTTCCATGCCCCTATGATCACGTATACGAGCAAGGCCATCACACTGACCGCCGGGAAGTAGGGCAGGTGCCTCAGCCGGTCGCGCAACACGAAGATGTACAGGCCGCCGCCGAGGAGGCCGGCTCCCACCGCCTCGATCAGGTGATCGAGCATGCGCGGAGAAAGCGGCTCAACCACCCCGGCCGCCGACAGCGCTTGGTGCTCGAAGACCGCGCTGACAGCGGCAACCACCGTCCATGCCAGCGTGATCCCCAGCGTGCGAACGATGCGCAGCATCAAGCCGGGATGGTCGATCATGTGGGACGAACAGGAATCGGAGAGCGGCGAATGTAGAGGCGTGCTCCGCGCGCCATGTTAAGCCTGGGTTGCGCTTCACGCGGCCGAAGCGCGCCGGCGCCTGGGCAGCACGACGATGTAGTACCACGCCACGGAGAGCAGGCCTGCGATGAAGAAGGGCACCGCCCACTGGCGCTTGGTATCCTCGAACCAGAACTCGCCGATCATCCAGATTCCGTTGGCCGCGATCCAGCACACCACGGCGAGGCTGTGCAGCAGTTCGCCGATCTCCGCGCGCGACCTCCATGCGATCAGCACGGCGAGCAGGAAGGTGGGCACGAACATCGCCAGCCCAAGCGGCTTCCAGATCATCACCCAGCACAGGTCCTTCACGAGCCAGAGCACGATGTGGAAGTTCTCGGAGGCGCGCAGGCTGCGTATCATGAGTCCTTGGTTTGCTCCAAAGATGCGTCCGTCGAACTTTCCCCACATTAGCAGCCGATCCCTGATAAACTTGCGGATGATGGAGGTGAGCATGATGAATGGCCGGCGCGCATGCGCGCTGGCAGCTCTTCTGCTCTGCGCATGGCCATCGCAGGCGTTCTATATCCGGGTGCATGGCCTGGTCACGGAGTACTTCAGCGGCGATGGCATGCGCGATGTGCAGGTGCGCCTGGTCAAGGACAGTGTGGAGCGCGAGACGATCTTCACCAACTGGAAGGGCGAGTACGAGATCTTCCTTGAGCGCGGATACGACTACCAGGTTTGGTACTACCGCAAGGACCTGGTGCCGAAGTACGTGCGCATCGATGCCAGCGGAGTGCCGCTCTTCCCCGATGTGCCGTTCTATGAGATGGACGTGCAGATGACCCTGTTCGCGTTCATCGACCAGTTCGACTTCGGCGTCTTCGACATGCCCGTGGGCATGAGCAGCTACAAGCACAGCGTGCGCAATCTGAGCTGGGATATCGACTACACGGAGCGCATGCGGGCGGAAACGGCACGCGTCATGGTGCTCTACGAGCGCGCCATCGGGGAGCGGGAGAAGCAGAAGCTCGCCGCGCAGGCCGCGAGCCGGCGGAAGAAGCGCAAGCGCGCCTATTTCTGATCGCGCACGGCGGCCACGAGCCGGGCGCACTGCGCCGCCTCCTTCACATCGTGCACGCGCAGGATTGAAGCGCCTTTCAGCAGGGCGACTGCGTTCAATGCGGTAGTGCCGTTCAAAGCCTCGGCGGGCGTGATGCCGAGCACTTCGTTGATCATCCGCTTTCGCGAGAGCCCCACCAGGACCGGAGCGTCCAATGCGCAGATCGATTCCAGCCGGTTCAGCAACGCATAGTTGTGCTCAACCGTCTTGCCGAAGCCGAAGCCGGGGTCGAGGATCACATCCGGGATGCCAGAGGAACGCGCGGCGTTCAGCCGTTGGCTCAGGAACTGCGTGACCTCGGCAGCGACATCGCGGTAGGCAGGCGCCTGCTGCATGGTGCGGGGCGTTCCTTGCATGTGCATGGCGATATAGGGAACTCGCGCTGCGGCCACGGTCTCCAGCATGCCTTCATCGAGCAGGCCCGCGCCGATGTCATTCACCATACCGGCGCCGGCGCCCAAGCACTCACGCGCTACCCTGGAGCGGTAGGTGTCGATGCTCAGCAACGCTCCCGGGAATCGGGCATGGATCTCGGATACCACGGGCAGCACGCGTCGCAGTTCCTCCTCTTCGGGCACGGGCTCCGATCCCGGCCGGGTGCTCATGCCGCCGATGTCCAGGATCGCAGCGCCTTCCTCAAGCATCCGCTCGGCCATGCGCAGGGCATCGTCAACTTGCGCTCGGCTGGCCGAATGGAAGGAATCGGGCGTCGCGTTGAGGATGCCCATCACCGCGGGGAACGGGACATCCAACAAGCGGTCCTTCACCCGCCATGTCAAGAGGCTCGCCGCGCTACTTTCGCCCGCCATCAAGGGCCGAAGATCGCCCGCCGAATGCAACGGACCATTGATCAGTACGACGCCGTGGTGAACGAGTGCCACGACCTTTTCCTGAAGAAGGCGAAGGATTATGGCACGGCCTGGCGCATCCTACGGGTTCCATCGCTCACGGATCAGATCTTCATCAAGGCGCAACGCATCCGGACCTTGCAGGAGGTGGGCGCGAGCAAGGTGGGCGAGGGGGTCAGGCCGGAGCTGATCGGCATCATCAATTACGCCGCCATGGCGCTCGTGCAGTTGGAGCGGGGCGTGGCGGACGCTCCGGACATGGACGGGGACGAATCCGCTCAATCGGTGCGCCGGCAGATCCAGCGCGCGAAGGACTTGATGCGGGACAAGAACCACGACTACGGCGAGGCATGGCGCAGCATGCGCGTGAGCTCGCTGGTGGACTTGATCCTCATGAAACTGCTCCGAATCAAGAGCATCGAGGACCGGGGATTCACGCTTGTCAGCGAAGGCATCGACGCCAACTTCCTGGACATCATCAACTACGCGGTGTTCGCCATGATCCAGCTCGACGAAGCCGGATCGTCGGCGCCGGACAGGTGATCCCATACCTTCGGTCCCACAACAACACGAACCATGCGCTTCCTCCTCAGCCTCGCCGCTCTAGCGTTCATCACCGCCAGTGCAACAGCACAGACCACCGCCACCGAACAGACAGACGAAACAAAGAGCACCGAGGCGGTTGCCCCGGCCACTGACGCCGCTGCGCCCAAAGCCGCGTGCTGCGCGCATAAGAGCGCTTCGGCGAAGGCTTCCTGCCATGATAAGGCCGAAGCATCCAGCACCGAAGCTGGCGTTGCACCGGCTGCGGAGGATGCGACCGGCATGAAGGACGCGAAGGCCGCTGGCTGCTGCGCCGGCAAGGCCAAAGGCGACAAGGCTTCGTGCCGCAGCAAGGCCGAAGCGCACGCGCATGATGCGGTGAAGTCGGAGGAGGCGCCCGCCGCCCCCAATCAGTAATGACCTTTTGAGCTCGAGGCCCGGCCCGGTTCCATCCGCGCCGGGCCTTCGCTATTGCGCCGGGTTCTTCGGTTTTCGCAGGTCGAGGTTGCACACCAGTGCCACATGCACGGTGGAGTTCAGCTCCATCAGATCCGAGCCGCTGACCGCGCCAGGCCGATTGATGGTCTGATACAGATAGCCGGCAAGCACGCTGAACGGCTTGCTCACCTGATAGCCGAGCAGCGCGGAGATCCGGTTCTGATGGATGTAGTCCGAGCGCTGACTGTCCCCGAAGTTCAGGAAAACCTCATCGTAGAACTGGGCACTGAACACCCCGGGCTCCACTTTCTCGTGGCCAAGAGGCACCGTAAGCCAGACGCGGTACCGGAAGCGGCTCTGGTACGTGTAACGCTCGAACTCTCCTTGAGCTGGATCGTCGCTCGACGGAACCAGTTTCGCGATGAAGCGTTCCTCCATGCGGAATCGGTGCTGGAGCCGCGCGCGCCCGATGGCCTGGCCGCTGAGCTGCACCTGCTGGAAGAGGTGGTGCTCCCAGTTCTGGTACTTGATCGGGTGCTCGCCATAGGCGTAGTTGAAGTAATAGCTGTAGCCCTGCGTGAGCAGCACCTGGTCATTCAGGTGGAAGTTGATGGCCGGGCGGAGGAGCAGCTGCTGCCAGTCCTTGCCCAGGTTATCACGCCGCCAATGCCCTTCGGTGTGGAAGCTCCAGCGCTCGCTGATGCGCTGATCGCCCCAATGCGAGATCCAGAGGTGCTGTTGGGCATCGGTGACCCGCTGCGCGAGAGCGGGCGCTGTTGCCGCGATCAGCAGGATGGGGAGCAGGATCTTCCGCATCATGCTACAGGCTAACCGCCGATTTGGACTTCTTCGATTTGTGGCGCGCGGCATGGGGATGCTGTGACCGCGGTACCAGATGGCCCATCTCGGTCACCTCGAAATGCCCGCCGGCGCGCTCGTACTTCTCCTTGTAGCTGTAAACATGCTCCATCACGGTGTGGTCCACCAACGTGGCCTTGTCGAAATCAACGCGGACATGAGCTTGTGCCGGTATCGAGTCGAGCTTCTTCTTGAGCCCAAGGAAGTTGCTGAAGATCGCTGCATCATGCACCTCGAGCACGAAGCAGTCGCTCATATGGTCGTAGCGCAGGTGCAGATTGGGCTTGAATAGCGATCGGAAGGAAGCGCCGCGGGTGAGGTGGATGAGGATCTTGAGCAGGATGCCGCTGAACACGCCGATGATCAGATCGGTGGCGAGCGTCACGATGAGCGTGGTGGTGAAAATGCTGAGTTGCTCGGGCCCGATCTGCAGCGTGTGCTTGAAGTGGCCCGGTGCAGCCAGCCTATAGCCCGTGTACATGAGGATGGCGCCAAGCGCAGCCAGCGGTATGCTGTGGATGAGCGTCGGGAAGGCCGCGATGAACACGAGCAGGAAGGCGCCGTGGAAGAAGTTGGCCCAACCCGTGCGGCCGCCATTGTTGATGTTGGCGCTGCTGCGCACGATCTCCGCGATCATGGGCAATCCGCCGATGAGGCCCGCCAGCGCACTGCCAGCGCCCACCGCGCTCAAGTCCTTGTTCAGGTCGCTCTCGCGCTTCCAAGGGTCCAGCTTATCCACCGCTTTCGCGCTAAGCAGCGATTCGATGCCCTGTACGAGCGTGATGGTGATCACGGCGGTCAGGAATGGCAGCGTGAGCGCCTTCGACCAATCGGGGAACACGATGCCATCGGCGAGGTTCTCCGGCAAGGTCACCAGGAACTTTGGACCGATGCTGTATTCGTGGCCATCGAGGAAGAGGTACTTGTGCTCGTGCTCCAGGTCGAAGTAGTGGCCGAGCGCGATGCCAGCCAGGACCACCACCATGGGCGCCGGCACCATCTTCACCCATCGGTTCTTGAACAGAGGAAGCACGAACATGATCAGCAGGCTCACCAGGCCGATGATGGCGACTTCCGGGTTCATGTGCGCGATGCTGTGCGGGATCTCCGCAAGCAGTTCCAGCGGCTCCTTGCCTTCCGGCTTCACGCCCAAGGCAACGTGCGCCTGCTTGGAGAGGATGATGACGCCGATGGCCGCGAGCATGCCGTGCACCGCGCTGCTGGGGAAGAAGTCGCCCAGGCGGCCAGCCTTGAGCCGCCCCAGGATGAAGAGCAGGGTGCCGCTCACCACCACGGCCGCCAGCATGCTGCGATAGCCCGCCATGGGGTCTCCGTCGCTCAAGGCCTCCACGGCGCCCAGGATCACCACGATCAACCCTGCCGCAGGGCCGTTTATGGTGACATGACTGCCGTTGATGCGCGACACGAGGAGCCCGCCGATTATGGCCGTGATGAGGCCTGCCATGGGCGGAACGCCCGAGGCCAGCGAGATGCCCAGGCAGAGCGGCAGGGCGACCAGGAACACGATGAAGCCGGATACGAGGTCCTTCTGCCAGTTCTGCTTGAGCCCGGCGATTCCGCTCAGCGGGATGTTCTTGTCGGTCATGTGGGGCGCGCTCACAGGTTCAGCGCGTGGCCAAAAGTCCTGCGGTGATGAGCCGTCGTCATGAGAGAGTGATTAAAGCGGCTGAAAGAAGTGTGAATGACGCGCATGATTCGAGCCGATGATCCGGCAGGCAAGCCTCTGCTCAACTCTACCTTTCGCCGATTCAACCCATGCGCGCGCTCATCGTTGAGGACGAGCCCAAGGTGGCGGCCTTCATCGCCTCGGAGCTCCAGAAGAAGGGCTTCACCGTCGATGTGGCCGAGAATGGTCCCGACGGGGAGCAGCTGGCGATCAAGGAGCGTTACCAGATCATCCTGCTCGATTGGATGCTGCCCAAGCGCAACGGCATAGATGTATGCCGCGCTATCCGTGGCGTGGATCCCCATGTGCCCATACTCATGCTCACCGCGCTCGATGGGGTGGAGGAGCAGGTGAAAGGCCTCGGCGCCGGCGCGGATGATTACCTGGCCAAGCCTTTCGACATCGGCGTGCTGCTGGCTCGCGTGAATGCGCTGGTGCGGCGAGCGCAAGGCCGTGGCGCGGACAAGCTCCTGGTATGCGGCGACCTTGTCCTGGACCATGAAGCCAAGCGGGTGACTCGCGCCGATAGGGAGATCAAGCTCACCGCGCGCGAGTACGCATTGCTGCATTACCTGCTGCTCAACAAGGGCAAGGTGATGCATCGCGCCTCCATCCTCGACCATGTTTGGGACACCAGTTTCGAGACCGAGTCGAATGTGGTGGACGTGTACATCAACATGCTGCGCCGGAAGGTGGACAAGCCCTTCGGACATCCACTGATCCATACGGTCACGGGCATGGGCTACGTGCTTCGCGACGACCTGCCATGAGCTTCCGGTTGCGCATGGCACTCGTGTTCACCTTGCTGGTGGGCGCCCTGCTGGCCTTGTTCGGCATGCTGGTCTTCGCGCATGCCGAGCACCTGCGCGAGGATGAGTTCTTCGACCGGTTGGAGGATCGCGCCGTGCTGGTGGAGCGGATGATCGAGGAGTCGCGCGGCATGACCGTCGGCGAGGCCGAGCACCTGGCACGGGTGCTGCGCGACGCCTTGCCGGAGGAGAGCATCGTTGTAATCGACACCAATGGCCAGCGGATCTTCGAGCGTGAACCCATCGATATGCCGGTGAGCTGGCGTGAGACCGCTTCACGTCAGGGCCGTGCGCGCATCACGCAGGGCGATCGCCAATTCGTCGTGGTCGATCGGCCGGAAACGCGCCCGGTGGGCATCCTGTACACGATGGCTTCGGCGATCGATGCCGCCGGTCATCAATCGGTGAGCGAGCTCCGCCGTTCCATGTGGATCACCGGGCTGGCCGCTTTGCTGCTCACCGCGGGGCTGGCCTGGCTCTATGCCACCTGGGCGCTGGTGCCCGTGCGCCTCCTGGTGCGCAGAGCTGCGGAGATCCATGAGCCGACGGAGCGCTTGCCGGAGCCCTCCGGTCGGCGCGGCGATGAGCTGTCCGAATTGACCACGGTGCTGAATGAGCTTCTCGCGCGCATCGACGGGGCCTTCAGCGTGCAAAGCTCCTTCATCGCGAACGCGAGCCATGAGCTGCGCACACCACTGACCATCCTTCGCGGTGAGGCCCACCAGGCGAAGCAAGCGGCCGTGGGGGACGCGGAGCTTTCCAAGCACCTGAAGAGCATCGACGAGCAGGCCATGGTCATGCAGGATCTGCTCGAGCAGTTGCTGTGGCTCGCGCAGACCAGGGGAGCGGCGGAGCGCATCCCCTTTGACGAGGTCCGGCTCGACGAAGTGGCTGAGCGGGCCCTGGAGCGCTGCCGTGCCCGTCATCCCGACCGACGGGTCCGGTTCGCCATGGATGAGGACCACGCTGGCCGTGAGCCGCTGGTTAGCGGCAATGCCGTTCTGCTCACGGCAGCGTTGTACAACCTGCTCACCAATGCGGTGAAGTATGGCGGCGAGGACGTGGAGCTGCGGGTGAGCGTGAGCGGCACGGAGGCTCTGGTGGCCGTCACCGATCACGGCAAGGGCATGTCGCCCGATGCCCTGGCGCGCGTGCGCGAGCTCTTCTATCGCGGCGACGATGCAGCGCCGCTCGACGGGCATGGCATCGGACTGGCGCTGGTGGACCGGATCATGCAGGTGCATAACGGCAGGCTGGAGCTCAGCGCCGTTCAGGGCAAGGGAACCATGGCCTTGTTGCGCATGGCCTTGCTCACCCCAGGACTTTAATGTCCCTCTCATGACGGCCCCTCCCTGCCCAAGCACCTTTGCGCCGGTAAACGAAGCGCATGGATACCGTGATCAAGCAGGAGGAGGACCTCGCGTTCGATGAGCATGCCGTGCTCCACGAGCTGAAGCACTACCTGCCCGCGCAGGCGCCGCTCAAGGACTTCATCCACCACAACACGCTTCATGCTTTCCAGCATGAGCGGTTCCACGACGCGCTGGGCAGGGCATCGCGGATCTTCGGGTACAAGGTGTACCTCACCGTGAACGAGTACCGGAAGCTCCACCGCGAAGGACGTATCAAGAGCGATGTGCTCGATCGCGTGATCGTGGAGCACCATGGCATCAACGGGCTCGCCGGATGGAAGCAGAAGCTCCTCGAGAAGCCTTATGACAACAGCATCGCGCCGCGCATCGGCTCTTTGCGCGCGCATTGGAAGCGCGACCGCCGCGTGGACCTGGACGCACTCACGCACACGCTGCTCTTCCGCGTGCTGAACAGCTACCTCGATCAGGGCATCGCCATCTGGCGCTTCCCGGTCTGGGACAAGGGCTTCCTCTCGAGCGTGCGCGAGCTGCAGCGGCACGCCTGGAGCGGGTTGCTCCGCGGTGAGCGAGCCATCGGACTGCTCATGGATGAGCAGGTGAGCCTCGCCCGGTTGCTCGGCATCCTGGTGGGCGATGAGACCCTCTTCGCTGACTACCTCTTCGATCAGCAGTTCGCGCACAGCGGATGGAGCGGGCTGGTGAGCGTGGTGGAGGATCAGCCCGGCACCCTGCTGGATCAGCGCCGCATCAGCTTGAAGGAGGTGATCCTTCTCGAGTTGCTGCTGGAGATCGATGCGCTGGACCGGCAGTTCCCGAAAGGCTGGAAGCCGCTCGCCGAGGGCATGAACCACCGGCCCAAGCCCTTGTTCGGCCCTGCTCCGCAGGCTGAAGTGGACCAGGTGCGCGCGCTCTGGCAGGAGGCGTTCGAATGGAGCTGGTACGATGAGCTGCTCGCAGGCATCCAGATGTCCGGTGGCGCTGAGCGGAAGGCGCTGCCGAGCGCGCAAGGGATCTTCTGCATCGACGACCGCGAGTGCTCGCTGCGCCGCCACTTGGAGCACCTCGACCACGGCTTCGACACCTACGGCACCGCAGGCTTCTTCGGCGTGGAGTTCCATTACAAGCCCGAGCATGGGAAGTTCCACACGAAAGTGGCGCCAGCGCCGGTGCAGCCGAAGCATATGATCAAAGAAGTGGACAAGCGCCATAAGCTCGCGCGCGACGTCCACTTCACGCGGCACACGCACGGCCTGGTCGCCGGGCTGCTCATCTCGCAGACGCTCGGCTTCTGGTCGGCCTTGAAGCTGTTCGTAAGCATCTTCCGGCCGAGCAGCACCCCTGGCACCAGCGATTCGTTCCAGCACATGGATGCCTTCGCCTCGCTCACCGTGCAGCATCAGGGCCTGTTCGAGGAGGGCTTGCAGGTGGGCTTCACCATCGCCGAGATGACCACGCGCGTGGAGAACACCTTGCGAAGCATCGGCTTGGTGAAGGCCTTCGCGCCCGTGGTCTACGTGGTGGGCCATGGCGCGAGCAGCGTGAACAACCCGCACTATGCCGCGTACGATTGCGGTGCATGCAGCGGTCGTCCTGGCTCGGTGAACGCCAGGGTGTTCAGCCAGATGGCGAACCATCCGGAGGTGCGGGCGCAGCTGCGCGAGCGCGGCATCGATATCCCGTACACCACGCGATTCCTGGGCGCGCTGCACGACACCACGCGCGATGAGATCGTCTTCTATGATGAAGCGCTGCTGGCCGGTGAGCAGGTGCACGCCCATGAGCGGAGCAAGCGCGCCTTCCTCGCAGCGCTCGAGCGTAACGCCAAGGAGCGCTCCCGTCGCTTCATCAGCATCGATAGCACCCTGCCCGGCGAAACGGTGCATGAGCGCGTGAAGCGCAGGAGCGTCTCCCTCTTCGAGCCTCGTCCGGAGCTCAACCACGCAACCAACGCGGCCGCCATCGTCGGAAGGCGCGCATTGACGCGCGGCCTATTCATGGATCGCCGGTCCTTCCTCAACTCGTACGATCCGGATATCGATCCCGAAGGCGAGCGCCTGCTGGGCATCCTGAATGCCGTGGCGCCTGTGTGCGGAGGCATCAACCTGGAGTATTACTTCTCCCGTGTCGACAATCAGAAGCTCGGCGCGGGCACCAAGCTGCCGCACAACGTGATGGGTCTCATCGGCGTGGCCAACGGCATCGAAGGCGACCTGCGTCCCGGCCTGCCCAGCCAGATGATCGAGGTGCATGACCCGCTCCGGCTTCTCGTGGTGGTGGAGCAGGACCCCGACGTGGTGCTGCGCACGATCAAGAAGGTGGCCGCCACCTACGAGTGGTTCGGCAATGAATGGGTGCAGCTGGTGGCCATTCATCCTCACAGGCGCAGCATGCACCGGTTCAAGGATGGCGCATTCGTTCCCTATGAGCCGCTCCTCGCCGAGATGCCCCTTGCCAGCGATGTGCTGCCGCTGCTCGAGCGCGTGGAGGACAATGCACCCCTGACCCTGATCGAAGCATGATGCACCTGATCCTCCCGCTCTTCGTGCTCATCCCGTTCACGGGCTTCGTGCTGAGCCTGCTTTTGAACCGCCGGGCGGAAATGGCCCTGTCGCGCGTGGCTTACCTCACGGCCGCACTGCAAGCGGCCTTGATCACGGGCTTCATCGGCGCATGGGCGCTGCGCGGGTTCGAGGCCATCAACGTGAAGGAAGTCTCCGTTTACAGCACCGAGGGATACGAGTTCTTCATCGACCTCTACTTCGACCGCGTGACCGCCGTGTACCTCTTCATGGGCGCCATGCTCACCTTCCTCATCACCGTTTACAGCCGGTACTACCTGCACCGGGAGGAAGGCTACAAGCGCTTCTTCAATACCATCCTTTTCTTCTTCACGGGTTATTCGCTCACCGTGCTGGCGGGCAACTTCGAGACGCTCTTCCTGGGCTGGGAAGTGCTCGGCCTTTCGTCGTTCCTGCTGATCGGCTTCTATCGCGACCGATACCTGCCGGTGAAGAACAGCGTCAAGGTCTTCTCCATCTACCGGGTGGGCGATGTGGGCCTGCTGCTCGCCATGTGGATGAGCCATCACCTCTGGCACGAGAACATCACCTTCCACAAGCTGCACAATTACGTGCTCGTGCATGATCAGCTCGAAGCGCACTCGCTGGTGGGCATCTTCATCTCGCTGGCGGTGCTGCTCGCCGCCGCTGCGAAGAGCGCCCAGCTGCCGTTCAGCTCATGGCTGCCGCGCGCCATGGAGGGCCCCACGCCGAGCAGCGCCATCTTCTACGGGTCGCTCTCCGTGCACATCGGCGTGTTCTTGCTGCTGCGCACCTTCCCGTTCTGGGAGCACCAGTTCAGCGTGCGCGTGCTCATCGGGGTGCTGGGCCTGGCCACCAGCGTGATGGCGGCCGGCACCGCGCGCGTGCAGTCGAGCGTGAAGGCCCAGATCGCCTACAGTTCCATCGCTCAGATCGGCCTCATCTTCATCGAGGTCGCGCTGGGGCTCGAGATGCTCGCGCTCATCCACTTCATGGGCAATGCCTTCCTGCGCACCTACCAGTTGCTCGTATCGCCTTCAGTTGTGACCTACCTCATCCGCGAGCAGTTCTACCACTACACGCCCCGGGAGCACACCTTCGAGGATACGTTGCCGAAGAGACTGGAATACACCCTGTACCTGCTCTGCCTGCGCGAGTGGGACTTGGACACCTTCATGTACCGGCGCTTGTGGAACCCGATGAAGCGCCTCGGCCGCAGCCTCGATGCGCTCAACATCAATCGCTCGATCAGCATCCTCCTCCCACTCTTCATCGTCGGACTTGTCGCGCTTTGGCAGGTCGATCGCATGAACGATGCACTCCGCCATGCGCTGCCTGTGATCATGGCGCTCGTGGGCCTGGTGCTGGTGCTGCGGGCCTTTACGGAACGGAAGCATGTGCGGCGCGCCATCACCATGGTGATCATGAGCCATTTCTGGCTGGCGCTGGCCATCTCGTTCAATGAGCATTTCGATCTCGGGCACTCGGCCATCTACCTCAGTGGCGCGGTGCTTTGCGGCGTGCTGGCCGTGGTGGTCATCAATCGCTTGCGTCGAACGGAGCGGAACGTGGACCTCGGACGATTCCATGGACATGCCTTCGAGCACCCGCGCCTGGCCTTCCTGTTCCTGCTGGCGTGCCTTGGCCTCTCCGGCTTCCCCATCACGCCCACCTTCCTCGGGGAGGACCTCATCTTCTCGCACATCCATCCTGACCAACTGCTGCTGGCAGGTCTGGTGGCCTTCTCGTTCGTGCTCAACGGCCTTGCCCTCATCCGGATCTACGCGCGGGTCTTCCTCGGTCCGCACGTGAAGACCTATCACGAAGTGGCGTACCGGTCGGCCTGATCGCCTTCGGATTGGTTCATGGGCGGGCCTGTATCGGAACCTGTCGTATTCATGGTACTCATGATGCGATTGAAAGCCGGGCGAGGTCCCGCTCGCGGCATCGTTAAGAGCGCCGTGATCAAGCCGTCCTGCATATGGCTTCAGCGTCGGCGATGACTTGAGTGATGCGCGGGCCGCGGATCAGCGCATCATGCAGCACTTCCGGTCGATCCAGGATATCGCGGACAAGGACCAAACCCAGCTGCAACAGGCGCTCCTTGTCAGCCTTCGTCAGGCTGTTGAGGCAGGTGAGCGGATGGAGTCCGCTGCGGTCGATGCGGTGCCGCAGGCTGCCGTTCTCCGGATGGTCCCAGCTCACCATGCGCAGGCCGGCGCATTGCCCGTAGCGCAACGCGTCGCTGGTGAATCGGGTGTTGGTGACGAGCCAGCCTTGCAGTGTCCGTGACCCGTTCGCCGGTTGCTTGTGCCATTGTTCAGCGACATCGAGGAAGCGCGCCTTGATGTACAGAGGCACCTTCACGTCGCAGATGCGGCCGGGCGTGTTGTGGTACTTGCATTCCACTAGGAAATGCTGCGCGTCCTTGTCGGCCACCACATCCACTTCGTGGTTCACGCACTGGCCCTGCACCACCTCGCCCACTTTCACGCTGTACCCATCGTGCTCGAGGATGCGCGCCACGAAGCGCTCGAATGGGAAGCCAGAGGGGCCGAGATCGAGGATGCCCTGCTTCAGCCTGTAGCGCGCCGCTGCGCGGTGCGACCGCTTATGCAGTTGCCCGAAGGCCATGCGGTAAAGGCTCCGGGTCGACATGCCTTGCGTGATGCGCCCGCTCACGTTGGCAACGATCCGATCGGCTGCATCGTGCTCTGCCCCGGCACGCAGCAACGAGCGGCGGAGCTTCTCCGCGTCGTAGGGGGCCATTTCGCCGCTGGACTTGGTGATGAGCAGGGGGGCGGGTGGATTCATGACGGCAAGTTCAGTGTTCGGATCTTCTACTCAGTGGCTATGGCGAGAGGCGCGGCATCCCAACGGCACGCCGCCGAGGGCGCCCCAATGTCGTCATCCTTCATAAGCATGGGTTGATGCGGGAACCTTGCATCTGCCTCACATGGCCGCTGACCTGCGTCGCTTCCACCACTTCACACCCTCGTACCAGAAAACGCTCAGACAGCCCGCGCTCGCTGAGACGCCGAGCAGCGCGGCACTGGGCGAGGCCAGGTGGAAGAAGTCGCGCAGAAAAGGCACATAGAGCAGCATGATCAGCAAGGCCGCGGTGCCCAGCACGATGCCGCGCAGCAGCC
>JAEUSX010000090.1 GCA_016788405.1 Flavobacteriales bacterium
GTGTTCAGGACGTCCATCACTTCCTTCTTCTCCTCTTCGCCGAAAAGCTCCGTGCCAGGCATGGGTGCGGGGTTGTGGCGGCGAAGGTAGAGGCGTCAGGAGTGCGGGTGGAATTCGACCACGAAGCACTAGCCGCGCGAAAGGCCCGTTCTTCCACACAGCTTCAACCATGCGAATCCTGACAACCGCCTTCCTTCTCGCCCTATCGACCCGCCTGATCGCCCAAGGCTGCAGCGATGCGGGTGTCTGTTCCGCCGGCCCGATGGGCCAGATCAACACGACTACCGACAGCACCGGCGCCGATGAACCGCGGCACTTCGCTCGCTTGCAATTCAGCTATGCCATCGGCGAGCAAGGTGTGACCATCGTGCAGGTGCAGCCTGAGATCGGGTTCGGACTTACGAAGCGATTCGGCATACAACTGAAAGTGCCGTATGTGAGCACGAGCGGCAACTTGGGCGAGAACAGCGGCATCGGCGACCTGGTCTTCACGACGAGCTACGCGTTCATGGATCAGCGCGAGCGCAAGCTCACCGGCATCGCGGGCTTGCGAGTACCCACGGGAGAGACTTCCCCGCAGCCCTTGGAGCAGACCTCTTTCGGCGCGGACTTCAAGCCGCTGCCCATGCCCTATCAGCCTGGCCTTGGCACCCTGGACCTTCTGCTCGGCGTGCAATACCGCATCAAGCGTTGGACGGGCGCGCTGGCCTACCAGCATGTCCTCAGCCAGGGAAATGAGAACCTCTTCTACCACGAGCCGTGGGATGGCGATGCCGATGCGCTCAAGTATTTCGAGAGCGCCTACCTCGAACGCGCGAACGATGCCGTGGCCCGCGTGCAATACGCCCTGCCGATCGGCAAGCTCGCGTTGCAGCCGGGCCTGCTCGCCATCTACCACCTCGGTCTCGATAGCCGCTTGGAAGTGGATCAGACACCCGACCCTTGGGACCTGGAGCCGTTCGTGCGCCGCGACATCGAAGGCAGTGACGGGCTCACGCTCAACATCACCGCCGATGCGCGGTACCCGCTCGGCGATCGTTGGAGCATCGAAGGAACCTTCGGCTCCCCTGTGGTCACGCGCAGGGTGCGACCGGATGGGCTTACGCGCAGCCTCGTCGCTGGCTTGGGCGTGCGCTTCGCTTTCTGATCACTCCTTCACGGTGATCCGCACCAGCACGTCCTCCTTCTGCTTCTTGTAGGCCTCCATGAGGATCTCGCCGCTGCTGGTGCGCGTGAGGCGCTCCATGCTCAGCTGGTACAGCTTCACGCCCTTCACCTCATCGGGGTTGAGGATGGCCTGGCGTTCCATGCTTCCGGTGGCGTCGTTCAGGCGGTCGGCCACGATGAGCAGGTCGCCCTTCATGGTCGGTGGCTCATCGGACCGGATATCCAGATCCTTGCTGCGGTCGAAGTGCACGAAGTGGTGCGCGCCATCGCCGTGCATGTACTTGTAGCTGGCGCCGATAGGGATGCCGGATTGCATGCGTTTGGGCACACGGCTCATCCAGTCCAGGGCGCCATCGGCACCGATGCTCGCCACCAGCAGGTCGTCCGCGTGGTACACGTTGTAGCAGCGCGTGTTGCCGCGTGAATCGGTGACGCATTGCACGGTGATGTAGCGCTTCTCGCCCACTACCACGAGGCTGCCATCCGGCCCGATCATCACGCGGTTCAGGTCCATGTTCGAGAGGCCGAGGTCCTCCCCCTTGTCCTCCTTCTTCTCGTTGCGCTTCACCTCCTTGGCGCGCGTGTACATGTTGATCAGTGCCTTGGGAATCTCATGGAAGGCCACGTTCGCCAGCTCGTCGCCAGCGTCGAACGCGCATACGAAGACGCCATCGGCGCCGGACTGCTCCCAATCCTTCTTGTAGAAGCCGGCGGCGCGCAAGCTGCCCTTGCTGTCCTCGAAGAAGCTGATGGACATGAGCTTCTGGTTCACCAGCGCCAACGGCGTGGTCTCCCAGCCGGACTCGCCCCTGCCCTTGCAGCGCAGGAACTCGTACTGGTAGTCGTTATCCGCTCTTTCCTTGACCTTCTCGGCGCTGCCCTTGTACACGTTGGCGATGATGCAGATCTCGCCCTTCGGGTCGATGGTGTAATCCTTGATCGTCATCACATCATTGCCGTAAGGCAGCTTCAGGTCCGCGCTCCAGCTGATGGTGAGGTCAGGATTGAGCACGGCCACGGAGAGCTCGATCTCCTTGCGCAGCTCCTTGTTCTCCTTCAGTTCCTTCTTGTCCTTCACGCGGCTGTACTGCACCACCAGGCTCTGCTCATCGGCGCTGAGGATGAAGTCGAACTTGTCGGTGACGGCGAAGCGGTAGAAGCCGCTGGCCGTGAGCGTGCCCCTGACCTTGCCCTTGATCGAGAGCACCTTCTCGCCTTTGCCCGTGAAGCGCGCCGTCTTGATGTCGATCTCGCGGGCGAAGAGCTGTTCCTTCTCGTTCTCCTTGTCCCATACCGAGTAGAACAGGTGCATGCGGCCACCGAACTGGGCCACATGCTCGAACTGCATGCCCTTGGGGAAGTCCTCGTACTGCTGCATGGCCTGCTGCGTGAGGCCGTCGCTGCCCAGCTTCTGGATGAACCA
>JAEUSX010000197.1 GCA_016788405.1 Flavobacteriales bacterium
CACACGGACATGATGAAGGCCGACAGCACCGCCAAGGCCGAATTGGCCGCCCGGGAGACCGGCGTACGTGCCGTTTTCGAAGCCATCAACACCGGCAACCTCGACAACATCGGCGATCACGTCGCCGAGAACTTCGTGGATCATCAGCAGGACCCTTCCATCACCACCACGGGCATCCAAGGCCTCAAGGACATGGTGGGCCTGTTGCGCGGCGCTTATCCGGATTATCACCAGGAGATCGTCTCCATGAGCACCACCGGCGACATGACCTTCGTTCACTTCCACATGAAAGGCACGAACAGCGGTCCGTGGGGCGCGATGCCCGCGACCGGGAAGACCATGGATGTGATGGGCGTGGACGTGCTCCGCTTCGAGAACGGCAAGGCCGTGGAGCATTGGGGCTACATGGAAGAGATGAAGATGATGACCCAGCTGGGCTTGATGCCCGAGCCGGGCGCGGAGGAGAAAAAGTGAACCGGAGCGAACAACGAGCAACGGCGGGGCACCACCCCGCCGTTCTTCTTTCGTGCGCACGCACAGCTCAATCCGCTGCCTGCGGCACCTTCACCACCCGGTAGCGGCAACGCACATCCGTGAGCGTGCGGTCGCTCACCGCCGTGCGCGCCTCGTGCAGCGGCTCCGGCGCCGTCCAGGCCAGGTCCTTCTCCGTGGGCGAGGCTGGAAGGCGCAGGTCGAGCGCGAGCCAGGTCTCCGTGCCGATATGGAAGCTCACATGCCGGGTGAAGGATCGGGAGTTCAAACGGGCCGTGGCCGGCACGATGAGCACCTCCCCTTCCTGCCGGTACCGCGCCGAATCCACCTCCGCATAATGGTTGTCCTTGTCGCCGGCGTAAAGGCTGATGCGCATGCCGTCGCGCGCCCGCGCTTCCGGCGTGATGCGCGCCATCGGCACCAGCACCTCCAGCTGCAGCTCGAGCGCCTGGCCGTCGAGGAGCGGCGGCCGCACCACGGTGAGCAGGCTCAGGCCCGCGATGCCGAACAGGGCGCCCTGCCCTAGGGCCACCGCGAATCCAACGGCCTTCCAGAACTGCGTCCATTCCAGAGCATGCGCCAGCTTGGTGCCCAGCAGGCCCAGCAGGAAACCGCCCACGAAGCCCATCGGGATGAAGACGAAGGCGATGGCGAAGCCGCGCTTGCCTTCGAAGTTGCTCACGTCGTGCGCTTCCATGAGCCGCTCGGCCACGGGAATCGTCACCGCTGCGGTGAGCACGCCGTTGATCAGCGCGACGAGCAAGGCGATCTTCCACGACATGCGGTGAAGATCGCCATCTTCGGCACGCCGCCATGAGCGCCCGCGTCACCATCACCGAACAAGGCCGATCCGGCGACGTGGTCTACTCCGAGGATGACCAGCGGATCACCGGCTGGTGGGAGTTCGCCGGCGGCGATGCCGTGGCCATCGTGAACATGGGCAGCGCCAGCGAATGGAAGCAGGGCCATCCGTGGGCGGTGGAGCGCCGCGCGGCCATCCTGCGCTTCGTGGCCGATGAAGTGGTGCGCCAGAAGGCGGGCAGCTGCCAGGCCGAGATCGACGCGGACGGCGGATGGATCACCCTGAAGCGATGATGCGCACCGCATGAGCACCGAGGCGGACAAGCAGGAGGCCAAGGCCTGGTACCGCCGGTACCGATCGCTGCGCATGAAGCTCGCGCTCTTCGTCGGCGGCGCGGCGCTCATCTTCGGCGCCATGCTGTGGTTCGGGAAGAAGATGCTCTCCGTGGCCCCCGCGAGCGGCGTTCCGCTGGGCGAATGCGTGCGCACGGATGCGCACATCGCCTCGCTCATCCAAAGCACCGACCCGCACCTGCCGGAGATCACGGGCCGCGGCGGCAACACCACCACCAGCATCAGCCTCCTGCTCATCCCGCTCGATGGCGGCGAACCGAAGAAGATCCCCATCGCCGAAGGGCTCACCTCCAACCAGTACGCGCTCGCCAAGATCCTCGGCAGCGACGGCACCACGCTCTGGTTCGATGTGAACGGCATCGGCGGTGTGGACGTGCAACGCATGGAATTGCTCGAGCCTGCGGACGTGCGCGACCCGTACGTGCCGGAGTCCAAGTGGCCCTTCGCCATCAGCCCCGACAGCTACCTCGCCGCCGGCTTCATCGCCGCGCCGGGGCAGTGGTACGGCCTGCATAGCACGGAAGAGGCCCAAGGCGAATTCGCGCCGAAGAAGTTCGTGCGCCGCGTGGTCGCGCAGGAGGATCGGAAGCGCATGCGCCGCTTCCATCGCGGCACCCTCGATGCGCCGGTGGACGACAAGTACCATCAAATCCGCTCGCTCGATCCGATCAACGAGGCGGAGTACTTCAACGCCGCCTTCCTGCGCATGGACGATGCCTCGGAGCCGCTGCGGCTGGCCGATCCCGATGGCGCGCTGATGATCCACACCTCGGCGCCCGGTCTCCAGGGCACCACCGTCATCTCGCGCGTGGACTTGAACGGCAACGTGCTCTGGTCCGTGGATACCGAGATCGATCGCTTCCAGCTCTCGCAAATCCTGCCCGGCAAGGACGCCTTCGCCTTCGTGGGCACGCGCGTCCCGGTGGAAGGCAAATTGAGCGAGCCGCTGGTGGTGGTGGTGGACAACCACACGGGGAAGCTTACGAGCCATTCGCTGTGGCGCTGACCGAAGCCAGCCGCTCATGAACGCCGATCCGCTTGCACGCCCTGCCACGCGCTTCGCGCGGTCGCGCGGTCTGGTGCTCTGCTCAGCGCTGCTGCTAACGCTTGGTGCCGTCGCCCA
>JAEUSX010000206.1 GCA_016788405.1 Flavobacteriales bacterium
TCGAGTTCTCGGTCGCTGAGCGCAATGAAGGCATCTACCTGGTGCGCGTATCCGCCGATGGCGAGACGGAGACCCAGCGCTTGGTCGTGACGCATTGAAGCGCTTCGGATGGGCGTCGGAAAGGCCGCTGCCGCGTGCTTCCCTATTCCGGTTGCGCCTCGATTAGCACTTCATCCGCGAAGATCCACGTGGTGCCGCCCTTGCCCACATGCCAGTCAGGGCATACCCCGGCGTTCCTCGCAGCGATGGCGATGTAGCGTGCTTTCCTTCCGCCCAGTTCGCGCCAGAGCTCGTGCGTCATTCCGCCTTCGGCTTTGCGGTCCACATCGTGGGTGACCGTGGTGGTGCTCCAGTGCCGCTGATTCGTGCTCACGCTGAAGGTGACCTCGCTCGGCAGCCAGATCCAGCTCTTCTGGTCCTGAAGCACGCTCAGGCCCACACGCTTCAACTTCTGCACGCGGCCCAGATCGATGAGCAGCACCACGTCTTGGTCGCGGTAGCCCTGCCATTCGCCGGTGCGGAAGTCCTTGCCACCGCGCACCCCATCGATCAGCGCGTTGGGGCCGCCGGCGGTGTACTCGTTGGCGTACTTGCTCTCCAGCGTGATGCTGCGCCCGCCTTCGTATTTCGTGTAGGTCGCGGTGACCGGCTTCGAGCCGAAGAGCGGCCCATGTCCTTCGGCCTGCACCATCGATTTGGCTGTTGAAGTGGCGGTGACCGCACAGCTCTGCTTGATCCAGAAGGGCTCCGAATAGGGACGGGGCATGCCCTCGTCGATCCGATACTCGATGCGCGCCCGTTCATCGCTGCTGCTGATGGTGATGAGCAAGCTGTCCGTGAACGCCTGCCGCTCGGCTTGGATGACGGGCGCAGGGGTCCAGGCATCATCAAACCCGGGGATGAAGCGTCCCGGTGATCCTCCGGCGCGCGGGCCCAGCGTGAAGCGCAACTCGCCGCCCTTCATCAGTTCGTCATGCGGGATGGTCCGGTAGGTCTCCGGCTGCTGGCCATTCCACATGAAGCTCTCCACATGCGAGCGGTCGTCGCCCATCACCTCGGTGCTCATGCGCCACTGCTTGCCGTTGCCGAGATCGATCGTGGCTTCATCGAAGAGCGGCCATCCGATGGTGCACTCCGGCTTGCCCGGACAGATAGGGTAGAGGCCCAGCGCGCTCCAGACCAGCCAGGCGCTCATCTGTCCGCAGTCCTCGTTGCCGATGAGGCCATCGGGCGCGTCCGTGTAGAAGTTCTGCATGATGCGCCGCGCGAACACGTCTGTGCTCAATGGTCGGTCGCTCAAGTTGTAGAGGTAGGTGAAGTTGTGGCTGGGCTCGTTGCCATGCGCGTACTGGCCGATCAGGCCGGTGATGTCGCTCTGTTCACGGCCCGTGGTCTGCGCCTTCGCGGTGAAGAGCGCATCGAGCCTGCCTGCCAATCCGCTCGGACCGCCGGTGAGGGACATGAAGCGGTCCATGTCGTGCGGCACGAAGAAGCTGTACTGCCAGGCGTTCGCCTCGGTGAAGTTGAAGTTCACCTCATACGGGTCGAAGGGCTGCATGAAGCCGCCGTTGCGCCGTGCGCGGAAGAAGCGCGTCTCGGGGTCGAAGAGGTTCTGCCAATTGCGGCTGCGCGCGTAGAAGCGCTTCGCCACCTCGTCCTCGCCGATCATCTCCGCGAAGCGCGCGATGCACCAATCGTCGTAGGCGTACTCCAGCGTGCGGCTCACGCTCTCCGGCTCTTCCTCGCTGCTGATGTACCCGCGCTCGCGGTAGGCCTTCAGACCGAAGTGGTCGGCATCGGCGCTGGCCATCATCGCCTCCAGCGCGAGCTTGGTATCGAAGCCCTTGATCCCCTTGGCATACGCATCAGCAATCACGCTCACGCTGTGGTAGCCGATCATGCAATCGGTCTCGTTGCCCCAGAGTTCCCATACGGGCAGCCGACCGCCCTGCTGGTAGTGCAGGAGGAAGGTCTTGATCCAATCCTCGGTCATCTGCGGCTCCAGCACGGTCATCAACGGGTGCAGCGCGCGGAAGGTGTCCCACAAGCTGAAGACGGTGTACACGCTGTGCTCGGCCTTGTGGACCTCGCCATCCATGCCACGGTATCGGCCATCCGCATCATTGAAGATGTACGGCGCCACGTAACTATGGTAGAGCGCGGTGTAGAAAGCGCGTTGCTGCTCCTTCGTTCCGCCTTTCACCTGCACCTTGTTCAGCTTGGCGTTCCATGCGGCTTCGGCTTGCGTCCGCACGCGGTCGAAATCCCAATGCGGCACTTCGGCCTCGAGGTTGGCGCGCGCGCCTTCGATGCTCACGGCGCTGATGCCGACCTTCACGACGAGCGGCTTATCCAAGGCTCCGAAGCCCAAGCCGACGATGGCGCCGTCGGCGAGGTTCGCCGGCATGACGTCCTCATCGATCCAAGGAGAGCTGAACCGGATGCAGAAGAATAGGCGCTGATGCTTCGCCCAGGAGGAAGAGCTCCGCTCGCCAACGATCTCATTCCGGTTGAAGGTCTCCGTGCTCGCCTTCATGATCTTGTCACGGTGGCGCAGGTCGAGCACGATGCGGGCGTCCTGGCCTTTCGGGTATTCGTAGCGATGCACCCCAACCCGCTGCGTAGCCGTGAGCTCGGCCACGATGCGCGCCCCCGGCACGCGCGTGGGCCTCGCGTCGACGATGGAGTGCATGTCGGCAGGTGATCGCGGCGGCCCGGTGAGTTCAACCTTGTAGTATCCAGCGTGCGCTTCTTCCGTGGCATGGTCAAAGACTGATGCGGTGGCCCGGCGGTCGAAGGCCATCCCACCGCTCCCCGCAACGGGCGTGATCAGCACGTCGCACAGATCCGCCACGCCGGTTCCGCTCAGGTGCGTGTGGCTGAAGCCGTAGATCACGCTGTCGCTGTGGTGGTAGCCGCCGCAGCCGTCCCAATCCATGTAGCCATCGGGGCGGGTATCGGGGCTGAGCTGCACCAATCCGTTGGGCACGCAGGCGCCGGGGAAGTTGTGGCCGTGTCCGCCCGTGCCGATGAAGGGGTTGACGAGGTCGCGGGCGGGATTCACCTGAGCGTAGCCGAGGCAATGCATCAAGATGCAGATCGCCGTTAGCACTGGTGGCGCCGACCTTCCGGGTCGACCAGACAGATTGGAATGATGTGGATTGGCCATTTCTGATGAATCAAAGGGTTCCCAGCGCCGCTGCCCCCAGCAACGCGGCATCGTCATCCGGCAAAGCCGATACCGTGAGATCCACCCGGCCTTGGTAGATGTTCAGCAGGTTGGCGTGGAAGCGTTCGCGCAATGGCGCCATGAGCAAGTCGCCGTTGCGGGCGATGCCGCCGAAGAGCACGATGCGCTTCGGGCCTGTGGCGCACACCGCGTTCGCCAAGCCGATGCTCAGCCATTCCGTGGTGCGCTGGAAGCAGGCGATGGCTGCCGATTCACCAGCATGCGCGAGGTCGGCAATGGTCTTCACGTCGGTGGGATTCGCGGCGCCGCCTTCCTCGGCGTAGGTGGCCAGCATGCCCCGGATGCTCACATAAGCCTCGAGGCAGCCCTTCCTTCCGCAGGTGCATGCACGGCCTTCGGGCTGGAGTATCGCATGTCCGAGCTCTCCCGCATTGCCTGCGCTGCCCAGCACGAGCCGGCCATTCACGATGAAGCCACTTCCTACGCCTGTACCGAGCGTCACCACTATCAGATCATCTATCCCACGACCCGCGCCGTAGCGCCATTCGCCGAGGGCTGCCGCATTCGCATCGTTGCCCAAGGTGGCCGGCACGCCGATGCGGTCGCTCATCATGCGCGCCAGCGGCACATCGTGCTTCCAAGGCAGGTTGGGCGCCATCTCGATGATGCCAGTGAGCTGGTTGGCGTTGGGCGCGCCGATGCCGATTGCCGTGATCGGTCGTCCGGTCTCCGTTGTCAGTCGAGCGGTCTCGCGCACCAAGGCATCCGCGAAGGCATGGTCGTCCGCATGGCCGAGGGTGGCGATGCGCGCGCGGGCGATCACCTTGTCCTCGTGCACAAGGCCGAGCTTGCTGCTGGTTCCGCCGATATCGATGCCGAGGATCATGCGCTCATGGAGTGCTTTGAGCCCTTGAAGCCGTACCAAGCGAGGAAGACGTAGCAGCACATCGGCAGAAGAAAGGAGTGGGGCAGGCCCGCATCGAGGTCGGTCGGCGTCGCACGCGCGTCAGCGATCATGGCCTGCAGCTTCGGCAGCAGAGCGCCGCCCACGATCATCATCACCAGGAGCGAGCTGCCTTGGCTCGTATCCTCCTTCAAGCCGTCGATGGCGAGGGTGAAGATGTTGCTCCACATGATCGAGTTGAAGAGTCCGATGCCGATGATGGCCCACAATGCCCACGCCCCGCCCGTATTGATGGAGACCATCAGCAAAGCCGCAGCGGCCAATGCGAAAAGGCCGAGCGCACGAGAAGCGTTGGGACCGATCACCAGGAAGGCGACCAGGTTTCCAAGGATGAGGACGGCCATGGGCCAGGCGTGATGCAAATGGAAGCCTGGGCCTGAGTTGATGAAGAACAGCAGGAAGAACATCGCGGCGCCGAAGGCGAGCATGAGAAGATCACGTCTCCATCCTGCAAGACCACGCGACAAGGCGATGGCGCCTAGGAAACGGCCGGTCATGGCGCCGCCCCAATAAAGGCTGAGGTAGTGCTTGGCGCTATTCTCCGGCATATCGAGCACGTGCGAGCTGCCGAGGTAGTTGATGATCAGGCTTCCAATGGCCACCTCAGCGCCTACGTAGCAGAAGATGGCGACCATGCCCCAGCGCAGTTGCGGATGCCTGAATGCGTTGGCGCGTGCTTCGAGGGACCTCGGCGGTTCGGGGAGCGGTGCTAAATGCACCAGTGCGGCCAGTAGGAGGAAGACCGCCGCATAGATCGCATAGGGCGCTCGGATCGCGGCTTCCCCCTTGAAGTGCTCGAAGATCAACCAGCCGCCGATCAAAGGCGCCAGGGTGGTGCCTAACGAATTGAAGGCTTGCGCGAGATTCAGCCTGCTGCTGGCGCCCTCCGGCGATCCGATGATGGCCACGAACGGGTTGGCCGCGATCTGCAGCATGGTGAAGCCGAGGCCCAGCACGAAGAGCGCGATCAAGAATCCTGGGTAGCTATGCGCATAGGATGCCGGGACGAACAGCCCGCATGCCGCTGCGCTGATCAACAGGCCGATGATGCTGCCGCGCTTGTAGCCGATGCGCTGGATCGGGTCGCCGCTGGTGGCGGAAAGGATGAAGTAGATGAGCGAACCGATGAAGTAGGCGCCGAAGAAGCAGAACTGCACGAGCAGGCTCTGGCTGTAGTTGAGCTGGAAATCCTCCTTCCAATGCGGTATCAGCACATCGTTCATTACCGTCATGAAGCCCCACATGAAGAAGAGCGTGGTAAGGACGATGAGCGGATAGGTAGCGGAGCGTTCGGCCATGCGCTCAAAGATGGTCGTCGCGCCCATACGAAAAGCAGAAGGGCCGCCCTGGCGGACAGCCCTTCCGATGGATTCGACCGTGGCTCACTTCACCTTGCTCACGATGGCCGCGAAAGCGGCGGCATCGTTGTAGGCGATCTCTGCCAGGGCCTTGCGATCCAGGCTGATGTTCGCGAGCTTCAGCTTGTTCATGAGCACGCTGTAGCTGATGTCGTTCTGGCGCGCAGCGGCGTTGATGCGCTGGATCCAAAGGTTGCGGAACTCGCGCTTCTTCAGCTTGCGGCCGTCGTACGCGTGCACGAGGCCTTTCTCCACCGTGTTCTTCGCGACGGTGAACACGTTCTTGCGGCGACCGTAGTTGCCCTTCGCCATGTCCAGGATCTTCTTCCTCCTGGCCTTGGCGGCTACTTTATTCTGACTGCGTGGCATGTTCCACTTGGGT
This sequence comes from Flavobacteriales bacterium, assembly GCA_016788405.1. Lineage (GTDB taxonomy): Bacteria > Bacteroidota > Bacteroidia > Flavobacteriales_F > PHOS-HE28 > PHOS-HE28. The sequence goes on from JAEUSX010000206.1 coordinate 5,895, forward strand.
TTTCGGACGCGAGCGTCAGCGCTGGGCTGGTCTTTGGTGCTGCGTGTCCTGGTTAACGCTACCTATTGTTACCCTGGAGCGGTTGGGGTTCTATCACTTCAGCAGGTCGAGCACGTTCTTCTTGTCACGCGGGTGGATGGTGCCCATGTGCGTGAGGGCGCGCTTGCGCTTCGTCTCCTTCTTGGTGAGGATGTGGCGCTTGAAGGCGTGCTTGTGCTTGATTTCGCCGGTGCCGGTGAGCTTGAAACGCTTCTTGGCGCCGGACTTGGTCTTCATCTTGGGCATGGTCGTCGTCTTTGGTCGTTGATGGGCGGTCACGTTCCGCCCGGACGTTATTTCTTCTTCTTCGGGATCAGGAACATGATCATCCGCTTGCCTTCCAGCTTGGGCATGCTCTCCACCAGCCCCACATCCTCCAGGTCCTGCGCGAACTTCAGCAGCAGGATCTCCCCACGCTCCTTGAACACGATGCTCCTTCCCCGGAAGAACACGAAGGCTTTCACCTTGTGGCCTTCCTCCAGGAAATTGCGCGCGTGCTTCAGCTTGAAGTTCACGTCGTGCTCATCGGTGTTCGGCCCGAAGCGGATCTCCTTCACCTCGGCCACGGTCTGCTTGGCCTTGATCTCCTTCTGCTTCTTCTTCAGATCGTACAGGAACTTCTTGTAGTCGACGATGCGGCAGACGATCGGCACCGCCGTAGCGCTGATCTCCACCAGATCGAGACCCTGCTCCTCGGCCATGCGCAGGGCCTGGCTGAACGGATACACCCCTTGCTCCACGTTCTCGCCCACCAGACGGACCTCGTTCACACCGTAGATCTTGTTGTTGATCCGGTGCGGGTCTTCCTTGATGACGCGACCACGGTAAGGACGGCGCGGGCCGCCGCCTGAGGGGCGCGGTGGACCGCTGGGACGATAGGGAGGACCTGCCACTTAGAGGGGTTTGGTTCGACCTCCGGGAACACCTGCCCCGGAGTTTGAGGGCGCGAATATCAGCATCTTTCCCTATCCGCCAGCGTGTTAAGCCGCTGTTGCTTTTCCGAGCTGGGCTGTGATGCGCTCACCAATCAGCTCAGCGAAGGCCTCGGCTGTCATGGCGCCCAGGTCCCCGGCACCGTGCTCGCGCACGCTCAAGGTGCCATCGGACACCTCCTTCTCACCGAGGATGAGCATGAATGGCGACTTCGCGAGTTCGGCATCGCGGATCTTCCGACCGATCTTCTCATTGCGGTCGTCCACGGTGGCGCGGATCCCCAATGCGGCCAACCGGGTCTGGGCCGCATTCGCGGCATCGATGAACTTCTCGCTGATGGGCAGGATGATGGCCTGCTCCGGCGCCAGCCATAGCGGGAAGCGCCCTGCGGTATGCTCGATGATCACCGCGATGAACCGCTCCAAGCTGCCGAAGGGCGCGCGGTGGATCATGACCGGGCGGTGCCGTCCGTTGTCGCTGCCTACGTACTCCAGTTCGAAACGCTCCGGCAGGTTGTAGTCGACCTGAATGGTGCCGAGCTGCCAACGACGACCCAGGGCATCCTTCACCATGAAATCGAGCTTGGGGCCGTAAAAGGCCGCTTCCCCGTACTCCACCTTGGTCTCCATGCCGCATTCGGCTGCGGCATCGATGATGGCCTGCTCAGCCTTCTGCCAATTCTCTTCGCTGCCGATGTACTTGCTGCGGTCCTCCTTGTCGCGAAGGCTCACCTGCGCCTCGAATTTCTCGAAGTTCAAGGCCCTGAGCACCAGGAGAACAAGGTCGATCACCTTCAAGAACTCTTCCTTCACCTGATCCGGCCTGCAGAAGAGGTGAGCATCATCCTGGGTGAAGCCCCGTACCCGGGCAAGCCCGTGCAACTCACCGCTCTGCTCGTAGCGGTAAACGGTGCCGAATTCCGCGAAGCGCAGCGGCAGGTCCTTATAACTGCGCGGCCTACTGGCGAAGATCTCGCAATGGTGCGGGCAATTCATGGGCTTCAGCATGAAGAGTTCACCCTCTTGCGGGGTGTTCATAGGCTGGAAGCTGTCCTTCCCGTACTTCTCCCAGTGACCGCTCGTCTCGTAGAGCGCCTTGCTGCCGATATGCGGGGTGGCCACTTGCACGTAGCCGGCCTTCTCCTGCGCCTCCTTCATGAAGTTGATCAAGCGCTCGCGCAACGCGGCGCCCTTGGGCAGCCAAAGGGGGAGTCCGGCGCCTACACGCTCGCTGAAGGTGAAGAGGTCCATCTCCTTGCCGAGCTTGCGATGGTCGCGCTTCTTCGCTTCTTCCAGGAGCACCAGGTACTCATCCAGCTCCTTCTGCTTGGGGAAGGTGATGGCGTAAAGACGGGTGAGCTGCTTGCGCTTCTCATCGCCGCGCCAATACGCGCCAGCCACGCTCATCACCTTGGCGGCCTTGATGAATGAGGTGTCGGGGATGTGAGGCCCCCGGCACAGGTCGGTGAAGTTGCCTTGAGAGTAGAACGTGATCTCCCCGTCGTTCAGCCCTTCGAGCAGCTCCAGCTTGTACTCGTCCCCCTTATCCTCGAAGTACTTGATCGCGTCGGCCTTGCTCACCTCCTTGCGCACATAGGCGAGCTTCTTGGCCGCCAGCTCCTTCATCTTGGCCTCGATGGCGGCGAAATCGCCATCGCCGATGGTGCGATCGCCCAGGTCGATGTCGTAGTAGAACCCGTTCTCGATAGGCGGCCCGATGCCGAACTTGGTTCCGGGGTAGAGCGCCTCGATCGCCTCTGCCATCAGGTGCGCGCTGCTGTGCCAGAGCGTGGACTTCCCTTCGGGGTCGTTCCAAGTCAATAGAGCGAGGCTGCAATCACCGGGCAGGGGCCGATTCGCATCGCGCACTTCCCCGTTCACCTTCGCGCTGAGCACGTTTCGGGCAAGGCCCTCACTGATGCTCCTGGCCACATCCATGGCCGTCGCGCCATGGTCGAACTCCCGAACGCTGCCATCCGGAAGGGTCACCTTGATCTTCATGCTGTTGCTTCATCGCCCTACGAATGGCGTGAAGGGCCGCGAATGTAGCCGCCTTGCGACGAATCTTTGGAGCATGCCCCGCCGCCTGCCCAAGCCGGCCAGTGCTCAAGTGAGCGCCACCATGAGCCGCATCCGCGCGAAGGACACGGCTCCGGAACTCATCGTGCGGGCCAGCCTTCGTGCAGCGGGCCTTAACGGATATCGCTTGCATTACGCCAAAGCCGCGGGCAGGCCCGATATCGCCTTCGTGAGCCGGAAGCTGGCGGTTTTCGTGCACGGCTGCTTCTGGCACGGCTGTCCGCATTGCCAACCGCGCAAGCCGAAGCGCAACGCCTGGTACTGGGGACCGAAACTGGCGCGCAACCAGGAGCGCGATGGAGAGAAGTCGGTAGCACTACGGAAACAGGGCTGGCGGGTGGTCACGCTTTGGGAATGCAGGATCAAGCGCTCACCCGAAGCACAAGTAGCGCGCGTGCTCAGGGCCTACGACGCCCGAACAGCCGTGCGAAGAAGCGCTTCTCGAAGGACCAGAAGAAGCTGAACTGCCCGAAGAGCGCGCCGTACACCAGGAGCAGGGCATTGTAGAAGGGCAGGATCAGCACGTAGTAGAGCACGCTAAAGAGCAGGGGAGGATTGCCGGCCTCGCCGCTGGCCCAGGCCACCAGTGGTTTCTTCAGGAACATCACCGTGAAACCGGTGCAGGCGAAGACCACGAGGATGATGCCGACCCGAGCTGGCGAAACATTCCAGCGCTTCGCGAGGCGCTGCACCCAGCCGGCTTTCGCGTCTTGTGTCTCTGCCATCACGCAGCGAAGATCGCCCGCTCCTTCAAGCGAGTTGCGCCCTCAGCCAAAATGCCGCAATTGGGGTAGCTGGCCCTTCTCCGTTACCTCGGTTCTTGGATTTTCGATTCCACTGCTCAATCCACCCACTCCGCTAGGAATAGATTCGTTTCCCGGGTGCCGCCGTTGTTGCGGTTGCTGCTGAAGACGAGGTATCGGCCATCGGCGCTGAAGACCGGGAATGCATCGAAGGTGTCCCCGTGGCTCAATTGCTCGAGGCCACTGCCATCCGCATGGATCATGAACAGCGTGAAGGGGAAGCCGCGTTCGCTGAGGTGATTGCTGGCGAAGATGATCCGCTTGCCATCCGGGTGCCAGTAGGGGGCCCAGTTCGCCTTGCCAAGCTTGGTGATCTGCTTTGCCTCACTGCCATCGGCGTTGGCCACCCACAGTTCCATGTTCGTAGGCATCACCAAGCCTTCCTTGAGCAGGTCCTTGTAAATGGTCTCCTCTTCCGGCGAAGCTGGCCGGGAGGCGCGCCAGAGCAGTTTGGTGCCGTCCGGGCTGAAGAACGCGCCGCCGTCATAGCCGAGGGTGTTCGTGACGCGGCGGACGTCGGAGCCATCCGTGTTCATGGTGTACAGTTCCAGATCCCCGTCGCGCGTGCTCGTGAACACGATGCGATCGCCTTTGGGAGAGACGGTGGCTTCCGCATCGTAGCCGGGCTGGTCGGTGAGCTTGCGCTTGAGGTTGCCGTTCAGGTCGGCCACATGGATATCGAAGCTCTCGTAGATGGGCCATACGTACTTGCCATCGGCGCGTCGCTCGGGCACAGTCGGGCAGGAGGCATCGTGCTCATGCGTGCTGGCGAACAGGATAAGGCTGTCGCCAGGCAGGAAATAGCTGCAGGTGGTCCGGCCGCCATTCACGCTGATGCGCTGCGGCTGGCCGGTGCGCAATTCATCCTTGAACGGGTCGAACACGTGGATCTGATCACAGCTTTCGCCCCAATTCGGATTGGTGCTCTGGAACACGAGGCGCGATCCATCGAAGCTCCAATACGCTTCTGCGTTATCGCCGCCGAAGGTCAATTGCTTGATGCGCTTGAAATGGCGCTCGCCGGTGAGCACCAAGGTGCTGTCCCAGCCTCTGATGGAATCAGCAGGCGGGCCGCCAGCCTTCTCTTCCTGAGCCACTGGTGCAGGTCCGGTGGAGCACGATGCCAGGAGGGAAATTGCGAGGAGCGTACGGGTCATGGGATGGAAGAAGGGGGGCGAAACTATCGGGTTCCTTGTCAGTTCAGCGTCATTGAAGGCGTTCAGTACTTTGTCCGCATGGGCATGGATGAGAATCCCGTCAAAGGCCGTGGTGCCTCCGCGCAGCCCGTGAACCGCTTACTGCGCACCAGCCGGGAAGTGGTGGAATGGGAAGGGATCGATGAGCCCTTGGAGCTTGGCGGGCCGACGCGATACTTGGTGGAAGAGCCCCGCACCATCGTGAACCGGGTGAACAGTCCGGACCTGCCTTTCGTGTACAGCATGAACCCCTACCAGGGGTGCGAGCACGGTTGCGCCTATTGCTATGCGCGGCCCACGCATGAGTATTGGGGGTACAGCGCCGGGCTGGATTTCGAGCAAGTGATCCTCGTGAAGCGCAACGCTCCCGAGCTTCTAGAGCAGCAGTTGCGCAACCGGAGGTGGGAGGTGGCCCCCATCAGCATCAGCGGGGCAACGGATCCTTACCAGCCGGCAGAGCGCAGGGAGCGGCTGACGCGGCGCCTCCTGGAGGTGGCACTTGCCTTCAAGCAGCCTGTTTCCATCATCACGAAGAACGCCTTGGTGCTGCGCGATGCGGATCTGCTTGAGGAACTGGCCGCGCAAGGGCTTGCCACGGTCGCCTTCAGCATCACCACCCTCGATGAGCAACTGCGACGGGTGCTTGAGCCGCGCACCAGCACCGCTGTGAATCGCTTGAGAGCGATACGAGAATTGCGCCGGGCAGGAGTGCCTGTGATGGCCATGATGGCCCCGATCATCCCCGCGCTCAACCAGCATGAGATACCCGCCGTGCTCGAGGCGGCAGCAGAGGCTGGTGCCCTCACCGCCAGCTACACCGTCCTGCGCACCAATGGCGCCGTGGCCCAGGTATTCGAGGGCTGGTTGCGCTCGCATTTCCCGGACCGCGCCGAGAAGATCCTCGCCCAGACGCGGCAGCTCCATGGGGGAGCGGTGCAGGATACCCTGCCCGGGAGGCGAATGCGGGGTGAAGGACCGCTGGCCAAGAATATCAACACGCTTTTCACGGTGCTCAGGAACCGGCATTTCCCACGATCCGTCATGCCTGCGTTGCGCCTAGACCTGTTCAAGCCCCCGCCTTACGGGCAACTTCGTCTCTTCGATGGTTGAGAAATCGCATTGCGCCGCATGCCGCACAACCTTCATTTTCGCGCGGCGTAACAGTTCTGCGCCAGATTTCGCACAGTGAGGCGGGCAATCCAACTAGTACTTTTCTCGAGTTGCATGGCTTTGACTCAGGTCAGGGCTCAATCGCTGGTATCCGGCTTTGAGACCTCGCTGGTCATGGATGGCTGGTTCAGCCCGGTCGGGGCCACGTGGGACGCGAACGGCCGGATGTATGTCTGGGAGAAAAGCGGACGTGTCTGGATCGTGGAGAACGGCGTGAGGCTGGCCACGCCGTTGCTCAACTTGCTGGAGGAGGTGGGGAATTGGGCGGATCACGGCATGCTCGGCTTCGCCCTCGACCCGAATTACCTCACCAATGGCCGCATGTATGCCATGTACGTGGTGGACCGGCATCATCTGCTCTACTACGGAACGGCCAACTACAGTCCGGCCATAACGGACGGTGGCACCGCCACCATCGTACGCATCGTGCGGTACACCGCTACCGGGCCGAATTTCAACGTAGCCGATCCCGCGAGCCGCACCGTGCTACTCGGCGAGACCATCACCACGGGAGCCCCGATCCTCTACAACACGCATGGCGCGGGCACCCTGCTCTTCGCTCGCGATGGCACCTTGCTGGCCAGCATCGGCGAGGCATCGAGCGCGGCGAGCACCGACGTGGGGAGCGCTACGGAGAGCTACTACGCCCAGGCTCTGGCGGACGGGATCATCCGCCCGGAAGAGAACGTCGGTGCTTTCCGCTCGCAGATGGTGAATTCGTTCAGCGGAAAGGTGCTCCGCATGGATCCGAACACCGGCAACGGCGTGCCCAGCAACCCATTCTACGATCCAGCGTTCCCGCGCGCTGCCAAATCAAGGGTGTGGGCCATGGGCCTGCGGAATCCGTACCGAATGACCTTGAAGCCCAATACAGGCAGCACCAACCCGGCTGACGGCGACGTGGGCACCCTCTTCATCGGGGACGTAGGCTGGAGCACTTGGGAGGAGCAGAATGTGTGCACCGGTCCTGGGCAGAACTTCGGCTGGCCGCTTTATGAGGGCTTCGATGCGGTCGCTTCTTATCAGGCCGCGATGACCGAGAATCAGGATGCATCGAACCCGCTGTACAATGGGGTGAGTTGCACACAGCGCTATTTCCGGTTCATCGACCTGCTGAAGCAGGACACGCCATCGCATGCCAATGGCCATCCGAATCCTTGCGATGCCAGCCAGCAAGTGCCGCCATATATCCCGCATTTCTTCCACAAGCGGCCCGCTGTCGATTGGCTTCATGGCAACCGCTCCCGGTGCGGCGCCTTCAATGGCGCCAATGCCATCACGTACGACCTCGATGAAGCGACTTCTCCCGTATCAGGACCACGGTTCGGGGGATACGCGGCGATCGCAGGGCCTTGGAACACGTGGAGCTCTTATCCTGCGGAATATCAGAACAGCGCTTTCCACGCCGATTTCGCCAGCGGCTGGATACGACGATTCGTGTACGACGCACAAGGGGACCCGGTGAGCGTGCATGACTTCGCGGACGGCTTGGGCATGATCAGCTGGCTTGGGGCAGGGCCGGACGGTTGCCTGTACTATTTCAAGTACGGCACTGGCGCGGAGCTTCGTCGCATCTGCAACACTTCGGCGGTCAATCTT